>JBHHXE010000081.1:0-10168 GCA_046756865.1 Nitrospiria bacterium | reverse complement strand
GTTCATCGGTCAGTTTATATCCAAGAGACGGAAGGGTTTCAATGGCCTTTGAAAGAAAGGGGATCTTCTCACGCAAGCGTCTGATGTGAACGTCGACCGTCCGGGTGGTCCCGAAGTAATCGTATCCCCAGATTGATTTCAATAAAGAATCCCGTGTCAAGACCCTCCCCTTTTTTTCAAGAAAAAGTTCCAGGAGTGAAAATTCTTTGGCGGTCAGCGCAATCTTTTTCCCCTCGGCTTTAACCTCATGCCGTGTTGTATCAAGCATGAGCTGCCCGTATTGATAGACGACCCCTTCCTCAATGCTTTTAGATCTTCTCAGTATCGCCTTCACCCTGGCGACCAATTCTTTAGGTGAGAAGGGTTTTGTAACATAATCATCCGCGCCCAGCTCCAAGCCAATGACTTTGTCACTTTCATCAGCCCGGGCCGTTAATAAAATCACAGGGAGGGAGGCTGACTCAGCGCTGTTTCGCAACTGCCGACAGACATCCAGGCCGCTTTGCTCTGGCATCATAACATCGAGTATCACAAGAGAAATCGCTTGTGTCGCAATCCCCTTGAGGGCATCCGATCCATTGGAGGCACAAACCGTGAGGAAGCCTTCCTGTTTGAGGTGATGCGCGACCAATCTTCTGAGGTCAGGTTCATCATCGACAATCATGATCGTTTGCGGCATTACATCATCCCCCAAGGACAGGATTGTAGCACAGGTCTCACTTTTCCGACAAATCTCCCTTCCTGTTTCGTGTGCGGAATTGTCCCGCCGGAGGTATTTGACCCGATGAAGAAGCTTCCCTTATAATCACAGCGGCTTTAGGTTCAAGTAACATGAGAATTTTATTTTTTTATCAGGTGGGGGTGGGATGTCTTTTGTAAACGTGGCGAAGGTAAGTGAAATCCCTGAGGATTCGGGAAAGCTAATCGAAATTAACAATCTTGAGGTTGCGCTCTTCCGCCTGGATGGCGATATTTACGCGATTTCCAATGTCTGTCCGCATCAGGGCGGGGCCTTGGCCGAGGGCAAGGTCTGTGGAGAACAGGTCCTCTGTCCCTGGCATCAGTGGCGCTTCAACATCAAGGACGGTACCTCTCCGCTCAGTCCCAAGTTAAAAATCAGGACCTATCCTGTGAAGCAGGAAGGCGATCAGGTCTTGATTTCTATCTCCTGAATATGGATGCACGCGAAAATATCGCCACTCCGATGCAGTCCGGAATACGGAGTTCTTGTGGCTTACCATAAGGGCTGAATTCCGGCTTTTTCCGGAATGGCAGGAATGGCCTTTTTTAGTCACCCGGCGCCAGGATCAGTTTTCCGAAGAGATCTCTCGATCTCATTTTTTCCTGAAGATTTCGCGCCTCAGAGAGGGGATGGACCGAATCGATAATCGGGCGAAGTTTTTTTTGTCCCATGAGATGTGTAATCTCCTTTAATTCGGCACGCGTTCCCATGATGGCACCCATGAGATTAAGTTCCCTGGAGAAGAGGTAGCGAAGGTCGAGGTCAACTGTTGGGCCACTCGTTGCCCCGCAGGTGACCAGCGTGCCGCCCTTCGTGAGCGAGCGGAGGCTCCAGTTGAATGTTGCCGGTCCGACGTGCTCAAAAACCACATCAACCCCCCGGCCGTCCGTGATCCTGCGGATCTCCTCTGAAAAATCACCTTTTGAATGATCGATAACGAAATCAGCCCCGATCATCAGAGCCTGATCCAACTTGACGGAGCTCCCCGCAGTGGCAATCACGCGCACCCCGGCCAGTTTTCCGATTTGGATTGCCGCGCTTCCCACGCCGCTTCCACCTGCCAGAACCAGAAGGTCCTGTCCGGGCTGCAGCCTGGCCCGTTTGATAAGCATGTGCCATGCGGTCAGAAAGGTCAGGGGAAAGGCCGCCGCTTCGTGGTATCCAATCTCATCCGGAATCCGGATGAGATTGGATACCGGGACCCTGGAATATTCGGCATAGCCGCCATCGCATCCCGCCCCGAAAATCCGGTAGTGTTCGCAGAGGTTATCACGGCCCGAGAGGCAGGGCGAACAGCGAAAGCAGGAGAGTCCGGGCGCGATCAACACCTTGTCACCCTTTGCGAACTCTGTAATCCCTTCACCCACATCGTCGATTATTCCAGAGACATCACAACCGGGGATATGGGGAAGTTGTATATGGTATGCCGGGATACCCTTCCGGATCCAGAGGTCAAGATGGTTGAGGGCGCAGGCTTTGACGCGAACGACAACCTCCCCTAATCCGGCAACCGGCAAGGGTGCATCCTCATAAATGAGGGTCTCAGGTCCACCAAATTGGTGGAAACGGACCGCCTTCATGGAGATCTCCTTTTATCGGTTCTTTGGCGAATCACCGAGGCCCTCCATTGTCGGGGTGTTTCGATGGCCAAGCCTCCAAAGGGAGGTCGGACATATTGAGTGATCGACCGTGAAGAGAGGTATCAGTTGAAATGGCCAGATAGTGGAGCGCCCTTGCGACTTCGTCCGGGGCCTGAAGTTTGCCGGGATCCTCTTCCGGAAAAGCAGCAGAACGCATCTTTGTACGTGTTGCACCCGGATTGAGCGTGATGGTGCGGAGGTGAAACGGAGCCACCTCTTCAGCCAGGGTCTGCATCAATCCTTCCAGGCCAAACTTGGAAACCGCATAGGCGCCCCATTTGGCGCGGCCCTTTCGTCCGACACTGGATGTTAGCGAAATAATCGTGCCGCTGCGGCGGGGGATCATCGTTCTCACGACGGTATGTGTAACCAGGAATGTGCCGTTGAGGTTTATTCGAATCACTTCCTCCCAGGCCTCAGGCCTGTAGGTTGCAATTGTTTCCGAGGGTCCAAGTACACCGGCATTATTAATCAGGAGATCGATGATCCCGAGCTCAGAGGTAACCCGGGAGACCATCCGCTGTACTTCCCGCCGGGAAGAGATATCCGCCCGAAAAGAAAGAACCTGCCCACCTGTCTCTTTAATCTCACTCGCGGTCGCGGCCACTTCGCCTTCACTGCGCGCGCAAAAAGCGACTTTTCCCCCTTCGGCGGTGAAGCGCCTGACAGCCGCACGGCCGATCCCGCGCCCCCCGCCCGTAATCAGGATAACTTTATCTTTGAGAGAGCGCATTCAGCCTTTCCATGAGAGCGATCATCTAAAAAAACAGCCCCTCCAGCCATTTGAACAAACCTTTCCTGCAGGATTCTTCCGGCTCTGTTCCCTCTATAAAGGGAACTTCTTTTCCATCCTCCCGGCAGACTTGCCCTTTGTCGTTGACGCTTCGGAAAATAATTCCGGAGGGAACAAGAAAATCGCTGCCTGGATTTCCGGTATCTCCCTTTTTCATAAATTTTGTCCAGATCGGCAAGGCTGCGGACGACCCCGAGAGCGCGCCGCGCTGTTGCTGATCAAATCCGATCCAGACGACGGTGACAAGATCAGGGGTATAACCGGCAAACCAAGCATCTCTGCCGTCAGTCGTTGTCCCGGTTTTTCCGGCAGCCGACTTCTCAAAACCGAGCGTCCTGACACCTCGGCCCGTCCCTGATTCGACCACCCCCTTAAGAAGGTGTGTTACGAGATAGGCGGCTGGCGCGGAAACCCCTCCGGGAGAGGCGTCTTCTTCCTTCTTTTCCGGATCAAGGGGCAGCTCGGCTGGGTCGATGACGCCCAGCAGAAACTTGGGCGCCTGCCTGACCCCCTGGTTGGCCAGCGTCCCGTAAGCCATGCCGATTTCAAGTGGAGAGACCTCAAGGCTTCCCAGGGCGAGGGAAGGGATGGCTGAGAGTGGACTGGTGATGCCGATTTTCTGAGCCGTATTCATAATGTTTTCGATGCCGACCTCTTGTGAAAGACGGACGGTGGCTGTATTGAGAGAACGTTCGAGGGCCGCCTGGAGGGTGACCGGGCCGTTATATTGCTTGTCATAATTTTCAGGGGACCATTCCTTTCCTCCCACTTGAAGGGTAATCGGGGCATCATCCACAAGGCTGACGGGTGTGTAGGGTGTGCCGCCCGTTGCGGCCTGTTCAAAAGCCGTCAGGTAGACAAGGGGCTTGAACAGGGAGCCCGGCTGCCGCCGCGCCTGGGTCGCCCGATTAAACTGGCTGACACCATAATCCCGTCCCCCGACCATAGCCCGGACCGCACCGCTTCCCGGATCGATCGCGACCAGAGCTCCCTGAAGCCGTTGTTTCGGGTCGTCCCGTTTCAGTCGGGGCTTTCGATTTTCCAGGGCGGAAAGACCCGTCTTAAGAGCCTCGTCCGCAATCCTTTGCAGTTCCACATCCAGCGTGGTGAAGATCTGAAGTCCACCGGAGATTAAGACCCGAGGCGGATAAATGTCTGCCATCCGTTTCCGGATTTCATCGACAAAGTAGGGGGCCGCGTTGAGCCGCTGCTTCAACTTCCTTCCTGAAACCTTTTCGGCCCGGGCTTCCATATAGGCCTTCAGATCGATCTTGCCTTCCGAAAAGAGATTCTCCAGAACCAGGTTTCTGCGCCGAACGGCCCTTCGGATATTTTTTTTAGGAGAATAAATATTCGGGGACCGGATAATCCCGGCCAGGAGGGCAGATTCCCCCAGCGTAAGCTCGGAGGGCCGCTTCATAAAATGAAACATTGATCCCTGACCGACGCCATAGACCCCCATGACGCCGTTCTGACCAAAGTAGATCTCGTTGAGGTAGACCTCAAGAATCTCCTCTTTTGAATAACGCCGCTCCAGAAGGAGGGCCATCAGGGCTTCGTTGGCCTTTCTTCTCCAGGTCCGATCGCTCGCCAGGTAGAAATTTTTCACCAATTGTTGAGTCAGGGTGCTTCCGCCCTGGACGATTTTTCCCGCTTTTAAGTTAATCCATGCCGCCCGCAGGATGCTCTTGAAGTTAATACCCATGTGTTCATAAAAACGCCGATCCTCCATAACCATCACGGCGTCTATCAGACTCTGCGGGATCTCTTCGATCCGGACCAATCGCCGCTCTTCCCATTCCGCTTCATAGAAGCCGCCGATAACCTCAGGTTCGATCACGGCGTAATCCACATCAATGGCCAGGGTCAGATCCATGATCCGGGCGATCTTCTTCCCCTCTGACAAGCTCAGGCTGACCGGGTAGCCGCTTTCGACATGGTCCGGGTAGGCAAATTCGTGGAGATAGATCTGCACCTCGTCGTCGCTTAAAAAAAACTCACCTGGATTTCGCACCGGCGTCTTGACGGGGTGGTAGGAAAGCCGCTTCAGGCGTGAGGCCAGACCGGTCTTTTCAATGTCGACACCCGAGGAAAGGATGAAGGGGGCGGAATAGATCTTGGACGGAAGCTTCCAGCGTTGACCTTCAAATTTTTTAACGACGAGGGCGTCCAGAAAAAAAAGATAAAACCCGGAGGACACAAGAAAAATGAGGGATACAAGCGATATAAATGCGAGGAGAAATCTCTTCTTGCCTTTTTTCATCGTAGCCAATATACTATAAAAACCTCGTTTTTTCAATGGAATCCCCTTAGAGTTGCCCCATAAAATTCTGCCTTGCCTTGAAGAAATATCCAGGCATGCTGAATCGTTCCATTTCGCGCGCCATCAAGGTGAAAGGCCGGTTTAAGTGAAAAACAGTTATCAACCCAAAGAAGTTGAACCGAAGTGGCAGCGCTACTGGCAGGAACACGAGACCTTCAAGGTTGCCAGAAAGTCCGGCCGTCCCAAGTATTATGTCCTTGAGATGTTTCCCTATCCTTCGGGCCGGATCCATATGGGACATGTCCGGGTGTATGCAATCGGGGATGTGATTGCCCGCTTCAAGCGGATGCAGGGATATAATATCTTCCACCCGATGGGATGGGACGCCTTCGGTCTCCCCGCGGAGAATGCCGCGATTCAAAAGAAATCCCACCCGGCGGCCTGGACCACCCAGAACATCGATTACATGCGGACACAGCTCCGCAAAATGGGTCTTTCCTACGATTGGGAAAGGGAGATTGCAACCTGCCGACCCGACTATTATCACTGGAATCAGTGGCTCTTCCTGAAAATGCTGGAGAGAGGGTTGGCCTATCGAAAAGAGGCCTCGGTCAACTGGTGCCCCGATTGTGTCACTGTCCTGGCCAATGAACAGGTGGTTGAGGGGCTTTGCTGGCGTTGCGATACGGCCGTGACGCAAAAGACCCTGAATCAGTGGTTCTTCCGGATTACGGACTATGCGGAAGCGCTCCTCTCCGGCTGTGACCGTCTAACCGGCTGGCCGAAGCGGGTCTTGCTGATGCAAAAAAACTGGATCGGCAAAAGCAAAGGGGTGGAGGTCCACTTCCAACGCGCCGACGGGCCTGAAGCCCTAAGCATCTTTACCACTCGACCCGACACCCTATATGGCGTGACCTTCATGAGCATCGCCCCGGAGCATCCTCTCCTCCCTTCCCTGATTGCGGATCAGCCCGAAAAAAAAGCGGTTGAGGCTTTTGTCGAAAAGATTAAGGCACAGGATCTTACGGTACGGACCGACCTCAATCAGGAAAAAGAGGGGATCTTTACCGGCGCCTATGCCCTGCATCCCCTCACGAAGGAAAAAATTCCGATATGGGTTGCCAATTTTGTTTTGATGGAATACGGGACCGGTATAGTGATGGCGGTCCCGGCGCACGATCAGCGCGATTTTGAATTTGCCCAAAAATACCGGCTTCCTGTCCGTCTCGTTATCCAGAACGTGTCCGGATCACTATGTGAACCGCTCGATGCCGCCTACACCGAGGCGGCGGGTCGACTGGTTCACTCCGATCGGTTCAGCGGCCTCTCTCCAAAGGAAGCACAGGGAAAAATAGCACAATTTATTGAGGAAAAAGATCTGGGACAGGAGACCCTCCACTACCGGCTTCGCGATTGGGGCATATCCAGACAGCGTTATTGGGGCACACCGATCCCGATTCTCTATTGCGAGCACTGCGGGACAGTTCCGGTGCCGGAATCCGAGCTGCCCGTGACCCTCCCCGAGGATGTTCCCTTCGGAGGAAAAGGCGGTTCCCCCCTTGCGGAGAGTGCAGACTTTCTCAATACGGTCTGCCCACTTTGCCACGGCGCCGCACGGAGAGAAACCGATACAATGGATACCTTCGTCGACTCCTCCTGGTATTTTTTGCGCTATACCTCTCCACGTGAGACGGCGGCGCCGATTCATCCGGAATCTGCCGATGGCTGGACCCCGGTGGACCAGTATATCGGGGGAATCGAGCACGCCGTCCTTCACCTCCTCTATGCCCGCTTTTTTACAAAAGTCATCCACGATCTCGGCCTGATTAAAATCGATGAGCCCTTCAAGAACCTCCTGACTCAGGGAATGGTGATTAAGGACGGGGCGAAGATGTCCAAATCGAAGGGAAATGTTGTCGATCCGGATTATCTCATTGAAGCCTACGGAGCCGATACGGCGCGTCTTTTCTCTCTCTTTGCCGCGCCCCCGGAAAAGGACCTCGAATGGAGTGACGACGGGGTTCAGGGAGGATACCGTTTTCTCCAGCGGGTCTGGCGAATTGTCTGTGAACATGCCCAGTCCCCTTGGGCACGTCCTCCTTCCGAGACGGTCGATTTTTCCAGAGCCTCCGGGCGAATTAAATCCCTTCGCCGCAGGACACATCAAACCATTCAGAAGGTAACGGAAGACCTGGAGCGGTTTCAGTTTAATACTGCTATCGCGGCGCTCATGTCATTTTACAATGATCTCTCTCGTGATCAGGCTTTGCAGGAACCGGCCAAAGACGAGGCCCCGCTTTATGCGTCGGCCTTCTCGGAAGCTATAAAGCACCTGGTGCTTCTTCTCTCTCCCTTTTCCCCCCATCTTGCCGAGGCGCTCTGGGAAACGCTGGGATACCCGCCCTCGATTCTGGATGTCCCCTGGCCTGTCTATGATCCTGCTTTGGTCAAAGGGGAAACGCTTGAGGTGGTCGTTCAGGTCAATGGCAAGGTTCGAAACCGGTTTTCCGCCCCGGTGGGCCTGGAAGATAATGTGTTGCAGGAGAAGGCCCTTTCTGATCCCAAGACAGAGCGCTGGATCGCAGGGAAAACCATCAAGAAGGTCATTGTTGTGAAAGGGAAACTGGTCAATATCGTGATATGAAATTAAACCCGTCGCTTTTCTATACCACAATTTTTCTTCTCTTTGCCCTCCTCACCGGGTGTGGCTACCTTCATGGCATGAATCAAGGCCTAAGCGATCTTGTTCGCGTCAGGGATCCGGGAAGCGTCCGGCAAACAATTGCAATTCCTCTCTTTGAGAACGGTACAATCGAGCCCCTCCTTGAAAAGCGGATCAGTCGGGTTTTCAAGGAGACTTTCATCTCACGGGGATGGAAAGTGATCAGCGACCCCGAGGGCGCTGATCTGGTCCTGAAAGGACGAATCAAGCGCTATCACCGTGCACCCCTGTCTCTGGATCTCCAGGGTCAGGCCCGGGAATACCGGGTTCAAATCGGACTCCATTTCCATCTCGAACAGAAAAAGGGGGGGGAGTTTGAGACATCGGCTGAAGGGCGCGCAGAATATCTTGCACGCTCAGACGCAAAGGCCTCACGCAGTGCAGAGGATCGCGCGATTCGCGAAGCTGGGCGAAAACTGGCGGGGAAAATGGCGGATCTGCTCCTGACCCGTATTACCCCTACGGGGAGGCAGAAGGCAGATCCATGACACCTCAAGAGGCCATACGCAACTTCGACAAAGGAAACTTCTCGCCTTGCTATCTCCTTGCCGGGGAGGAAGCTTACTTTACCCAGGGACTCCTGCAACGCTTTCGGGAAAAAGCGCTGGACCCGGCAGTAACCGATTTTAATCTGGATCAGTTTCGGGGAGAAGCGGTTAATGCGGAAGAGGTGATCCTTATCGCCGGGACCTTTCCGCTGTCCAGCCCACGGCGGCTTATACTTATTCAGGACGCGGACCGGATCAAGGATGAGATGGGCCACTTTTTGGACTATCTTGACCGCCCTTCTGCAACCACGGTGCTGGTCTTTTCCGCCGCGAAACCGGATATGCGGAAGAAACTGTTTTCAACATTAAAAAAGAAAGCAACCGTCATCAACTGTACCCGTCTTCGCGAAAAAGAGATCCCTGCGTGGATCGCCCGGGAAGGCCGGAAAAAGAGGCTTCGTTTTTCGGACGAGGCCCTTTGGTATATCAAGGAACGACTTGGGAATGATCTTTTTCTGATTCAGCAAGAAATTGAGAAAATCGCTTTATATGTTGCCGTAGAAGATCAGGACAAAGAAATGAGGGTGTCCACTGAAACCGTTCTCGAGGTCATCGGAAGCGGAAAGAGCCATTCCATATTTGAGTTGACCGGTGCCGTCGCTGACAGGAATTCCGGCAGGTCCCTTCGTCTGCTCGCCGATCTCCTTGCGGAAGGGGAACATCCCCTTTTTATTCTGACCATGTTGACGCGACAGTGGCGGATGATGGCGATTGCAAAAGAGATGATCAACTCCGGTGCTCCGGCATCCGCTGTTCGTGGAAGCATCAGGCTTCCGCCGAGCCTTCTCGCCCCTTTCCTGCAGCAGTTGAAAAAATGGAGTTCGGATGAGATCCAGTGGGCTTTTGAGTTGTCGCTTGCCGCCGATTCGCAGTTGAAAGGCGGCACGATGTCACCCTCATTCGTTCTCGAGGCAATACTGCTTGATCTTTGCAAGACGGGCCAGTCGGCCCAAGGGAAAGAGGGCTACGCTTCACGGTTTCAGACTTCTTATTAAGGCGTATCTCAATGCGGAAAGAGGGTCATTTGACGATTTTTACAACGATAAGTGCCGGGCCTCTTTATGACGATTCAGAGATCCCGAATGGTTACGCTTTTTCTTTTGCAGGTGATGCAGGCGACAGGACAGCATTTACCTTTGCGGCGAGGCGGGAAATCCTGCGAGAGGCTCTCTTGCCGGGGATAACGCCCTTGGAAGCTGCCCGGTCCAGAATGGAAGTTGCATCATGAAGCGATGTTTTTGCCGTGCCGGAATCTTTTTCAGAGATTGCCTTGTGTACTTTCTTGACGGCGGTTCGGATGGAAGAGTTGATTGCGCGGTTTCTGTCTCTTCTTTTGTTTGCCTGTCGTTCTCTTTTTAGAGCGGATGGGTGGTTGGCCAAAGTGAATCCTCTTGAGAAAGTGAACGCTCTTTCTAGCATACTGAATGATGAAAAGTCAAGAAGAAAGCCCATCCTCTTCG
>JBHHXE010000080.1:0-10207 GCA_046756865.1 Nitrospiria bacterium | reverse complement strand
ACACCTTTGAGAAATGCAACGCAATGTCCGGTCCGATTTGGCCCGCGCCGATGATTGACAACTTTGAAGTGGATATATTCTGATATTGATAGCTCATAGATTCAACCCGTATTCTTTAGAAATTCAGCCACAAGAACCCCGCGAACTGAAAACCGTTGTTGATTGTACAAGGCCAAATAATTTTCTGGCCTTCCTATTGGTTTAATGTCGCAAATACAAAATAAGATAATTATGTATCATTTTCAATAAAAAATAAAAACGTCGGTCACCATCTGCTGCTTAAGCCGATTGGTGCTGAGATGGTTTCTCACAACAGCAAAGCCCTGACGACTGGGTTGCAGATAAATCGACTAAAGGATGGTTTTATGCTGTACATCTAAGAAATGCGAAGTAAGAAAACGAGGCACGTAATCATTTTGATCCCCCTGAAAAACCCTCAAATGAACCCCAGAAACAATAAAGCTCACAAATATTTCTTTATAACTTCATAAAGCTGGTCAGCGATTTTCTCTATAGACCCATCTACTCGTTCCATTCGTCTTTCAGGAATCTCGACGGCCTCGACGCGGCTCACTCGCGTGGGAGAACCTGCAAGCCCCAGGCGCTCCGGTTCTACCCCAAGGTCGTTGGCATTCCAGACCGTGATCAGCCCGTCGTTCTCAATCTCTTCTTTTCGTTCGAAATTGGGGAAGCGGACCTGGTTGCAGCCGAGCTCTACCGAGGCGAGCGCCGGGCAAGGAACGGCAAGCCATTCGTGTCCGCCCTGAATAGCTCTCTTTCCTCGCAGGCGGCCATCCTCTAAGAGCTCCATCTCAGTGGCATAGGTTAGGAGCGAGAAATCGAGCCACTCGGCGATCCCGGGGGGCACCTGGCCCGTACCCGCGTCGGCGCTTTCTTCCCCGCAGAGAACCAGATCGACCCCGCCGATCTTCTGTACGCCGGTAGCAAGGGCGAGAGAGGTGGGAAGGGTATCCGCCCCGGCAAAGGCGCGATCCGACAGCAGCACCGCCCGGTCGGCGCCCATAGCGATACCGAGCAACAAATATTCCTTGAAAAAAGAGGGTCCCATGGAGAGCAGGATCACCTCTGCTCCATATCTCTCCTTGAGGGAGATCGCCATTTCAATGGCGTTCTTGTCGGGCTTGTTGATCTCGTTGCGGGCCTGACTCCGGTCGAGCGTCATGTCCTCCTCGTTGACGCTGACCTCCTCCGACTTCGGGACCACCTTCATGCAGACGACGATCTTCAGGTTCATTCTCGTTCTCACCTAATCTCTAATGTTTTTACAGACAAGATTTACACAACGTGGCAGAATTATTTTTTTGTCTCATGAAAAACTGACAATTACCCACTGATTGAAGAATCCCACCGATTAAATTTTTAAAATCTTAAAATTTTTATGATGTTTTTATCAGTGGGTTTCTTCAATCCGTGGGATCTGTTTTACTGAACTTTTCCTTCTGCACCTTCCTGATCAGGGCCAGAAGCACCTTGTCGAGATCTTCGACCACAACGTAATCGGCGTGGTCGAAGATCGGGGCTTCGGGATTGGTATCGATGGCGATTACAACTTCCGAATCATCGATGCCGCAGGTAAACTGCACCGCGCCGCTGATGCCGGCACAGATGCAGACCTTGGGCCGGACGGTGTAGCCGGTCTGTCCGATTTGATGATCCCTGGAGATCCAGCCGTTGTCAGCGGCGACACGAGTGGCTCCGACCATGCCCCCGAGCAACTCGGACAGTTCCTTTATCTTGCCGAAATTACCATCCGTTCCTGCGCCTCCCGCCACGATCACCGCCGCTTGAGTGATGTCGACACTCCCGCCAGACTCCCTTTCCAAGATCACGCCGCGGCTACCTTTTTTGCATAGGCGTGACACTGCGACCTCCTCGATCTCGCCCTCGCCTTTCTCCTCGATCACCTGGAAGACCCCGGGGCGGACAGTGGCCATCTGAGGTCTCTTCTCGGAACATTCGACCAACGCCACGATACCCCCTCCGAATCCGGGGACAGAGCCCACCACCAGGCCGGACTCCGGGTCCATCTCCAGACGGATGGCGTCGGCAGTCAGGCCCGTTCGCAGGCGAACCGCCATTCGACCGGCCAGATCCCGGCCGTTGTGGGTCGCTCCCATTAAAACGATATTTGGCTTGCGCTCAGCAGCAAGATTCCCGAAAATGTCGGTGTAGGGATCGGAAAGGTAATGTCTCAGGATCGGATCATCCGCCAGCAGAACCCGGTCCGCCCCATGCAGCAGGGCCATCTCCGCAGAGCTTCGCACGTCGTGCCCGAGCAGCACACCGGTCACCTCCTCCCCGCTGACCCTGGAGAGGTCTCTCGCCTTTCCGAGGACTTCCAGGGATACGGAGCACAGCTCGCCCTCCTCCTGCTCGAGATAGACCCAGATGCCGCGGTACGAACCACTGTTACCATTAGTGTTGCTCATAAGTAAATATTCAGTGAACCTAAATAGCTAAAAACTCCCCCACTGATTAAAGAATCCCACGGATAAATGCATGAAGAAAAACACTTATTATTTGTCAAACGGCTTCGCTCATCAAAAATACTTTTTTATATTATATCCGTTTAGTCTTCATCTAGGCCAATAAAACCTTAAGGCTTATTTTCTCACGCCTGTTCATCACGCACACCTTTAATCTCCAGTTTGGATTTTCCGAAATTGACCGCCAATCCAGTCCTCAGCTTGAGTGCTCGCAAGTAGCTCTTGATCTTCGAAATATCATGATGACTGATTGAATCTTGCAGGGCTGTGATGCCGCAGATAATGTTACGTTCAAGCAAAATATGGCGCATTTTATACGTTCGGATTGTCTCGCCAAGATAATTTACCGGAAGTGGAACGCCCTTCTCAACGTTAATCTGCCGACACCCAAGCTCCGTTTCAACTAATTTTTGTACGATCGGTTTGCCGAAACCAAGTCCGTGCAAATTCCCGACAAAGAGAATCGCTTCGCGCAAATTCCTCGTGGTTTCTCGCTCTATTTCATTCATCTGGTCTTTAATGTAGTCATAGTTTTCGTCGACAGTGAATGTTTTTTCATGATAAATACGACGTTCAATTTTTGCCTTCGGGTGGCCAAAGTTTGCGAGAAGGCCGAGATTCTTTTGCCAAAGTTTGAGCTCAGTAAAAAGTTGAATGTAATTGGCTTGAAGAAAGTCACATGGCAAACATTTTAGAGATAAAATGATTTTATCTTCGACCAGAAAATCCAGAGCAAATTCTCTAATCAATATTCCGCGATGTTTGAGTTTGATCCTTTCCTTTGAAGCAAATGAAATGCCCTCTCATACAAATCTTCGACTCAACCCCTGATGATATGTTTCTTCATCATACCCAACACCAATGTCATTATGAACTTCAAATATGCATTTCCGTATAGCGTAAGTTAAATCATCATACAATAATTCTTGCACGCCCGCTACTCCAAAAATTCTGTCCGAAGGAATTTCAACAAATAATTAAAGCTTTGCTGTGACGGCTTTCCCCCACGGATAACTCCATCAAGAAGAAAATTTGCTCTTTATCAATGGGTTTCTCTCCCACCTGGTCATCACCTACACCTTTAACCTCCAATCTGGATTTACAGAAATTAACCTCCAGTCCACCGCACAGAATCTATTCTCTTTTATCAGTGGGTTTCTTCAATCAGTGGGGAATATTTTGTCTTCTGCAACATCTTCTTTTACGGGACGCCGTCGTTCTTAATTTTGTTTAATTGAATTTAGAATCCTTTGCGCCGTAAACTCAGCCAGATCGAAAATCCGAAGACCCTCAAGCTTCTGGGTCTTTACGCTATCCTCGAAGTTCTGAACACAGAAGGGACAGGCTGTAACAATCGCATCGACCCCTCGCTCTCCGGCCTCTTTCACTCGAAAGTCGGAGAAGCGCTCGCCCACTTCGGTCTCAAGCAATATCCTTCCGCCCCCTCCACCGCAGCAGAGGGTGTTGGCACGGTTATCCTCGAACTCGTCGACCACGACCCCGGGAAGGCTGCGGAGCACCTCTCTGGGTTCTCGAGTCAGCACTCCGTAGCGACTAAGATAACACGGGTCGTGATAGAGAACCCGAATTTTCGCGTCGTTGTTTTCTGTATTGAGTCGTCCCTCGGCCACCAATCTAGCGAGGAACTCCGTGTAGTGGTAGACCTCGTATCGCGCGCCATGTTCCGGGTAGACAAACTTGAACATTTCGTAATCGTGGGGAGAGAATGCGACGATGGTCTCGACCCCCCACTCTTCGAAAATAGCCATGTTTTCCCGGATGACCTGCCGCAGGAACCCCTTCTCGCCAACATAGCGGACGAGATCGCCGCTGTCCCGTTCATCATCACCCAGGGTTCTAAACTCGACGCCCGCTGAAGTCATAAGGTTTGCCAGACTGCAAACCGTTTTCTTCATCCGCGGGTCGTAGCAGGCAGTTGATCCGGCATAGAGAAGAATTCCGCCCGTTTCATCCGGCGCGGGAATCGAAACTCCGTCGCGCCATGCACCCCGTTGGGAAGGAGGACTGCCGAGCGGATTGGAGTTTTCCAGCAAGCTCCATAGCGCTTCCTCAAGAGCTGGCGGGACTTTCCTCCTGGAAAATGCGCGCGACCGAAGCTCCCGTATCGCCTTGACTATCTCCACCCCGCGCGGGCAGAGCACTTCGCACTGCCGGCACATGGTGCAGAGCCACAGGACCTCGCCATCTCCCTCAGATGTAAGCTGAGCCTCCCGCAGCAGTCTCCGGACGTTCAGGGCCCGGCCGTCCACCCGGCCCCAGGGGCAGGATGCGGTACAAACGCCACACTGGTAACAGAGTCCAACCGCCCCGTCGGTCGCCTCGATCAGTTTCTGCCAGGCTTCATCCTCCAGCAGGACTGCCTCAGTCTCGTTTCTCATGCTCTCGCCATCACTTCTATCAATAGATTTTCTCGCTCACAGAAAAAGAACTCTCACAGAAAAACTCATGGCTCATAGATACCATATAATTGAAGGTTTGTTATACTCCAATATACAATCAGGCCTTGGTGTAAATTCAAATGTCTGAGATACGAACGAGTACGAAGCAGATCGTGTAGCTTTGGTTTATCTTTGCCAGCGAGCACATTTAGGAGAATTGAGTCTTCAACCAACCAGAGGTCAATCTCGAAGGGGTTGAGTTGTATGTTCTTAATAGCGAAGTTGATTTGAACCTTGTCATGGTAAGAAATGTGATTTTGTTCCAACTCGATACCAAGTGCAGTCTTATATATCTTGCTATGGTAGCCTGCACCTATCTCTTTGTCAACGTTGCGTATCGAGGCAACGACGGCATCAACTATAGATTTCTTCGAAAAATTACGAAAAAAGCCCTTGTCCCAACTTTCTTCATCGTTATCTCTACGGGCGTCAAAGATTACGCGTTTTGGAAAAGCACGGTGCAACCCAAAGTTAATGAGTAAGCCCAGTCTAAGGTTTGCCAACTTTAAGTACGCAATAACCTGAGCGTAATTCTCAGGAATAAAACCGATCTGAAGGTCTTTTAATTCTACAACGAGTTTGTCTTCAACTATTTCATCAATTTCAAATTGTGCAACTCTTTTGGACCGATAATCCAGATGAGCGCGTACCTTGTATCTAGCATCAAGGCCTCTTTGCGTCAAGTTTTCATGAAAAACTTTGTGGTAGATGATTTCACTAAAACCGACACCAACGGTCTTGAAAGCTTCGAAGGCGCACCCGAGCACTTCGTAACTTAATTCTTTGTGAATAAATTCGTTTGCTGCCATTATCATCCTTATATGCTTCAGCTAATTCATCTGCTTTCTATCCAGCAAAGCTCAGTCACAAACCGACGAGAAAAATACTTCGTTCACAGAATTAGAACTCCAACAGAATAATTCTTAAAAACCTTTCTGTGAGAGTTCCATTTCTGTGAGCGTTAAACGACAAACTTGATTCATTTTAAAGATCTTTGTTTATGAGTTCCACTTTATGCAAGAGCGTGTCCGCTTCCTTCATCTTTTCGGCAAACCGCTGTCCTTCGGCCGCCGACACCCAGGCAAGCTGCAGACGTTCCGGATCGATCTCCTTCCGCTCCAGCTTCTTCCTCCAGGAAGCGAATCGCTTTTCGGTCGCTTTATTGGCATAGTTGTAGTGGCAGTCACCGATATGGCAGCCGGTAACATAAACCATGCCGGTGCCCTTATCGAAGGCGTACTGGATGTGATCCAGATCCACCCGGGCCGAGCACATGGTGCGAATGAGGCGACAACTCGTCGGGTACTGATACTTAGAAACTCCGGCCTGGTCTGCCCCGCCATAGGAACACCAGTTACAGACGAAGACGATGGCCGTCTCTGCAGGAGCGGCCGCCAGCGCAGCGTCGATCTGGGCTTTGATCTGGTCCGTAGTGAAATAAGGCATCTCGATGGCGTCGGTGGGGCATTCGGCATCGCAGGCCCCGCAGCCCATGCACAGCGCCTGGATGATGTTGACCGGCTCCTTGACACCGAATTCCTCGATGGCATTATAAGGGCAGATCTTCACACAGCGCAGGCAGCCGATGCAATCCTCCTTGAGGAGGATGGCAGCAAGCGGCTCCTGCGCCACGGTTTCTTTGGACAGGAGATCGGAGGCCTTAGAAGCGGCCGCCAGCGCCTGCTCGATACTTTCGTCCACAGTCTTTGGAGCCTGGGCCGTGCCAGCCATGTAAATCCCCTTCATGGCGGCTTCGGCAGGTCCGAGCTTGGGATGCTTCTCCAGGAGAAAGCCATCCTCGCTGCGGGAGACAGCGAGCTGCCTGGCCACTTCCTGATCTGTAGGGACGAGGCCGACCGTCAGGACCAGGAGATCGGTCGGGATGCGCAGGTCCCGATCCGAAAGCAGATCGTGCATCAAGATCTCCCCGTTCTTCATTTCCAGAACTTCCCGGGGTGTCCTTTCAGGATCGTAGCGGAAGAAGCGAACTCCCGCCCGGGCGGCGCGCTCATATAGCTCCTCGCCGCCTCGTCCGTACGTTCGAATATCCTTGTACAGCACCCGGACCTGGTTGCCGCGCTCCTGAAGCCGCAGCGCCTGGCCGAGCATCGCTTGGCAACAATACCTCGAGCACCCCCGTTCGGCGTTTCGAGCTCCCACACATGCTACAAACGTCACCCGGCTATCCATTATCTCATCAAGACGCTCCTCAAGCTGGAGATTGGTGATCACGTGACCATTCTTGCCGCAGCCGAATTCTTCCGGCTCGTAAGCATGGGCGCCCGTAGCCAGGATCATCGCTCCCACTTCGATCTCCGTTGCGTTGCTTAGGCGGACGCGAAAATTACCCACGTAGCCATCGATCATTTCCACTTCCACGCCCGTATGTGCCTGCACCCCGGACCGCTTAACCTCCTCTGTCAGCCTTTTCACCAGCGTCGCCGCCGATTCCCCCGAGGGATGGAGACGGTCGAGGCTTCTCACCAACCCGCCGAGTTCCTTTCGTCTCTCTACCAAATGAGCCGGAAAACCCTGGTGCGCGAGGTTAATGGCGGCCGTCATTCCCGCCACGCCCCCGCCGATCACCAGGGCAGCTTTAGTAAGGGGTTCACTCCGTGTCTCAAGCGGTTTCAAGAGCCGGGCCTTGCCGGCTGCCATCGCCACCTGCTCCTTTGCCTTCTCTGTGGCTGCGACCGGATCGTCTCGGTGAACCCACGAGTTATGATTGCGGATGTTGGCCATGGTCATCAGCCACGGATTGAGACCCGCGTTTTCGCACGCCCGCATGAAAGTGGGGCCGTGGGTCTTCGGTGAGCAGGCCGCCACGACCAGACGATTCAGTTTCTTGGCCAGGATAATGTCGCTGATGGCGCTCGCTCCCGCCCCCGAGCAGGAAAAGAGCTGAGTCTGCACGTGCCCGACGTCGGGCAGGTCGCGGGTGAACTTCAGCAGCTCCTCCATGTCAACGATGCCAGCGACGTTAATGCCGCAGTGGCACAGGAAGACGCCTATGCGAGGCGCACCGTCTTCACACGGTCGTAGATCGGGCGGTGGTGGCCAGGTGCGTTTGCGGATAAAGGTAAGCGCCTGCGCCGCGGCGGCGCTTCCCTGCGAAACGCTGTCGGGAATATCGCGTGGCCCGGAGACGCATCCCGCCGCGTACACCCCCCGGCGAGAGGTCTGAATCCCGTTTGTGGAATCGGTCTTGATGAAGCCATTTGCATCAGTTTCGACCCCAAGGGTCTTAGCTAGCCCCGCCGTCCCGTCGCTCGGGATGATGGCCGGCGCCAGAACCACCATGTCATACGATTCGGTCGCTCTCTCCTCCCGTCGGGTATCCTCGTATGTCACTGCGATACGATCGTCCTCGGGCCGCACTCTGGAGGGTCTCCCATGTACGAATCTCACTCCCTGCTCGGAAGTCTGGCGGTAGAAATCATCGAAGCCCTTGCCGTAGGCCCGGATATCCATGTAAAGGAGAGTGACTTCGGGTACGCCGTGATCGACCGCCCGCAAGGCCTCTTTGATGGAGTACATGCAGCAGATTCCGGAACAGTACGCGCAGGCCCGGCGATCCCGGGAACCGATACAGAGAACGAACAGCAGGTTGTGCGGCTTCTTCCTGTTTGAAGGGCGGAGGATCTCTCCCTCGGTCGGTCCGGTGGCGTTCATGAGACGCTCGAACTCCATGGAGGTCAGCACATCGGGATGAGAACCATAGCCAAACTCCGGAAGGAGCTGTGGATCCAGGAGCGAGAAGCCCGTCGCCAAGATAACAGCTCGAACCCGCCGCTGGTGGGTTTTCTGAAGCGGCATGCTGAAATCGATGCAGTCGGGTTCACACGCCCGCACACAGCGGTCGCACGGCAGCAGGTTCGGCGGGTCGTTGAGGCACAGGTCGAGGTCCACCCAGTAGGCGCCGGGCTCGGCCTGATCGAACGGCGTGTCGATGGCCTTGCGGGTCGCCATATTAGCGTCGATAGGATTGGGCGCCGTCTGCGGACAGACCGGCACACAATCGTCGCAGCGGGTGCACTGATCGGTTACAAAGCGGGTTTGTTCTCGGATCGCGACCGTAAAATTCCCCGCTCTTCCCGCCAGCTTTGTGATCTCCGCGAGGGTCAGCACTTCGATTTTCGCGTTCTGGGTGACCTCACCCAGTATCGGGCCCTCAATTCATATGGAGCAGTCCAGGGTGGGAAAGGTCTTATCCAGGGCAGCCATCTTGCCGCCCAGAGAAGGTGACTTCTCCACCAGGACTACATCACTTCCGGCGTTGGCCAGGTCGAGGGCGGCCTGCACGCCGGCGATGCCCCCTCCGATTACCAGGACGCGATCTTCGTTCATAATAGTTCCAGCCTAAAGTGAATCATTATGTTAGGGTTAGAAAACTCACCACTGATGGAAGAATCCCAAGGATAACTGCATGAAAATGTATCCTTAAGATACCATAAATACCAATTCCTTTTCTCACGTCTGATCACTGTGTACGCCCTTATCTCCGATTTGGATTATCGGTGGGTTTCTTCAATCCGTGTGGAACATTCGTTAGGCGCTCCTTTCAGAATAACTACTCGTGCAAGATTGAGACTTAATGAGCACATATACTTACCTTTGTCCTACGCAGCGTCACACAGTTCCTTCTTAGCATACTCACTCCCCTTCCTGAAAGCCTTCAGATTCAAATCCTCGGTGCCCCGGGGAACATTCTTCGCCACTGCCTTCTCCATGGCTTCCATCGGAACGATCCCGGTGAGCTCGGTGAAGGCGCCCAGCATAACGATGTTAGCCACCACCTTGCGATTCAGCTCCTCCTCAGCTATTCTCACTGCGGGGATGGCGAAAGATTCATGTGGGTTGCTCGAATCGAGCTTAACCAGATCAGCCTCCGCGACAATGATTCCTCCTTCTTTCAGGGAACCCCGGTCCCGCTCGAATTCGTTCTGGGAGAAGGCGACGAGGTAATCCGGTTGGGTCAGGTAGGGGAACTCGACCACGTCGGCGTCGATGACCACGTCGGCGCGCGCCCACCCGCCCTGGATCTCGGGTCCGTAGGCCTTGAGCATGATCGCATCCATATCTGTGTACAACGCCGCCGCCTGGCCCATAATATGGCCGGCGGTGATCACGCCTTGGCCCCCATAGCCGGTTAAACGAATCTCAACATGTGCCATGGTCTCACCGCGGTGAAGCTGCAAATAGAATCAACCTAAATTGTTTCATTGTTTGTAACTATTCAGC
>JBHHXE010000079.1:0-10244 GCA_046756865.1 Nitrospiria bacterium | reverse complement strand
ACCCTCCGTTCGGATGCGGGGATGCTTCTGTATGATGTCCGCGCCCGATCTTCGGATGGAAAAGTGCATCGCACATTGCTTGATGCCAACTCCGGTCACTGGCTTTCTCCATTGAATGAGGAGACCGCTCTCCGCTTTGCCCGGCAATATGTTCCAGGCACCCCCCCAGTGGAAGCGGTCTCCTTGCAAGAGGCCTGGATTCCAAGAAAGAAGAGCCAGGGCCGACCGGCCTGGGTTGTCCGGTTCGGTGATGCGGGAGAGACCGAGATTGTTATTGATCCCGTAACAGGAGCAATTCTGGAAGACCAAGACAGTGTCAGGCGGTTTCATTTCTTTATCATGAAACTCCATCAGTTCAATTTTTTCGGATTCAAAAAAGTGTTGACCATCATCCCGGGACTCCCGCTTTTGATTGCAATTCTTACGGGGGGCATAATGTGGGCGACGCCAAAGTGGCGCAACTATGCCAAGAAAAGGACAGTCAAGGCATCACCTGAGTCCGAAACATCTCAAGCGGAGCGTGCCTAGCTAAAAAGGTCGTAGTATCCCCCCTTTCGTAATTTCTAAGAACCTTTACCCTGGATGGTACGTCGTTTTTCTGTCCGCAAGGAAAATGCCTTATTTTTAGAACCTAATTTCAAGCTTTGGAAATTCCAGGTAGCGTCCTAATTTGAATTATAATTTCTTCCCTTGGTGGGAGTGTTCTAGATAATGCAGATGCATAACCACAATTCAAACTGAGACACTACCGAATTCCACTAATGCTTGACAAATGCTGGCCAAATACGGTAAGTTAATCTGCTATTTCATGATAATGAATATCATGTTCAATTAGTTTTTGGCCGTTTCAATTAAGGCAGGGGGAGAGAGAATACACCGTGCTTTTTTATGCAAGAGGTCTATTTCCGCCAAATTTTAGCCAGTCTCCCTTAGTTAGGACTATTCTTTCTATCGGCTTTTTCCTTTTTTTTGTCTCTTCTGTAAATGCAAATCCGCTTGAGCGTTCAACCGAAATCCAGACCAAAACCAACAAGGCGGCCGCACGGTCGCAGGTGAAAGTTGACCGTCTTTCAGAAGAGACGGCGCGGCTTTTGAGTGAATATCGGGAGGTGCTGCGTCAGGGAGACAGCCTTCAGACTTATAATGACCAGCTCGATCGATTGCTTCGCTCTCAGGAGAACGAGATGGATTCCTTGAAAGCTCAGCTTCGGGAGATCGAGGTCACACACCGTGAAATTGTCCCACTGATTTTAAGGATGGTTGGCAGCCTGGATCAGTTTGTCTCGCTGGATCGTCCCTTTTTGAGGAAAGAACGCCGCGCACGCGTAGCGGAACTCCGTAAATTATTGGATCGGGCGGATGTGTCGAACGCTGAGAAATACCGACGCGTGATGGAAGCCTACCAGATTGAGACTGAATATGGACGCACTATTGAGAGCTATGAAGGATCGCTAGGCGAAAGTGGAGAGGGTAAAACGGTCCGGTTTCTCCGTATAGGCCGGGTTGTACTGGTTTATCTGACACTCGACGGAGAAGAGGCCGGCTATTGGGATCAGGGAAAGAACCGCTGGGTTGTTCTTCCGGACGGAGACCGTTTTGCGGTGATGCTGGGTATCCGGATTGCGCGAAAAGAGATCCCGGCCGACCTTATCAGCCTTCCAATTGCAGCGCCGGAGGCGGCCCAATGAAAAAAAGCTTTTTATTGTTGTTTACCTTGCTGTTTTTGCCCCTGCTGTTTTTGCACGGTCTCGGTTATGCCGCTGACCCGCCCGCATCCCTTGATGAATTGCTTGATCAGGTCCGCAATGAGCGTGCGAACGCGTTAAAGGCGAATACGAAACGCGAGGCGCAATTTCTGGCGGAAAGGAATACGCAGAGCCGTCTCCTGAAGGAAGCCCGGGCCAGGCTGGCTGTGGAAGAGGCGAGAAGTGTCAGGCTCAAAAAGAAGTTTGAAAAAAATGAAAAGATGCTGGCATTGCTTGAAACCCGACTAAAGAAAGAAACGGGCTCCCTTGGCGAATTATTCGGTGTTGTCCGCCAGAATGCGAGAGAGGCTGAGGGGCTTTTTGATTCGTCTCTGATTTCGACACAGCGGCCCGGTCGTGGTGAATTTGTCGGGTTTTTGTCCAAACGTAAGGAACTCCCAACCATCAAAGAAATGGAACGACTTTGGTTCCTCCTACAGGATGAGATGACGGAGTCGGGCAAAGTGGTCCAATTTTCGTCGCCTATTGTTACGCGTGACGGAAAAGAAACAGAGCGTAAGGTGACGCGGGTGGGTGCTTTTAACGCGATCTCCGAGGGGAAGTACCTGCATTATCTCCCCGAAACAAAAAAACTGGTCGAGCTAAACCGGCAACCTGCCAGGCGCTTTCTGGAAATGGCTGGGGGACTGGAATCGGCAAAAGGCGGTGTTGTTTCGATGGCCGTCGATCCCTCACGGGGTGCGCTTCTTTCTCTCCTTGTTCAATCTCCGGATACGCTTGAGCGTATTCAACAGGGCGGGATCATCGGCTATTTTATCCTTGCGATCGGAGGCATTGCCCTCCTATTGGTCTGCGAACGATTTGCCTACCTGACTTTTGTCGGAAAGAGAATTGTCAAACAAATGAAGCAAGAAGTCCCCGGACTGAACAATGCCTTGGGAAGGATCATGCATGTCTATACTGAGGACCCGGATCAGGATGTTGAAACCCTGGGACATCGACTGGACGAGGCGACATTGAAGGAAATTCCAAAACTTGAGCGGGGACTGACCACGATTGCGATTCTGGCGGCCGTTGCGCCTCTTATGGGCCTGCTTGGCACTGTAACCGGTATGATAGAAACCTTTCAATCGATCACACTCTTCGGCGCGGGAGATCCAAAGCTGATGTCGGGCGGCATTTCGCAGGCTCTTGTTACGACAGAATTAGGCCTGGTTGTCGCGATACCGATCGTTTTGTTACATAGCTTTATTCATGGGAAAAGCAACAATCTGGTCCAGATCCTTGATGAACAAAGCGCGGGGATGGTAGCCAGGCTTTCAGAAAGGCAGCATCGTGACGGCCTTGCTTGAATCTCTGAGACAGGTCAGGTTATTTCTTGAAATGGGCGGCCCTGTTCTTATCGGCATGCTTTTTTTATCGATCCTGCTTTGGATTTTAATTTTAGAGCGGTATTGGTTCATCTGTATTACACATCCCAGAGGTCTGGACCGTGTTGTCTCCGAATGGCGGAAGCGAACAGAAAAAAAATCCTGGACTGCAAAACGGATTCAGGAGTCCTTGATTTCGGAAACCGCATCGACGCTTCATCAATCCCTCTTCCTGATCAAGACGCTGTGCGCAGTGCTCCCTTTGCTTGGATTGCTCGGGACCGTGACCGGAATGATTCAGACTTTTGATGTGATGACTCGATATGGCACGGGAAATGTGCGCGGGATGGCGGGCGGGATCTCTGAGGCTCTGATTACAACAATGGCCGGGCTGGTGACTGCAATTTCGGGGCTTTTTTTTAGTTCTGATCTCAGACGCCGGGCAGGATCTGAGACAGAAAAAGTGGCGGAACTTTTAAGCCAGCACTAAGAATTAAAAGCGTGAGGAAATATTGAGGCGGCGGCATACGAGGACTCAGGGAGGAGGAGCAGATATCAACCTGACTCCCCTGATAGACATGGTTTTCATCCTCCTGATCTTCTTCATTGTAACCACCTCGTTTGTGAAGGAGGCGGGGATCGAAGTCAGTCGGCCCTCGGCAAATTCCGCCAAGGCCAAGTCGAAGGGAAACATCATGATTGCGATCTCAGAAAACGGGGAGGTCTGGATGGACAGGCGTCGGATCGGGATTGAAACCGTTCGGGCGAATGTTGAGCGCATGCGAGTGGATAGTCCGGAGGGCGCAGTGGTCGTCCTTGCGGACAAAGGCTCTGAAACGGGTTTGCTGGTTCGCGTGATTGATCAGGCTAGAATGGCGGGCGTTTCCAGTGTTTCCATTGCAACCCAGGAGAGTCGAAGATGAGGTTTCTTCCTGCTGTTGTTCTCGCCGTTCTGACGAATTTTCTCCTGTTTCTTCTGATGCACAAAATGGTTGCCGTAGGTGGACAGCAGATGGTTCGGGATAAAGATTATAAGGGTATTGATTTTATCCGTGTCAAACGTCAGGCGGAGCCTCCCAAGCCCAAGAAACGGAAAATCCCCAGACGTTCTCCTCCGTCTAAAAAGGCCCCTCCACCTGAGAAGATGAAAATGATGGCGCTTGCAAAACCCAAGATCGCGCGGGTCCAGCCCCATATGCGTCCGATCCGGAATGCCATGCACATAAGTGATGGCCCTTATCTGGGTCAGTTTACGCCAGACCCGCTTGCGACCGAGGACGGTATGGAGGATGTCGGGTTCATTGCTCCAGGTATTGGACTTGGTGAAATTGAAACGGATGTCATCCCCATGGTGAAGATTTCGCCTCGGTATCCCAGACGCGCAGTGCGCTCGAAGATTGAGGGAATCGTGACCATTGAGTTTACGATCACACGTGACGGTTCTGTTGTTAATCCCGCTGTCATTCAAGCCGCCCCGCCCTACGTTTTTGATCAGGCCGCTCTCCGGGCCATCCGGAGGTGGAAGTTCAGGCCGAAATTTGTTGAAGGAAGGCCGGTGCAACGTCGTGCGGTGCAGAACATTCGATTCAGCCTTCAAAAATAGTGTACATACGCTAGGGTTACTTACAGTTCGGGAGACAGGAAATAAAACCTTCCTTGTCAATGGACCTTCCAATTTGGCCTGATCCCTGCACCCTGTGACCCTTTAAGAGGGATAAGCATGAAAAAAGTCGTACTTCTTCTGGTGGTCATGGCGATCTCCGCCGGAATCATTTCTCGATCTTCGGCTGCCGAATCAGAAAAAAAGGCGGTCCTCAGCCAGAAAACCTATGAGCACCTTATTGAGGTGCATCGCCTCATTGAAGAAAAGCAGGTTCCGGAAGCCCTTCAAATGTTGGATGTTTTGTTGCCGGAGCTTGAAGGGAAATCTTATGAGACCGCAGTTATTCACCAAACCTATGGCTATGCCTATATCGGCATAGACGATTTTAGCAAGGCCATTACCTCTTTTGAGGCTGCCCTTACCCTGGATGTGCTCCCAGAAGCGCCGGCCCTTCGCATCCTCTACGATCTTGCCCAGCTTTACGTCTCAATTGAACGCTATGAACTGGGGGCCGAGGCGGTAGAGCGCTGGCTTCTGAAGACCTCTGCCCCGACACCGGAGGCGCACGCCCTTGCGGCGAGTGCTTATATTCCTCTCAATCGATTTTTTCGGGCCATCCCTCATCTGAAGGAGGCCATTTCCCTTTCCCAAAAACCGATAGAGACATGGTACCAGTCGCTTCTTGCCCTGCATTATGAGTTAAACGATTATAGCGAGGCGGTCCGGCTTCTGGAGACGATTATTCTAAATTTTCCGGACAATCCGGTCTATTGGAGTCAACTGTCCAGCCTTTATCTGACGCTCAAGGAAGATGCAAAGGGCCTGGCCATCCTCGAGTTGGCCTATATGAAAGGTTTTCTTAAAGAAAAGGAGCTTGTCCTGCTTGCCAACCTGTACCAGTACCAGGAAGTTCCCCATAAAGCGGGCATTCTATTGGAAGGAGGAATCAAGAAGGGGACGATAAAGCCTACGAGAGAACACTGGGAAAATCTGTCAAATGCCTGGTTTCAGGCCAAAGAACTGGATCGTGCCGTCAAGGCCTTGAAGCGTGCCGCGGAGTTGTCTGACGATGGAAAACTGGATGTAAGAAGGGGGACGCTCCTGGTTGAACTGGAACGCTGGGAAGAGGCGGTCCAGGCATTAGAGGCAGGCCTTTCTAAGGGGGGTCTGGAGGAGACTGGCCGAGCTCATCTTCTTCTTGGAATTGCCAGCAATGCGCTTGGCCATCCCGAACGAGCCATCTCCTCCTTCATCGATGCCAAAGCTTCACCGGATACCCGCAAATCAGCTACCCAATGGCTGACATTTCTAAGTATTGAGAAGAGGTCCGAATGACAAAGTAAGACGTTTTACCTTCCTGTATTGCTGCACCCCCCCCCACTCGACACCGGAGCCCTTCGATTGACAATTCATAGAAAATAACTTAAGGTCGGCGCATATCATTTTCCGCTTACTCACAAAGAGCCCATCTTCTGTTATGTCCAAAACCTTATCTTTGGTCATACTTTTCATATTCGTTCCTGCCCCGCGTCTTGCTCTCAGCGCTTCCTTCACGGGAACGGTGGTGAGCGTTCCCGACGGAGATATCCTCCGTGTTTTAAGTTCGGGGAAAATTCGGGAGGTCCGGCTGGCTGATATTGACTGCCCTGAGGCTGCCCAGGCCTATGGGCCCGAGGCGAGAAAATATAGCGCTATGGCAGTCCTCGGGAAGGCTGTCGCCGTGAAGGTGGTTGGCGTAGACCCGGAGGGACGGGTTCTTGCCCAGGTCCGGGGTTTAATCAGCGGCCGAAATCTCAATGGGGAGCTTCTCCGGGTAGGTCTGGCCTGGTGGCAGTGGAAATCCTCTGGCAACATGGAATTGGGGGATGTTGAGTTGGTCGCAAGGAAGCATAAGGTCGGTCTCTGGCAGGATCCAAATCCGGTTCCCCCGTGGGAATTTAAAAAACCTGCTGAAGAAAATCATTAACATAGCGTATCTCCCTCCCTCCGCCTGTATTTGATAAAGGGCAGATCTAGTGGTTTGTACATGTAGTACATCTTGGGTCTCCTTGCCTCTCCTGATCAAGATAGTGTATAAGTACCCTCATCCTATGAATCTAATTTTCCTGAGGTAAAAGGCGGCATTTTGATTAAAGGACAGAAACTGCTGAAGTCGAAAATGTTCTGGGTCGGGATTCTTTATTTTTCAGAAGGATTCCCTCTGGGTGTTTTCTATGATTTGTTTCCGGTCCATTTCAGACAGGAGAAGATCGAACTCTGGAAAATTGGATTTATGAGTCTTCTAGGGTTGTCCTGGACACTGAAATTTCTCTGGGCACCTGCCATCGACTACTATCGTCATCACAGGCGGTGGATGTTTTCATCCGATATCCTGATGGGTGCAGTCATTCTCTTTTTTTCCCTTCAACTTGGTTTTGGTCCCTGGGTCTGGGTTGCCGTGGGCTGTTTCACTTTGCTGTCCGCCACGAATGATATTGCCATTGACGGGTATACCATTGAACTGTTGAAAAAAAAGGAGATGGGCCTGGCCAATGGACTCCGTATTGGGTTCTATCGGGTCGGCATGCTTGCCTCCGGTTTTGTCCTGATCCTCAGTGATTATGTCGGCTGGTCAGGAGCCTACATGGCCGCTGCGGGTATCTTATGCCTGTCGGGATTCTTCTGTCTGAATGCCCCCGGAGAAAAAGTCTACACGCGAAGGGAAGGGATGTCCCTGGCCGGAGAGTTTACGAGGCTCTTTCACCGCCCGCGTGCTTTTAGTGTTGTCATATTGTTCTTTCTGGGGACCCTGTGGCTGGCCAATAACGCGACACATTGGTCGGAATCAACACCCTATTTCTGGCCGATTTCCATTGGGTTTTCCGGACTATTGATGGGAACCAGCATCGGCCTTGGAACAAAACGGTTTTCCTCCAGCAGTGGAAACAATATGTCCAGGATGACGGAAGGTCCGATGTTCGGAACCCTGATGGCGATGCTTCAACGGCCCTATATTATCCCGGTGATCATCTTCATCCTGACCTTCAAGCTGGCAGACAGTTCCATGGGGTTCATGGTTAAACCCTTCTGGGTCGATGTCGGATTCAGCGCAACGGAAATCGGCCTCGTTTCAGTAAACATCGGTTTGATTCTGTCGATTGCCGGCGGTGTAGCCGGGGGGTGGATCACGGACCGGATGGATATTTTTAAAGCCTTATGGGGGCTTGGATTATTCCAGGCGTTTTCTAATTTAGGATACGCCTTGTCGGCATATATTCTTCCCGTTGTAGAGTCGGGAGCGATGATTCCCTTAAAGCACAAGGCTCTGATTTATTCTGCCAGTGCTGTCGAATCCTTCACCGGAGGTCTCGGAACGGCCGCATTTCTGGCTTTCCTGATGGCAATTGTGAACAAGAAACATTCTGCGACAGAATACGCGCTTCTTTCTTCTGTGTTTGCGCTCAGCCGTTCATTGGCCGGATGGGCAGGCGGTTTCGGCGCCGCTTATATGGGCTATGCGCCATATTTTTTACTGACCTTTTTTCTTGCTTTTCCCGCCTATGGTTTCCTTCCCAAGGTAAAAAAAATGCTCCTCTACGCCGAGTCACAGGCGGAGTGGGATCAGGCCTAGCTGATTGGATTTTCAAATCTTTTTCTCGCAGTAAGTCAGAAGATAAGGATTTGCGTCATTCCGGCGAAGGCCGGAAGATGGGTTCCTATTCCTGGAGTTCACCGTTTAGCAAAGTGGCGTTGGTTTGTTAATTTACGGCATTTGATATTACCTTGTTGTTAAGGTGCGCAATCGGTTTACTGCTGCCGCCCATTCAAACCTTCTGAAATGAACCAGGTCTCCGTAAGGAGCCGACGCGACACGGTCCATGCCTTTATCCTGAATATCTTTCATAATCAGTTCTACAATTTCTTTTAATGTCCGGTGTCCGTTTACATAGTGTGATTTGGCATAAGCCATGCCGTGAGCGATTGCCCGGACCTGGCTTTTCTCGACAATTTGTTCCACAGCGGCCAGGTCAATACGTTCCGACCCGAAGGTAATGGTGTCGGTATCCGGAGCCTTCAGGCGGATTCCACGGGATCCCCTTGCGGGATCAAGGCTGTGCGGTAAGGGAATTCGATGACGGATGTCTCCGAACAGCCTCCCCCCCTCGCGTGTTCTTTCTGTGGCATACTTTCCGGAAATTTCCCGCGCGCGTGAGGTTACATCCTCTGGAAGAAAATGCTCCATTGCAATCACCGTGTCGGCGGCCTCGAAATAATCACCGCTCCCTCCAATCACCAGAATTGTTGAAATACCATGATCTGTCAAGAGTTGCCGGACCTTGTCTATAAAGGGGGTGATAGGTTCACGTTCTTTGGCGATCAATTCCTGCATGCGGTGATCTCGGATCATGAAATTTGTCGCGCTTGTATCTTCATCGATCAGGAGGCATTTTGCCTCCATTTCCATGGCCTCAATAATGTTTGCTGCTTGTGATGTGCTTCCACTGGCATTCTCTGTTGAAAATGACGTTGTGGCGCGTTTTTGGGGGAGATTATTGATGAAGGGAGAGATATCAACCCCTGCGACGCGCCTTCCGTCTTCCGCCCGGATCTTGACCGCGTCTGGATCAGTGACAACAAATTCCCGTCCATCCCCCGGGATATGATTATAGACACCGCGTTCGATTGCTCTCAGGAGGGTTGATTTCCCATGGTATCCGCCACCGACGATCAGGGTGACCCCGCGCGGGATTCCCATGCCGTGAATCGGGCCGAGGTTAGGGCGATCTAGGGTCACTCGGAAAGCGGGGGGGGATTGAAACAGAATGGCCTCTGCTTCCAGGGGGCGCGGATCAACGCCGCTTGATCTGGGAAGAAGTGCCCCATCGGCAACAAAGGCGACAAGTCCACGGCTTTTTAGTGCCTCCCGCAGGGCATCTGCATCTTCGATGGTTTCAACAATGGACTGGATGGCGGCACGGTCAATTCGATGAAATTTGAGGACCCTTTCCGCGATGACCGGGAGGTCTTCGCAGAGCAAAGCAATGGCCTGGCGTCCTGAAATGCCCCGGCCCCGGGCCGGAAGGCCGACGAAGCACCGTAACTCGACCTGGTGCGCGTTTACAAACGCCGATGTTCGTTCGAGGACTTCCTGCCCCGGGCGATCGATCGAGATGATTCCGCTGTTTCCTGTTCCGCGGCGTCGGCATTTCTCCCGCGCCTGTTGGTCGAATTGTCGGGTAATGAAGTCAGCCAGAGCAGTTCTTCTGCTCCGGCTTTGATAGAATTCTTCTGGAAAACCTGCAAGCGCTTGCGGGATCTGAATACGAACCCGGCTGGGGGCTGCGAAGGGGTCTCCCTGAACATGATCGATGATGAAGGTATAGTCGGGAAAGGTATACCTTCCCTTGATACTCTTATATGCCTTATACCCGCGTCCATCCAGCCGGATTAATTTGTCTTCGAGGTCTTGGTGTGTTGCTGTCATGGCATTTATTTTAGCCTTTTTGGGCTTGAATGTATAGAAACATAGGTAAATAGTGGATAATTTGACACCTCGATGAGCCTGATGCTAAAATCATCCCTCTT
>JBHHXE010000078.1:0-10423 GCA_046756865.1 Nitrospiria bacterium | reverse complement strand
CCGGGCCTTGACTCACAAGGCTTAAATCACTTACGCTGAGATATCAGCTAAGGAGGGTGACATGATGCTTAAATCAAGAACTGCGCTTTGGACCTTTGTTATTACGACCGTGTTAATGTCAGTTGCTCCCACCGCCTGGTCCTGTTCCAACATGGGTCCCGGAAAACATGTGGGCGTCGTCACAACGAGCGACCCAGGCAATGGAATACTGGTCATTACTGACGCGGAAACCCGGAAGCCGATTCGTTTTGTGAGCTCTGGTGAACTGCTCAGAAAGGTCCATACAGACGATACCGTGATCGTAACATTTACGACCCACGAAGGCCAGCTCATCGCAAAGGAAATCGTCGTCCATCTTTCCAGGACAAACCCGGTATCCTGACAAGCCTGCGTTCTCGTCGCCGGGATTTCGGAAGAAGCCTTAGGCCGGATCAGGGGTTTGCCATGTCCTGATCCAGATCTATAACCCCATCCTTGATCCCTTCAATTACGGCCTTCGTTCGATCGTCCACTTTCATTTTATAGAATATTTTCCGGACGTGGTTCTTGATTGTTTTATCACTTAACATCAGGTCAACCGCGATCTCTTTGTTTGTCATCCCTGTCGCAACCCGTTGTAAAACTTCGATCTCTCGGTCAGTCAGTTTGTAACGGTTTCCAGCTTTCTTCTCTTTCGGCTCACTTCTTTTTTGAGTGAACTCTTCGAGGATTTTTTTTGCGATAAACGGATGGATAACCGATTCTCCCTTATAAATCGAGCGGACAGCCTTTACAATATCGGCAGACTCCGAGTCTTTTAGGAGATACCCATTGATGCCGGAACGCACCAGATCGAAAATGGTCTGATCGTCGTCATGCATGGTCAAGGCAACAATCCCGATGTGAGGGAAATCTTTCTTAATGGCGCGGGTGGCCTCAATCCCGTTCATTTCGGGCATGGAAATATCCATCAGAATAACTTCCGGTTTCAGATCTTTTGCCATCTGTACTGCTTCAAGCCCGTTCACAGCCTCCCCCACAACATTCATGTCACCCTTGGTCTTGAGGATGGCGCCCAAGCCTTCCCTAACCACACGGTGATCATCTGCAATGAGAACCTTAATCTTCTTCATTGGACGCCCATATCCCTGATCGGAATCTGAATGACAACGCGTGTGCCTTTTCCCAGCCGGGAAGTTATTTTTGCCTGCCCTCCCAACAACCGGGCCCGTTCGGTAATGGCCTGAAGACCGAATGAACGCTGTCCATTGTGGTCCCGCTTGACCTTCTGCTGATCAAACCCGATGCCGTTATCATTGATGGAAACATGCATCATTTCATCTCTTATACTGACTTTAACCGAAACGCGTTTGGCATGCGCATGTTTTTGCACATTCGCCAGGGCCTCCTGGATAATGCGGAAGACAAATATTTTTGTCTGGGAAGCGATTAAGCGCTCATTAATCGAAGCCTCCAGTCTGGTTTTAATCTGATATTGACGGTGATAGGTTTTCAGGTAATTTTCCAGAGAACGAGAGAGCCCTGATTGATCAATCAAAATCGGGCGCAAATTAAATATCACTTCCCGCGCCTCGGAGATCCCTTCCTTTAGTAGCTTTTTTGTCTCGTGAAGAGACGCAATGGATCGGGCGGGATTCTTCTCCATCTGGTCAGCACAGTAGTCCAGCCGATAACTGAGTCCAACCAAGGTCTGAACCAGACCGTCATGAATGTCACAGGCAATTCGGGTACGCTCCTCGGCGATGGCCAACTCAACCTCTTTCACATAGAGACGATAGAGCGATTGATATTCCAGGAGATGCTGCTCGATTTTTTCTTTGCTCCTGATTCGCTCTTCAATCAATTGCCACATGAGTTTTGCTGAAGGTCCCCCGATGATGGCTGTCCCCGGAGGCCGGGTTACATGCAGGGTTTCCTCTACCGACGGATTTCCACTGACATCAATGACCAGGTCGGCTTTTTTTGATTGTAGTAATTTTTTGTAATTCTGGGTAACGGGGATCTTTAACTTTCTGGCAAGTTTAACGCCGGGCGCATCTTTATCCACGTCAGAAACACCGACAATTTGCACAAGCGGATCATCGAAAAGAATTTCTATGAGGGAGACTCCCCCCTTTCCAGCACCAATGATCGCGACCTTTGTCACTTTCGATTCCCCAACTCTGATTCCAGAATTACAGAACAGTAAAATGCGAAATCATCTGCATATACGGCCTCGTCGCTCAAAGAACGTTTCACTATCAAAAGCCGTGAACAGCCGACAGTGATGGGGTGGCCAGCTTAAACCTTCAACCGTTAACCACTTTAGGAACCCCTGATTAAGTCTGGGTTGAATTTTTCAGGAGATAAAATGTTTCGTTTCAAGGCACAAATCGCAGAGAATAGCCCGCTATTTTCAAGATTTGCAACGTGGAATCGGGACATGATTGCCCTGAAAAAACAATGCATGACTTATTCAGAGCTTCCTTTAATCAACGGGCATCCCTCACAAAATTGCGTTGATGCTCTGCTCAATCTGTTCCTGGATGTTGTTTCGATTTCGCTTTAGGGCTCCCGGTTTTCCAAAGAGAAGATGGTGGGTAACAAAACCTGAAATCAAGGCGGAGAGGACCATTCCCAACTCCAGAGCAGCACGGATGCTGCTCTTTTTTGTCAAGGCCGGCATCAGGCTTCGCCCCAGCCTGCGCAGATAAGTGTTATACATTTCCTTAAGGCCCTTCTCCTCGGCGGTTTTAAGCTGAAGGAGACCGCGGACCTGATGAAATAATAGCAGATATTTCGGGTTTTCGAGAAAGAAGTTGAGATGACAGTCGATGACCGTCGAAACGACTTTCCGACCCGGTAAGGCGGCCTGGATCGCTTCTTCTGTGTGAGCAAGCAATGCATCCAAACCATTGCGGAACAACTCGAATAGAATGGCTTCTTTTGTTTCAAAATGCTGATAGAAGGTCCCCTTCCCAACATCGGCCCGTTCGGTCATATTCTCGACCGTTGTCCAGTAAATCCCTTTTTCATAAAAGAGATCCAGTGCAACCGACATCAGGACTCCACGGGTCTTTTCCTTTCGCCGCTCAGTCCGTGTCAATAAAGCCTGCGGCATCTCAGGGTTCTCGCCCATCCTCTTCGCCATGAAACAGGTTCTCTTTACATTCTCAGGCTGTCCGGAGCGATTCCACCCCATCGTCAACATGGTTTATGTCGACGACTGCTTCTTTTTCGATGCTTTTTCCCCGGTTCGCGACCTTGTCCGCTAGCCCTTTACCATAGTCAACCGCTTCAAGAGCAGTCTCTTTTACATCTTTCACAATCTGTCCGACCTGAAGGCCTGTTTTATCGGCAACCCCTTTGAATTGTCTGCGCGTTTCCGTCCCCGGCTTAGGTGCAAACATGACTCCGGCTACGGCGCCCGTGGCAAGCCCGCTTAAGAATAACATCAGATTTTTCATCATGACCCCCTTATTCAGCTACATATTGACCTATAGGACAATATAGGCCTTAAAGTCTACTTTGACCATAGAGTCAATTATATATCTCCGGCAAATCATTTGTCAATAAATTTCCAGCGGGCGAATTGACTCAAATAAAATGTAACCGAATTGATCTCTGAGGAGGGATCGTTGACTCATAATAAATGTTACCCAAAGATTTCGATAAAAGGAGGGTACTATTGTGAGTCCACGATCCAAAAAGGAATACCTTTCCCCATCAAGACCAATCAGTGGGACGCATCACGTCCGGGCTTCCTCGAGGCCGATACCGTGGCGCATTGCGGAGGTTCTCTCATGGGAATGTTCGCCTGCACCCTTAACTTCTTCTGCCCTCGGTCAAGCTGATCGACAAACTAAGTGTTGCATCTAAAACAATCAAACGATATGATCAACCCCTTACCCCTTATCAGAAAGTCATGGAATCGCCCCATATCTCTCAGTCAGTCAAGACAAAATTATAAGAACAAATGAGATCACTCAACCCCTTTGATCTGAGAAAGGAATTGGAAAGAAAACTCATAAAAATCTTTGTTCTTCTTTCCAAAAAGTAACTTCTGTTATGAGTCAACGGGCGGGCGATTGTATCCGAGCTGGCGGAAAGCCCTAGGCAATTCAGGCTTCTCCGTATGGTTGACATAGGGGTTGTCCAGAGATAGAATGGGGAGATTTTTTTGAAAGGAGCCTCATGAAGGTCGAAGTTGAAGAAATCACTTCTGTCAAAAAAGCGCTTAAAATAGAGATTCCGCAGAAGGTGGTTTCCAGTGAATTTGCGCAGGCCTATTCCAAGCTTAAGCAGACCGTGAAGATCCCCGGGTTTCGCCCCGGGAAGGTTCCCCTGGCCATTGTCGAAAAAAAGTTCGGGACCGCGGTCGAAGAAGATGTTGTCCGAAAGCTTGTCCCGGAGTATTTCCGGAAAGCGATCACGGAATTAGAGCTCGACCCCGCCTCATATCCCTCGTTTGACAAAATTGAAGCAAAAAAAAATGCCCCTTTGCACTTTACGGCAACCATTGAAGTCAGGCCCGTCGTCACCTTGTCCGACTACAAGGGCCTGGTTCTTCCGCGAAAGAAAATAAAGGTGACCGATGAGGATGTGGAAAAAACCCTGGAGAAAATCCGGGAGGACCAGGGACACCAAGAGGCCTGCCCTGATGACCATGCAATCGTTTCAAAGGATTACGTAACGATAGATTTTGAAGGTTCAGTCGACGGGAAACCCATGGCACGCGGAAGCGCCCAGGACTATATCCTCCATGTCGGCTCAAACACCTTCCTTCCGGAATTCGAAGATTCACTCCTCAGCAAGAAAAAGGGAGACCATTTTGAAGCCGCTGTTCCTTTTCCTGAAGATTACCAGGAAAAAGAAATTGCCGGAAAAACCGTCTCTTTCAAGATTGATGTGAAAGAGATTAAAAGAAAAATTCTCCCGGAAGTTGATGACGATCTGGCAAAAGATGTCGGTCTCCCTTCTCTTGACACCTTGAGAGAGAAAATCCATCAATCCCTGCTGGACCAACAGACCTCCCAGCAGGAACATGATCAAAACAGGGTCCTGATCAAGAAGCTGGTGGAATTGCATCCGATAGAGGTTCCGCCGTCCATGGTCGAACGTGAAATTCAAAACAGCCTGGAAAGTCTCCAAAAGTCGGGGCCTCAAGGCGTCGATACTTCGGCCTTCCATAAAGAATATGAACCCATTGCGCGGGAGCGGATTCAGGGACAGTTCATTCTGAATGCCATCGCTGAAAAAGAAAAAATCCCGGTCACTGAGCAGGAGATTGACGATGAAATCAAGTCCATGGCCGCGGCATCCAGGGTCTCGCCGGAAAAAGCCAGAGAGATGATTACGCAACAGGATGGAACGCTGTCTGGACTAAAAGCAAGAATCAGACAAGACAAGGCGCTCAAACAGGTCTATTCCCTTGCCAAATTCAAAGACGAAGGAGAAAAATCGTAATGCTGGTACCAATGGTGATCGAACAATCTAACCGGGGTGAACGGGCCTATGATATCTACTCCCGGCTTCTCAAAGACCGGATTATTTTTCTGGGCACTGGAATTGATGATAATGTCTCGAATCTTATCATCGCGCAGCTTCTTTTCCTTGAGGCGGAAGACCCGGAAAAAGATATTAATATCTACATTAATTCCCCGGGGGGGATGGTCACCTCGGGAATGGCAATTTATGATACAATACAATACATAAAGTCTCCTGTATCGACCATCTGCATCGGACAAGCCGCGAGCATGGGTGCGCTTCTCCTGGCCGCCGGATCCACCGGTAAGCGGTACGCCCTTCCGAATGCACGCGTCATGATTCATCAGCCGATGGGGGGCTTCCAGGGACAAGCGACGGACATCGATATCCATGCCAGGGAAATCCTGAAAATGCGCGAGCGCTTAAATGCGATTTTGGCAAAACATTCCGGGCAGGATATCGAAAAGATCCGTCAGGATACCGAGCGCGATTATTTTATGTCCGGCGAAGAGGCCAAGACCTACCGTATCGTTGATGAGGTGATTGAACGCGCTCCCGCGCGTAAGTAACCTCAAAGCCATAGTATTGTTAGAGACAAACACGGATTAATCATAAAGGGGACCAAAAGGCATGGCAAAAAAGGAAAAGGTAGAATCGCTGTTGCGTTGCTCCTTCTGCGGGAAAAATCGAGATGAGGTGAAGAAGCTGATCGCGGGACCGACGGTTTACATCTGTGATGAGTGCGTTGACCTTTGCAACGATATTATTGCCGAGGAGTGGGAAGAAGAAAAAGAAGAAACCTCCCCCGCCCTCCCTAAACCGATTGATATCAAGAAAACCCTGGACCAGTTTGTCGTCGGACAGCATCGGGCAAAAAAGATTCTCTCCGTCGCCGTTCATAATCACTACAAACGCGTCGCAAGCAACGCACGGAACAACGATATTGAACTCCAGAAGGGAAACATCCTGCTCATCGGCCCGACCGGTACGGGCAAGACCCTGCTGGCCCAAACCCTGGCCCGCATCATTGATGTTCCATTTACCATAGCTGACGCCACAACCCTCACCGAAGCCGGATACGTCGGAGAGGATGTCGAAAATATTGTCCTAAAGTTGCTTCAGGCTGCTGATTACGACGTCGAAAAAGCCGAACGGGGGATCGTCTACATTGACGAAATCGACAAGATATCCCGAAAGAGCGAGTCTCCTTCCATTACGCGCGACGTCTCCGGCGAAGGGGTTCAACAGGCACTTTTAAAACTGATTGAAGGCACGGTTGCAAATGTACCGCCACAAGGCGGCCGTAAACACCCGCATCAGGAATTTATTCAAGTGGACACCGCCAATATCCTCTTCATTTGCGGCGGAGCTTTTATCGGGCTTGATGATCAGATCGAATATCGCATTAACAAGCGGACGATGGGATTCGGCGCCGATATCAGAATAAAAGCCGATCACAAACTTGGAGAACTCTTGCGGAAGGTGCAGGGGGAGGATTTGATTAAACACGGCCTGATTCCAGAGTTTGTTGGCCGCCTTCCTGTCACGGCCACACTGGAAGATTTGAATGAAAAAGATCTGGTTCGCATCCTGACGGAACCGAAGAGCGCCTTGGCGAAGCAGTATGAGAAGCTTTTTTCTCTCGAGAAGGTCAAGCTGAAATTTACAGACAGCGCTCTTGCGGCCATTGCAAAAAAATCGCTCGTGCAGAAAACAGGCGCCCGCGGCCTCCGCTCAATCCTGGAGGAAGTCATGCTCGAACTCATGTATGAACTCCCTTCAATAAAAAACCTCAAGGAATGTATCATCACAGAGGAAGTGATCAACGGCTCAGGAGAACCCGTCTTCCTCTATGAGCGGGACAAAGGAATAAAATCCGCGTAACAATTATTTCATTCTACTTATTTCTCCAGCATCCTATTGGACTGCCTCCTTCAAAGCTCAGGGGCATCGTTCGGTCATGTTAAGTCCCGATATAGAGTCGTCCCCATGACCTTCAAGGTCGGCATCTCATCAAAATAATATAAATCCCATACCGGATAAAGGTTCTACAGGACTTTGGGGAAGATGGCGCGGCTGTATGCTTATCGTGTTGTGGCGTGCGAAACCCACCCCTTATGGGGCTAGCGTTAAGGAATCAAAAATGCGAGGTGGCGTATACTTTAAATTGAGGCCGGAATTTGATAGCGTTTGAGCTTGTTGTAAAGGCTTGCACGGGAAATGCCGAGAGATCGCGCGGCCAATGACTTATTCCCATTGCATCTTTGAAGAGAATCGATGATCCGCTCCCTTTCGACCTTTGAGAGCGCTTCCCGCGTCGAACTGAAGAGAGATGCCGAGGGGATATGAGAGGCCGTGCCTCCTTCTTCCTCAATCAGGAGTGATTCAGGTGTTATCTCCGGAGTGGGTGAAACCAGGACCCCCCGCTCGATGACATTCTCCAGTTCCCTGACATTTCCGGTCCAGGGCATACTCTTTAAAAGTTCTATCGCCTCCCCGGAAAGAAACATCGGGCCTTTCCGGTTTCGCGCTGTATATTTTTTTATAAAATGCTCAACAAGAAGTGGAATGTCATCCAGGCGTTCGTGGAGTGGAGGAATCACTATGGGCATAACCGCCAAGCGATAGTAGAGATCTTCCCGGAATGTTTTTTTCGCAATGGCCTCCTTCAGAGATTTATTTGTTGCAGCCACCATCCGGACATTGATTTTGGAACTACGATTTCCGCCGACAGGCCGGGCTTCACCTTCCTGCAGGGCACGAAGGAGCTTTGATTGAAAGACAAGGCTGGTATCGCCTATTTCATCCAAAAAAAGCGTCCCACCTTCCGCCTCTTCAAAAAGGCCTTTTTTATTCTGAATGGCCCCGGTAAAAGCTCCCTTGACGTGACCAAAAAGCTCACTTTCCAACAAGGTTTCCGGGAGGGCGCCGCAATCGATCGCAACAAAAGGGCGATTCCGACGGGGGCTGTTCGAATGGATTGCGCGCGCAACCCTTTCCTTTCCGGTGCCACTTTTCCCATAGACAAGGATCGTTGCGCTACTGGGAGAGACGAGGCGAATCAATTGAAAAAGGGCCCGCATTTTCTTGCTGCTCCCAATCATTCCATAGAACGATGCCCCTTCTTCACCAAGGGCAGAAGAGGTCTTATTTTCAGGAAGAGATCTGCTCTCGATCAGAGGAAGATCATGCACAAACTCGATAACCCGGCTCACCCGGCCGTTTTCGCCTAAAATGGGATAGGCGCTGTACTCTTTCGATGTGCTCTGTCCATCTGTTGTCCCGGCCTTGCTGATCACACGGTAGGGTTTGGCTGACTTAAAAACCTCCATACATGCACAGGGGACACAGGGGGCGTCCAGTCCGTGCAGTAGGGCATAACACTTCTGACCGGAAGCCTTAACGCACCTAGTCTTGCCAAGGACAGCTTTATTTGCGTACTCAAGGCTGTAATCTTCTTTGATCACGATAATCGGATCAGAGATCCCGTCTAGAACCTCTTCACAAAGGCCATTATATTTTAGTTCCCTCAAGGGCTCCACAGATTACAAATCTCCAAGTCGGGCCTAGACAACCAAACTGCAAAAGGCTACATACTCAAGCTATGATGAATCCTATTATAAATATTAAAAAAAATCAACTCTCATTGACAATGCTCATATTCTATGATCCGGCTTTGGCCTATCCTTCGCATCGACGATGAAATAATAGTTTGTCCCACAAGGGCCTGTAAGTAACAAGCACAGTAACGGACCAGCCAAGTTCCGAGTCTTTTGAACTATTCCGTTGAATATATATTAGGATCGTTTTTATCGAATGCCTTTCCTTATCAACACATTCGATCTCTGAGAATTTGCGTTTCATCGATAAAACCTTCATGGTTAGTGGGCTAAAGGATTGTTGAGGAAGCTCTGAATAAGTCATGCATTGTTTTTTCAGGGCAATCATGTCCCGTTTCCACCTTGCAAATCTTGAAAATAACGGGCTATTCTCTGCGATTTGCGCCTTGAATCGAAACATTTTATCTCCTGAAAAATTCAACCCAGACTTAATCAGGGGTTCCTTGATTCCGGAGAAAAAGAGCGGCTACGCTCAGATGAGCATTGAGATCTGTTTCGATCTTGACACATTTTCCTTTTTGGATTAGTCTTCCCGATTATGCGACCGCTTGCTTTATCTAAAAAAAATCTGATTCCTTCCCTTTTAGCCACCGGCTTGGTTATTTATCTCCTCCTTTTTTCCAGTTTTGCCCTCTTCCACGCCTATTCTGAAAATGAAATCCTGGACTCTCATGAGTGTGCGATCGGTTTCTGGGTTCAGAATAGCCATGTCACGCTCACATTTCTGGTAATACTCGCCTTTTTCTTATTGAAGATTTCATCAAATCCGATTCATCAACGCTCCTTTATTCTCCAGTTACAAACCTCTCAAATTGTCCCCCGGGGACCTCCTCTCTTCTCCTGACCATCCGAAAGATAACCTTGTAATTGTGGAATAATGCACATCGACACGGATAAACCGCGACGATGCGCATCCACCATATTACTGCCGGCAAACTATTCCCATCGTCTGGAGGAGAATATGATGTGGTTCGTTCTCATGTTATCTGCCCTTTTAGGAATCGTTTCACCTGTATTCGCTCAGGAAGGAACTCCGATCAGATCTCAATCAAATAGGCCGCAAAGCTTTAATCCTGATATCTCTCTGGACGGATTATTTGCGGCAGGATATTTTTCTGAACCGGCGAACCTTCAGTTTGGCGCGCATGACCCGAATGAGAGAGGGTTTACGCTGCAAAACCTGGAATTGACCTTCACCGGCGTCGTCGACCCCTTCTTCCAAGCCGAAGGACATCTGATCTTCGGCTTAGAAGATGGAGAATCCTTCGTTGAGGTTGAAGAAGCCTTTTTAACGACGCTCGGCCTTCCCTACGGACTCCAGATTATGGCCGGTCAAT
>JBHHXE010000077.1:0-10427 GCA_046756865.1 Nitrospiria bacterium | reverse complement strand
ACCTCTCGCACCCCAAGCGAGTGCGCTACCAGGCTGCGCCACGCCCCGATCAACGTAAGATGTGGAGCAAGTCCTCCAATTCTTTCTTCACGGTGTGAATCACATGATTCACCTTGCCCATTTTCCCATTAGCTGTTGAGCGCATCTCTCCTTGAGACGCCCGGGCCAACCTTTTTCTCGCTCCTGAAATTGTCAAACCTTCTTTATAGAGCAAGTTTTTGATCCTAAAGATAAGGTCAATCTCTTTCTTTGTATAAACACGTTGGTTCCCATTGCTCTTCCTGGGATGAAGCCGGGGAAACTCAGACTCCCAAAAACGGAGGACGTATGATTGGAGTCCGGTCATTTCGCTGACTTCACCAATTTTATAGAACAACTTATCTTGCATCGGTTGCTCCTGACGGGAAGAGACTCTCAGTCAGACCGGCATCCTGCTGGGACAGGGCTTGCGCGAATTATGCTTATTCATCTGTTCACATATTTCTTAAAAACCTGGCTTGGCCGAAAGGTAACAACCTTCCGAGGTGAAATCCCGATTTCCTCTCCTGTTTTTGGGTTTCTCCCCTTTCTGGCCTTCTTATGACGAATAACAAAATTTCCAAACCCGGCAATCTTGACCGTTTCTCCCTTTCTGAGTACCTCCTTAACCAGATTGAGTATAACCTCAAGCATATCAGCCGATTCTTTTTTTGAAATACCGACTTTTTCGAAGACCTCATTGGCAATATCGGCTTTTCTCATCCTTACCTCTTAGTTTGACTGTCCGTCCACTTCAGGACGACTGATAGGGGAAAACGAACCTGAAACTCTAACATGGGATGTTCCAATAAAGAATAAAATTGCTCATAAAATACAATAGGTTACCAACAATGTCAAGTTTTTTGTTTACACCGAATTCCGGGGTTTGGAATTAGAACCCAGCGATTATGAGGGAACCTGTTCAAAGGAGCGAGGATTGTCTTCGCTGAACCTACCCCAGAAAGGAGCATCATCAGAAGTCAAAATCACTATTCTCCGGAGAATCCTCCAGAACTTCGATAAGGTAATTAATTACTTTTTCAACCTCTATTTTTTTCATTTCACCGCTGCGGCGATTTTTGACTTCGACGAGACTTTCACGAAGGTTCTTTTCACCGATAATAATTTGATAAGGAATTCCAAGGAGATCAGCATCATTAAATTTGACGCCGACCCGTTCCTTTCGATCCTCCAAAAGGGTTTCCACGCCACCCTGCACCAGCGACCCATAGATCAGCTCAGCCGCCATCATCACCCGGTCCGATTTCTCCTGAACCGGAATCACATGAGCCGAGAAAGGCGCTATCGGCATAGGCCACACAATTCCTTTATCATCATGGTTTTGTTCAATGGCGGCTGCCATGATTCGGGAAACACCAATACCGTAACACCCCATTTCAAAAAACTGTTTCTTTCCATTTTGATCCAGAAAAGTGGCCTTCATGGCTTCACTGTATTTTTTCCCAAGCATAAACACATGACCGACCTCAATTCCCCGGTCGATCACAATGTCATGCCCACAACGCGGGCAAAGATCGCCGGTGACTACATTTCGAATATCTTCGTAACGGCCAACCTTAAAATCCCGTTTCGGACTTACATGGATATAGTGTGCATCTTTTTCGTTTGCACCAACAACAACATCCGACATCGTCTCAACCAAACGATCCGCAATGATTTCCACATCCTTCAAACCCACAGGACCTGAAAATCCGGACGGCCCTCCGCTTACCTTCATCACGGTATCAGCATCCGCCATTGTCAGTTCAGAAACATCGAGAAGGTTTTTCAGTTTGACTTCATTCACCTGATGATCTCCACGGACCAGAACGGCGACGGGACGACCATCGGCCAGAAAAAGGAGAGTCTTCAATAGTTTGGTGACAGGCACCTTCAAAAAGGTGGAAACCTCTTCAACCGATTTCATCCCGGGTGTCTTTACGCCTTTCATGTCAGATTTTTTTTCTGGTTCCGGTCCCGCTGAAGATGTTCTTGTGACCGTTTCCGCCCGCTCAACATTGGCCGCATAGTCACATGCCGGACAGGAAGCAACACCCTCCTCACCCGTGGAGGCCAGAACCATGAATTCGTGGGAGGAGGAACCTCCTATCAAGCCGCTATCGGCCTCGACCGCCCGGAAATGAAGACCAAAACGCTTGAAAATACGGTGATAGGCATCATACATCCGACGATAACTCTCTTTGGCCCCCTCCACGTCCGCATCGAAGCTGTACGCATCCTTCATGATAAACTCACGCCCCCGCATCAATCCGAAGCGAGGCCGGATCTCATCTCTGAACTTGGTTTGGATCTGGTAAAGGTTGACAGGAAGCTGGCGATAAGAGCGAATTTCCCCTCGAACCAGGTTTGTAATAACCTCTTCGTGGGTCGGACCAAGGCAAAAATCACGGCCATGCCGATCCTGGAGGCGTACGAGCTCTTTTCCATATTGCTGCCAACGGCCGGTCTCCTGCCAAAGCTCCGCCGATTGGAGTGCCGGGAGGAGAACTTCCAGGGCACCGGCATTATCCATTTCTTCCCGCACTATCCTTTCAATCTTGGAGAGTACACGAAGCCCGACCGGCAGGTAGGTGTAAATCCCTGCAGAAACCTTACGTATCAAACCGGCACGCAGCATCAAGCGGTGACTAACAATTTCCGCATCGGCTGGATCATCCCGAAGCGTGGGGATAAAAACCTTTGTATGACGCAATGTGTTCGCTCACTTTCATCTAGGATGTTTGAAGAAGGCCGCCCCGGAAGGGCGAGGATTGTATACTTTATGGATATAAAATTACAGTTTGCCGGAAAAGTAAAGACGTAACGATGAAAAACTACTGCAAAATTGGGTCTGTCTCTGGGCGGGTACGATGTTCACTCTCGACCCCCGCCCTCTTATCCGCCCCTTCTTTTTTTTGTTTCCGCTCTCTGACCATCTGCTCTACCTCGGCGATTAGAACGGACTCCAACTCCGCCGAAGGGACTTTTCGGATAACTTCCCCATGACGAAAGAGAAGACCGACGCCTCGTCCCCCGGCAATGCCGATATCGGCCTCCTTCCCTTCACCGATTCCGTTCACAACACAGCCGAGGATGGAAATGTCGATGGACTCGGTGATATGGCTGAATTTCTGCTCCAGGCGGGTTGCAAGCTTGATGACATCGATCTCCAGACGTCCGCAGGTTGGACAGGCGATAATGTTCACCCCGCGTTTTCGGAGATTCAGCGCCTTGAGGATTTCGTATCCGACACGAACCTCTTCCACCGGATCCGCCGCAAGGGAAATCCGAATGGTATCCCCAATTCCCTGAGCCAGCAGAAGACCCAGACCAACCGCGGATTTAACGCCGCCTGTCATTGGCGTACCGGCTTCTGTGATACCCAGGTGGAGGGGATAGTCCGAGCGGGTGGAAAAAAGGCGGTATGCCTCAACAGCCAGGGACACGTGGGAGGCCTTGAGGGAGACTTTCGTATCAAAAAAATTGAGGGATTCAAGAATGCCAATATGCCGCAAGGCCGATTCCACCATCGCCTCTGCGGTCGGATATCCGTATTTTTCCAGGAGATCACTTTCCAGGGAGCCGGCATTGACGCCGATACGAATGGGAACCTGCCGCTCTGCCGCAGCCTTGACCACTTTCTCGATGCGGTCACGGGACCCAATGTTTCCCGGATTCAGCCGGAGACCGTCCACCTTGGCATCTAGTGCTGCCAGGGCCAGGCGATAATCAAAATGGATATCCGCTATCAGGGGAATACCGATCATCGAGCGGATTTTCGGGAGCGCCTGGGCGGCTTCGCTGTCAGGAACAGCCACACGAATGATTTCGCAACCCGCTTCCTCCAACCGGTGAATTTCAGCAAGTGTTGAAGGAATATCACGCGTGTCGGTCGTGGTCATCGACTGAACCACCACACGTGCATCTCCGCCGATCTTGACCGATCCAACAGAGATTTGTCTCGTTTTGCGGCGAGGGGTATTTAGATTGCTGATCAAAAGCCTATCTTCTATTCTGGTTTTATCAGAAAACGCATGATGTCATTGTAGAAGGCGAACACCATCAAAGAGACAATCAGAAATAGACCCACCTGCTGGGCGATTTCCCTTTTTTTTAAGCTCAACGGACGCCCCAAGATTGCTTCTATGGTGAAGAAGAGGAGGTGACCTCCGTCCAAAACGGGAATGGGAAGGATATTAAGAATTCCTAAATTTATACTGATTAAGGCGGTAAAAAAAGCAACGCTCGTAAACCCGCGTTCAGCAGAATCCCCGGCCAGTTTGGCAATCAGGATGGGCCCCCCGATATTATCACTGGCAATCCTGCCCTGGATCATCCTTACAATTCCGAGGACGGTCAAGCCGATCACCTCACTTGTCTTCTCTGCCCCCAGGGTAAGCGCACGGATAGGATTGTAACGCATTGTAAAGGAATCTCCCGAAGGGATGATCCCGATGAGCCAAACCACCTTTGGATCGCCAAGGAGATCCTTGACCTCTTTCCTTCCGGGAGTAATGGACAGATCCACTTGACGACCTTCCCGTTCTACTACAAATTGAAGCGACCGTCCGCCTTCCTTCTGAAGGACCTCCCGGATCGTTTCCCATTCCGTAATCGCCTGACCTTCAATAGAAAGTATCCGATCCCCCGGCTTCATCCCACCCTGCCCCGCAGGAGAATCGGCCTGAACCTCTCCAACATCCGCCGTCAAACGGGAAATGCCTCCCATGAAAACACCCGAAAAGATGAAAAATGCAAGCAGAAGATTGAAAACGGGACCCGCGATGACAATGGCTATCCGTTTACTCACTTTCTGCGCCAGGAAGGAACGTGCAGCATCTTCCGGGGCAACCTCCTCATTCGGGTCATCTCCCAGAAGGCGGACAAATCCCCCCAGGGGGATGGCGGACACACAATATTCTGTTGGCCCCCACTGCCTGGAGAAGATCTTTGGTCCGAAGCCGAGGGAAAAGGTCTCAACCTGAACGCCACACCACCTTGCAATAATATAATGGCCAAACTCGTGGACAAAGACCAGGATTCCCAGTACCAGGACAAAAGACACGATTGACGTTAAACTGAACATGATATAACTCCTTGTCTCACTTTCTATAAATGATCCCGCATCTCATTCCCGCGGGAAGATCCCAAATAAGGGATAAATTAGGCCGCGTATTTTGAAATCCAAAGCTGTGCTTCCCTGCGTGCCCACTGGTCGGCCCCGACTACGTCATCCAGCATGCCGATAGACTGAGGACAATGGGATCCCATGGTCTGCTGCACGACCTGCGCGATCTCTACAAAGCGGATCTTCTCATCCAGAAACGCTCCAACGGCTTCCTCGTTAACCGCATTCAAGACAGAAGGAAGCGTCCCTCCACCCTCTAGGGCATCATAAGCACAGCCCAAAAGCGGAAAGGCCTTCTGGTCAGGCTTCTCAAAAGTCAGCTGCCCAATCTCTTCCAACTGAAGCGAAGGAAGCGACAGGGGCGCCCTTTCGGGGTAATGCAAGGAATAGGAAATCGGAACACGCATGTCGGGAAGACCCATCTGCGCCACAACAGACCTATCCACAAACTCCACCATGGAGTGAACAATACTCTGGCGGTGGATCACAACATCGATTTTCTCGGGCGGCACATCAAAAAACCAGCGTGCCTCAATCACCTCAAGGCCCTTGTTCATCAAGGTTGCAGAATCGATCGAAATCTTCGGCCCCATCTTCCAGTTTGGATGCGCAAGGGCCACCTCTGGAGAGACCTCCTCTCTCATCTCGGGTGTGAAATCAATAAGCGGCCCTCCGGATGCCGTCAGAATAAGCCTTTTGATATCTTCATGACGTTCACCGGAAAGAACCTGAAATATGGCAGCATGCTCACTGTCTATCGGCAAGAGGGGCAGATTCCGGGATCTCGCTTCTTTTTGAATAATCTCCCCCGCCATGACAAGCGTCTCTTTATTTGCCAGGGCAACAACCTTGTTGTTCTGAATCGCCGAGAGGGTTGGAAGGAGGCCGGCCGCCCCGACAATGGCAGAAACGACAAGGTCACATTCCGGGAAACGGGCCACCTCGACACAACCCTCCATTCCCGACAACACCTCCGGACCCGAACCGTTTAATCGCTTCGAAAGCGCCTTCGCCGCAGCTTCATCCATCAAAGAAACAACTTTAGGTTGAAACTGCTTAACGAGTGCCTCAAGTTTAACATCGTTGGATCGCACCGTCAAACCAACGACCCGAAACCGGTCAGGGAAACGGCTAATCACATCCAAAGTGTTCATGCCGATCGACCCGGTGGCCCCTAAAATAACTATATTTTTCATCTTTTAAGACAAGCCGATGACCTGCCCAACCCCTTTCACCCAGAAGAGATAATAATAGAACACCGGCGCGGCAAAGGCAATGCTATCCAGCTTATCAAACAACCCGCCATGAGCGGCAACCAGACTGCTTGAATCTTTGACTCCCGCACTCCGTTTCAAGAGTGATTCAGCCAGGTCTCCCAACTGACCGAAACCGCCCAGCAGGAGAGAGATCAACAGAAGTTCGCCCCAGGAAAAGATCGAAAGAAAAGTTAATTTGGCCAGACTTCCCCCCATAAAACTCCCCAGCAAACCGCCGAATGAGCCCTCAACGGTCTTATTAGGGCTTACGCTCGGATAGAGTTTTCGCTTGCCGATGGCTTTCCCGATATAATAGGCTCCTGCATCTCCCCCCCAGATCACAATGAGAAGAAAAATAATCAGAAATTTTCCATCCGGAATGTGGCGGATAAAAATGAGATGGCTTAAAAACCCGGAGATATACATCACCCCCAGAAAAAGGACGGATGAATCAACTAGGGCCGACTTGATCTCCCGAAAGGAAAAAAGAGTATATAGCATTACACTCATCAACCCGGCGAAAACAATCATCGAAAGAGGAATCAGTGCTCCTCCGGGAAAGGAGGCCTTCAGGAAAAAACAGATCGAAAGAAGAAAACCAAGGCCGAGTCCAAAATTCGTGACCCCCCTCGCTCGATCCTGGAAAAAGAGCCGATAAAATTCGTATTGAACCCGGAGGATCGTTGCTGACAAAAAAAGGGAAAAGAATAAAGGGGGAAGAAACCTCAGCAGGGAGTAAAGAATAGGCAGCAGAATAACGGCAATCGCCAGGCGGCTCTGTTTAATATTCAAACCATTCTCCTGTGATTGCCTTTTTTCCTGGAAGATATACATACCACGCAGGAATCATCGTGACTCTTTATTCGCCCGGTATCCTTGCACCCGATTAGAAACAAGACCAAAACGGCGTTCACGTCGCTGATAATCAAGAAGCGCCAGTAGAAAATCTTCCCGCTTGAAATCGGGCCAGAACACCCTGGTAAAATAAAGTTCGGTGTAGGCTAACTGCCAGAGGAAAAAGTTGCTGATTCTGACCTCTCCGCTGGTCCGGATCATCAGGTCAGGGTCGGGTATGTCCCCCGTATAGAGATATTTTGAGAAGAGAGTCTCATCAAGGTCTTTTACCGGGATCTTCTCCGTGCGAATGGCTTCAGCCAACCGCTTTACGGTATCGACAATTTCCGTCCGTCCCCCGTAGCTCAAAGCCAGAACAAGTGTCATTTTTTCATTTTCTCTTGTTTTTTCTTCCACCGAATAGATTAGTTCGGCTACGGCTTCCGGGAGACGATCGATCTGTCCAACGGCCCTGAAGCGAATCTCATGCGACATCATCGTGTCAACTTCTTTCAGCAAATACCGCTTCAGGAGTGACATCAACTGGTTTATCTCAGATGCAGGTCGACTCCAGTTTTCATTAGAAAATGCGTATAGCGTGAGGATGTCAATCCCAAGTTCACGAGAAAGCGTTATAACTTCCCGGACCGCCTGGATTCCCCTCCTGTGGCCTTCAATACGGGGGAGGCGTTTCCGTGCCGCCCAACGGCCATTCCCATCCATAATTACGGCCACATGCCGAGGGAGCTTGCCCATATCGAGTTCCGAAAGAAGCGCCTTTTCCTCCGGCCTTTCCGATCCATTGCCGGAATCGCTTACCTTGAATAACTCACTTTCCATAAAATCCTGCCACCTATTCTTCATCCTGGCGCTGCTGCTCGAAGAGCTGGTATTGCAAATGCTCAAGAATAAGATCACTCTCTTCGGATTGATTGATCAGGATATCCATCTTTGTCAACAGACTCCTGGATTCTGTATTGTGAATCTGTAAGTTCATCAGAAATCTCTCGCCCACTCGAGACGTACCCATCTTGATCAGATAACGGTTATTTCTTTTCAGGGCATCATCCTCCGAAGACTGAGCCGGCAGACTGTCAACACGAAAACGCCTGGTCTCCAACAAAGCCGATACCAGTTCATCCATCAGAAAGATCTCAGTCCCATCATGAATCGACACGGCCAAGGGTATCCGGGTAGCGGGAATCCGCACAAGGTCCCCCTCCCGCATCGCGCCGGATGATCTAACAATTGTTGTCGTCAGCCCTTCCGCCTTGAATTTCGTCACCTCGACCAATCCGAGTTTCTCTTCGAATCGGCCCAAAACTCTCCCAGTAAGGGGATGAGTAAAGGCTTCTCCTTCCCGATACACAGTCAGGAGGGTTCCCCTGGAAAAACCTTCTCTTCTTCCAAGGTCCACTTCGACAAAATCGCCATCAATGCGGATCACTTTTCCGAGCACTTTTGGGAAATAGGTCGCGACTGCTTTTGCCACATCGTCGATATTTCCCTCAATGACACCGTCAGGCAAAACAACTTCCCCGGCATCCGGAAGGGTTGCGGGAAAAACCTCGACTGGTGACAAAATCAACAACAGCAAAATGATGACCGATTTTAGCACCGCAGAATACCCCTCTCAAAAAAAAGCCAACAGCCTCTTAAAAAATTATCCGCTCCATTACGTACCAAGGCCCCAGGATTGTTACCAGGCTGTGACCACTGGATTCCAGCATCGGTCGGAATGGCAAAAACAAACTTTCTGGAAAACAGCAACCTTACGACAAAGAAATAAGCACGCCACTGAAAATATTCTTAAAAAGGGTAGGAAGTCAAATTTTTCTATTGTCCCAAGCTGACAAAAAACCCTCTTCTTCTTTGAAAGACGAAACCCTAAAAAAGCCAGACCTCACCCTTGCGTCACTCTAATTCCTTCAGGATACCGCTTAGAACAGAGAGCATCTGATCGATCTCCGAACGGCGAATCGTCAAGGGAGGAATCATTCGAAGGGTTTTTTCCGATGTCCGATTCAGCAAAAGGCCTTGCGCCATCGCCTTCTCAATGACCTTCTCCGCGGAGACAGTCAGATCGAGAGCAAGCATCAATCCCCTTCCACGGATCTCCGAGATCAGAGCCGATCGATCCTGAAGCCGTCTGAGCCGATCTACCAGATATTCCCCTCGCTGCCGAACCCTCTTCAAAAGGGACTCTTCTTTTGTCAGACGATCCATGACCTGGACACCGGCGGCACAAGCCAAGGGGTTCCCGCCAAAGGTTGTCGCATGGCTACCCGGGGTAAAGGACTTTGCCACTGACTCAGTCGCCAGCATCGCACCGATCGGAAAACCGCCCCCCAAGCCCTTTGCAAGTGTAACAATATCAGGACAGATTCCTTCATCTTCGTAAGCGAAAAGGCGCCCCGTCCTCCCCATTCCTGTCTGGACCTCATCCAAAATCAGGAGAATTCCATTTGAACTACAAATCTTTTTGACACGGGAAAGATATCCCTTTTGGGGGACCCGGACACCACCTTCTCCCTGAACGGGTTCCAGAAGAACAGCGGCCGTATTTGAGGTGATCGCCTTTTCAATTGCATGTACATCGTCAAAGGGAACCTGCTTAAAACCCCGAAGCAGCGGTTCAAATCCCATCTGAAATTTTTCCTGTCCGGTGGCGGCAAGTGCCGCCATTGTCCTCCCGTGAAATGCGCCTTGTGCCGTAACAATTTCGACACACTGCTTGCCCCGGTTCTCTTTTGCCCACTTCCTGGCAAGCTTGATGGCTGCTTCATTTGCTTCAGCACCACTGTTACAGAAAAAAACCTTGTCTGCAAACGAATGGGCGACAAGTTTTTTCGCTAATTCAATCTGAGTGATATTATAGTATAGGTTGGAAACGTGGAGAAGGGTCGCCGCCTGTTTCTGAATCTCCTTCACAAGGCGCCGATCACAGTGCCCCAGGCTATTCACGGCGATCCCGCTGACAAAATCGAGATAAGGTTTTCCTTCGACATCAATCACAACCGCACCGCTTCCCTTTTTCAAGACAAGAGGAAAACGGGTATAGGTCGACATCAAAACCTGCTCACCTGACTTAATCCAGGCCATCGTATGCTTCCGCTTTTCCAAGGTGTCCCTCCAAGTGGACTTTTTTATACCATAGCGTCTTATTGGGAAGCAATATCAGTACAGGGGGA
>JBHHXE010000076.1:0-10469 GCA_046756865.1 Nitrospiria bacterium | reverse complement strand
CTTGTCTTTTAGACAACTTATGCGCTTTACCCCAAGAGCAATCGCTGATCTTGGGGAGTACACTAATTCAGGGATTACAAAATTAGAAACCACTGAACCGCTGAGCAAAGCAAACGACCGGTTCTTAGAAGACATTATTCGCTACTTTCTAGGATTGATTCAATCATACTCTTGTTGACCGAAACAAATGAGATGGGTTCTTCTTTTCCATCGACAAAGACATCTGTCATATTAATAAAACGCCGATCTTCCTCATTCAGAACATCAGAGATCCTTTTCCGCATTTGAGGGATGGTAATGTAACCTTCGTAACTGGCCCGCAATGTTCTGACCTGAATCTTGACGCGCTTCAGCTTTGACATACTTTCCTCCCCGTCCATGTTTGTCCGGTTAACCTTTAACGACGTTTATGTCTTGTCTTTTTCAAGAGCTTTTTGTGTTTGTGCTTTCGCATCTTTTTTCTTCTTTTCTTTACAACACGTGACATCTTTTCTCCTTATGTTGTTGATTTTGTTATCACCTGGACTGGCTTCCACGCCTAGACCCAGGGTGAATCCCGGCCAAACCGTTTACGCCGCATTAACATTGAGGGATATCTTTCCGCGTTTTTCCCGAACAACAAGAACAGGACATTCCCCGTACTCTATAACCTTCAGCGGAACGCTGCCGAGAAAAAACTTCTTGACCGTTGAACTTCCGCTCGCCCCCATCACAACAATGTCGTGGTCCAAGGCCTCAGCAATAATCTCTTCAGAAGGTCGTCCAACACGGACTTTCTGTTTTGCCTCTATTCCCATTTGACCCAAAATCATCTCGGCCCTTCGTGCCATCCGGATGGCGTCACCACGCCCCGCTTCCTCTTCAGCCACAGAGAGAATTGTCACTTTTGCCCCCAATGCGCGGGCCATCTCGGCCCCGGCAATTTCAGCCTTTTCGGCAAGCGGCGAACCGTCGGTACAGAGGAGAAAGTTGTCATCTTCCCGAATGTTTTTTGCGATCAGGACGCTGCAGGGTGCAAGATCCGCGACCCGAAGCGCAGTGCTCCCGACAAAATAACGTGATATCCCTTTGTGTCCACGAGAGCTGACGATAATGAGATCGTAGTCTCCCCGATCCGCCTCCTCCAGGATTTCATCAACGGTGTTTCCTTCCCGTAGACGAAAGCGGACATTTTCTCCATGAACGCCCTCTATCTGGAGCTCGGTCGCCCCATCAACCCTCTCACGAAAGGTATGACTTCTTCGGCCTCTTGAAGCAGGTATTTTGGTTAAGCCGACTCCGGTTAAAATCTTATTTGCGCGTGCAAGGTAGTCCACGCCGGGAAGATCAAGATCCCATTCTCCCAGTTTTTTCCGCACCGTCGTGATCTGGACTCGGGTGGAAGGAGCAATCGGGGGACGGACATGTACGACACTCACATCCGCATTCATTCCTATCGCCAGTCTTCCACCAAACTGGATGGCTTCTTCCGCATATACTTCTCCATCAGTACACATCAACACTTTCATCGCAAGTAAACCCTAAGGGACTGTTATAGACCCAAAAGTCCCCAATATCCTCCACAGATCAGAAGTAGGAGAAAAAAAGAAACCAGCGTTAATTTCCATCCAGCCTTGAAGAAATCATTGCGTTTTAAATACCCGCTTCCATACATAATATTACAAGCAGGAGAAGCCACTGCAGTCAGGTAAACGAAAGAGGAGGAGATCACGGTCACAAAGCCTGCGGCCATCACGGAGGTCCCGGAAAGACTCGCGGCATTCAGCGCGATCGGGCCAAGCAGACCGACCGTCGGGCCACTGGTCATAATTGAGGCCAACAGGACGGTGATGACGCTCATCGCCGCCAAGAGCGGGACACCACTCTTGATCCCGATCGGTTCCAGCCATTCAAGAAGAGACAAAGAAATCCATTCCGCAACACCCGTCCGCTTCATCATGATGCCCAGGGAGATGGCCCCCCCATAAATTAAAATCGTCCCCCAACTGACATTGTTGTTCAAGTCCTCCCACCGAACAACACCCGCAACCAGAAAGAGAAGCACCCCGATCAAAGCTGTGATTCCGAGTCCGATTTTATCTGAAATGCTCATCCACATCAATACCGTCACTAAAAAAATTCCGATGGCAATCCAGCCCTGTGGCGTCACCCGTCCCTCTTCCCGGACCTTAAGCCGCATACTTTCAATGGCGGGAGAAAGATCCTTGACCTCCGGGGTAAATGAACGATAGAGAAACCAGGTGATAAAGGGAATCTCAAGTAAAATGATCGGATAGGAGATTTTTATCCAGGTAAAATATCCCATTTCAAGGTCAAAAAGTTCCCTCCAGTAGGCCAGCATAATCGCATTTCTCGCTCCGCCTGAAGGGGTTCCGATGCCGGCAATCATTGCGCCGTAGGCAATCGAAAGGAGTATAACGATGGAAAGATTTTTCACCTGTCTCTGATCCTTAGATGTAAATCGGATCAAAGAAACCCCCACGGGAAGCATCATCGCTGAAACCGTATGCTCCCCGATAAAAGAGGCCAGTAGAGATGAGACAGCGACCAGACCCAGCATGATTCGGTCGATGCGTGGTCCGGTAAACCGGACGATGGCCAGGGCAATCCGCTTATCCAGATTTTGTTTAACAAGCGCGGTCGCAATCATAAGCGATCCCATAATGAAGAAGACAGAATCGCTCATGAAGGACTGGGCAACCGCCGTCGGCTTGGCCAGGCCGAGCAAGGCCTCGGAAACCGCAATAAAGAGAGCAACACCGGGGAGCGGAATCGGCTCAGTCACAAAGAAAATAAACGCCACGATAACCAGTGCCAGGGTCTTCATTCCTATGGGCGTGAGGCCGACCGGGACCGGGATCGATAAGAGGACGGCTCCGACAAGAAGCCCGATCACAATCCACTTCCTCTTTTTCAACCAGGAGGCAAAAGACATTCAAATTATCCGATAACCCAAAGTACCGCCATTACCGGCACTGGAGTCATGTTGAAGAACCCCGCCATAAAGCGGCGGGAATTCCCGACCTGGAAGGACGAGGAGGACACATGCTATACGTACTCAAGACCCTCACCCACAACAGTAACATATATTAATGGTAATAGAAGGAACCCGATTGCCCGTCACCATTGCAGTACTTGAAACGCTTGATTTATCTGAAGGATCGCCACGGTCGGGAAAGGAAAGGAAGCCTCTGCTCTTTTCACAGGCCAAACCCCGCACCGGAAGGACAGTGATTCCGGATGTGGCCAGTATTTCTCTGGATAAAGATGGTGCCGAAGGGGGGATTTGAACCCCCACAGGTTGCCCCACACGCCCCTCAAACGTGCGTGTCTACCAATTCCACCACTTCGGCTAATCGGCGGCATTATAGGTTTTTCGTCTTGTTTCTGTCAAGCTGTAAGCGCCAGAACGCACTCGCAGAGATCTCCGGGAAGCTTGTCATACCGAATGCAGTAATGTTATATACGACCTTTTCTTAAAGGATACTTCAATCGGGCTTGTTAACATGAAACATCACGCTGTCGAATATGTAATGGGTACGCCTACTTGGGATGACGGGCCGAAAGACCGTCTTCCTGAGATCGCCATGATCGGCCGCTCGAATGTCGGTAAGTCCTCCCTGGTCAATTATCTGCTGGGACAAAAAGTTGCCCGCATTTCCCGGACACCCGGAAAAACGCAGATCATCCACTACTTCAGGATCAACAAGGCCTTTTATCTGGTCGACCTTCCTGGCTATGGTTACGCCCGGGTCCCCAAGGGGACACGTTTACAATGGGGAACAATGCTTGAAAACTATCTCTCCAAAAGAGAAATGCTCAGGGCCGTTGTGATGCTGGTTGATCTCCGGCATCCTGGTCTGGAAATTGATATACAGGTCAAAGAATGGCTAAACGCGATCCGGCGCGACACCCTCTATGTCGCGACAAAAGGAGATAAGATCAAGCGCTCGCAACGGGAAAAACAGGAAAATAAAGTCAAAAATGTATTTGGGATCTCAGACCTGGTCACCACATCGACGCTCAAAAAAGAAGGAAAAGAAGCGCTCTGGAATGCTATCGAGGCGGTGCTGTCAGGAATATGACTCAAACCGGGCAGTAACACATGATGAACAATTTCTTTGTAAAAGGACTCAACATGCTCCTATTTTGTTTCACGGCAAGGCACGAGAAGCGCTGAACCGAATTGTAGTCCCTTTACGTGAGGATTCGCGCAAAACAGCAACACCGCCGTGGAGAAAAAGCGGAGCGCCGGGTCCATACAATTATTTTATTTCAATAAAAGACCGCTCCCAAAGGGCATCAAGCCATTTCTTCCGAAGCTGCTCCCGCTTTTCTCTGATAACAATCTCTTCGATTTCAGGACGCACTTGCTCGAAAGGAGGGAGAGCCCCCCCTTCCCGCTCCTGAACCTTGAAGATATGGAAGCAAAAACCCCCCACTCTTTAACCCACCCCACGACCCGGTCAATTTCAAGGGCAAGATCCCCTTTACTGAAAAATCCAAGGTCTCCACCCTTCTGCTTTTCAGAGCCGTCGCTGTATTTCTGGATGAGACGACCAAACGGTACTCCTTTGTTCGCTTCGGCAAGGGCCTCCCGAGCCTTCGACCTGAGATCTTCGGTCTGCTCTGCGGTCGATCCTTCTGGAAGATGAAAAAGAACCTGCGTGAGTCGAATACGCTCTGAACGTTCAAACTGTTCAGGATGGTCCCGGTAATAAGCCCGAACCTCTGCATTTTTCAGGACCATATTCGATTCTACTTCACGGTTGATTAATTTCAGGGCTATCAAACGGTTTTTCAGATTATCCACATATTGATCCCACGCAATATTTTCTCGAGAGACCGCACTTTTCAGCGCGGATCGGTCAGGCAGCCTATTCTGTCGCGCGATATCGCTTAAGGCAAAGTCTAATTCGGAATCAGAAACCCGAACCCCTGTTCGCTTAGCCTCCTGGAGGATCAGTTTTTCCTCGATCATCAGGCTTAAGATTTCCTTATGATGAAAGGGAACCCCCTCATCCGGCATTTCCTGGCCACCCTCCAGAGGAGAAATTCCCGTGGTCTGCGCGGCGAGGTCGAGATCGCTCTGCGTAATAATTTCGCGATTCACCACAGCCACAATGCGATCAATCAGAACCGCGCCCCAAACGGGATGGACGGCCCAAAGCAGGAGGAACATCCCAGGGACAAAGGACTTAAGAAAATTTGAGAAGAAGCTCTTCATTAATGATCACCTCCGTGCGACGCCTTAATTTTTCTATCCATTCAAGAAAGATCCGCTCTTTTTTCTCTTCGAGGAGGACCCGCTGAATTCTCTCCTTTACGGTATCAAAGTGAAGGGTCCTTGGCGGGCGACGGTCTTCCACCTTCACAAGATGATAGCCAAAAGGAGTCTTGATAACGGGGCTGACCGCTCCTATTTCAGAATCGAAAATGCCATCAAACTCCATCGGAATTTCAGCTCGACCCAGATAACCGAGATCGCCTCTCCCCCCATCTTGGGAAACTTTGGAAAATTTCCTGACGGCCTGTTTAAAATCCTCCCCCCCCAGGATGGAGAGGCGAAGATCTTCTGCCTCAGCTTGTGTCTCGACGACGATTTGACGGAGCCGAACCTCCACACCGATACGCCACTTCTCCGGATGATCTTTGTAGTAACGGCGCGTTTCCTCTTGCGTAATATATGCCTGATCCCGAATCACCTGGTCCAGCATCCTTTCTATAAGAAGATTCTCCTGTATTGCGTTCTCCCATCCGTCTCGAGTTAAGCCTTCATCTGAGAGAAACTGGAGGAAGATTTCCTCCTTTTTTCCATCTATTATCTCCTCGAATCTCCTGCGAAGCTCTTCGTCAGAGATCCGGACCTGCAGGCGGCGGGCCTCCTGAAGCAGCATCTTCCTTTCGATCAACTGGGCCAGAAGATTCCTTCTCAAACGTATACCCTCTTCGGCTGACATCTCAGAAGGCTCCTGCCCGGACTCCCCTCCCTCTTCCGGGAGGGTCGCGAGGAGATCCTGCGCCGTAATCTCTTCATGATTCACCTGCGCCAGGGTCGCAATCAACATGGATTCTTTTTCCTGCCAGCATCCTGAGGCCAGGAGAAGCAGAGCAATTGACCCAAGATATTTTGCGCCCTCGCGGACCCGCATCAAGCCCCCCCTTTCTGCAGGATCTTCAGGCAATGCGCCGTCTCTAAAAAGAGGTCTTCCCAATGCTTGCTTCTCGGCTTCAATTCAAAAGAGTATGGAGAGGTAAAATGGATCTTCCCCCTGAACTGTTTCAAAACCCGCTGGAGATCCGCTTCAGTGATCGGCGTGGCCTCATCGAAGAGAAAGCGTATCGTTTTTTCCTGTTCCTCAATTTGCGTGATGAAAATAGGCTTCGCCAACTTTTTCAGCTGGATGATTTGCAGAAGGTGGTCTAAGGGGTCTGGAATCGGACCATAGCGGTCCGCTAACTCATCGCGAATTGCCTCCACATCCGTAAGCTCATGACAACTCGAAAGGCGTTTATATATCACAAGACGTTGATAGGAATCGTCGATGTAGGCATCCGGAATAAAAGCAGAGATGCTGAACTGGAGGGAGGGTTCGATCTCCTTTTCGGCTGGTGTGCCTTTTAATTCCCGGACCATCTCGTCAATCATTCTCAGGTAGAGTTCAAATCCGATGGCGGCAATCTGACCCGATTGCTCCTGACCCAGCAGGTTTCCGGCCCCCCGGATTTCCAGATCACGTGCGGCTATCCGAAATCCCGATCCGAGTTCCGTAAATTCCTGGATGGCCTGGAGCCTTTGGCGAGACTCCTCCGTCAGAATCCGCCCCTCGCGCACCAGAAGGTAGGCATAGGCCTGGTCTCCGGAGCGACCAACCCTTCCCCGAAGCTGGTAGAGCTCTGCCAGACCAAAGCGCTCCGCGTCATTGATAATCATGGTGTTGGCCGAAGGGACATCAATTCCAGACTCGATGATCGTGGTCGTCACCAAAAGATTATATTCTTTTGAAACAAACTTGAGCATGACTTCTTCGAGGGCGTGTTCACGCATCTGTCCGTGCGCGATCCCGATCCTGGCCTCCGGAATCAACTCCGCAAGGAAGCTTCCAATTTGTTCAATGTTGTGGACCCGGTTATGGACAAAGAAGACCTGACCGTCGCGCACCAGTTCTCGAAAAACGGCCTCGCGGATGATCGCCGCGTCGAAGGGGGACAGGATGGTACGGACGGCGAGTCGATCTGCGGGGGCGGTCTCGATGACGGAAAGATCGCGCACCTTTGCCAGAGCCATCTGCAAGGTCCGGGGAATCGGTGTGGCCGTGAGGGTCAAGACATCGACCTGCTTTCGGATCTGCTTCATCCGCTCCTTGTGACGGACGCCAAAACGGTGTTCTTCATCGACCACCAAAAGGCCCAGATCACGAAATTTGATATCCCCCTGAAGAAGACGGTGGGTTCCGATCAGGATGTCAACACGCCCCTCTCCCAAGGCATTGAGGATCTCTTTCTGTTCACGGCGGGTCCGGAAACGGCTGATCACTTCCACACGGACTGGAAAGGGCGCAAAGCGTTTCACAAAAGTCTGAAAATGCTGTTGGGCCAGTAAAGTGGTCGGGACAACTATCGCAACCTGCTTATTGTCCATCACCGCATGAAAGGCCGCTCGCATGGCAACCTCCGTTTTCCCATAACCGACATCGCCGCAGACAAGCCGATCCATCGGTTTCGGTTTTTCCATATCACGAATCACTTCTTCGATAGATCGAAGCTGATCCGGAGTCTCTTCATATTCAAACGAGGCCGCAAATTCCTCGGCCATAGACTCCGGTGTCGAAAAAGCGTGACCCTCAACCACTTCACGACGGGCATACAGATCCAGGAGCTCCTCCGTCATCTCCCTGATCTCGCCGCGGACCCGCGCCTTTGTCTTGTTCCATGAACCGCCTCCCAGCCGATCAAGACGGGGGGCCTTCCCTTCAAGGCCGACATAACGCTGGACAAGATCGAATGCATCGAGCGGGACATAAACCTTGTCTCCCTTGGCATATTCAAGAACCAGAAAGTCAGATTCCTGTTGCGGTCCTCTTTCCTCCTGCCGGACCGCAATCCGCTTCAAGCCGACAAAACGGCCGATCCCATGGTGGGCATGGACCACATGATCAGAAGGTTTTAAATCTTTGAACGATGAAAGAAAGGTTTCCCGCTTGTCTTTTGTCCCCTCGACGGCGGCACGAGATTTCTGCTGAAGGGAAGGGGAGACGCGGCCGCTTCCGAACAATGATTTTTCAATCAGGAAAACGGCTTTGACCTCGGGAAGGGAAAAGCCCTCTGAAATCGGCCCAACCGCGAGGAAGACCGGCGCCGGGAATGAAACCGTGTTTCCTTTTTCTCCCTTCCAATGCGCCCAGGGAATATCGTGATCAGAAAAAAGATGCTGGAACCGGGTGAGCTGGCCCTCATTTCTGACTGAAACCATCACCATGTGATCACGCCTAAGTGCATCCAATATTTTAATCATCTCGGAAAAGGGTTGTCCGGGACGGCCCAGCCCGAGGGATGAGACAGAATGCGTGTCGAAGGTGAATCTTTCAACCCCCCGCTCATGTCTCAAGGAAAGTGATTCGAGATCAATGTGTGTGCGGCCTTTTCCAACATCAACCAGATGCGTCAAGGGGAGGTAGAGCTCCGCCACCTCCGGATATTTCTTATTCCGTTTCATCGCAAAAAGTGCGCCGTCTTCAGCCTCTTCAAGAAAGCGTTTTCCCTTTTGAACAACTTCATCCGGCTCGTCGAAGACAAGAAGGGTCTCCGGGGAGAGATGGTCTGAAAACGGAATCCGGTGATAATCAGTGTCAAGGATATTTTCCCTTCCGGGGATGAGCTCGACCGCATCGATCGGCTTGACTGATTTCTGCGATCCAGGGTCAAAGGCCCGTATTGATTCGATCTGGTCCCCAAAAAATTCGATCCGGACGGGGTGGGTTTCTGTTGGCGGGAAAATATCAACAATCCCCCCCCGAACCGCAAATTCTCCATATTGCGTTACGCTTCCGGTAACTTCGTAAGCCATTTGATCCAATCGGTTGATCAGTGATTCCATCGAAAGGGAATCGCCGCTCCGAATAACCTCATGACGCTCACTCAGGAAGGTCTTCGAGACCACCTTTTGAAGAAAGGCCTCAATCGAGGTCACGACGCAGACTCCGGTGCCCGACCTTAGACGGTGCAGTGTTGCCAAGCGCTGGGCAATCCAGTCCGGACGCGGCGCGGCAGGCTCATAAGGCAAGATGTCCCAAGGTGGGAAGAAAAGGAGTTCAAATGAAGGGGGTGGAAAAATCGGGTCGATATCAACGAAGAAGCGGATCTCCCGGAATATTTGCTCCGCCTGGGCGTAAGAGGGCGCAACGAGACAAAAAGACTTTCCCTCCCGAACAAGGGAAGCCAGAAAAAAAGCCTCGGATGATCCCCGGAGACCGTTTACCTTGATTTTTTCCGCCCCGGATGCAATCGACTCCATCACCGGGGAAAAGTAGGATGCCTGAAGCTGATGGATGGTCATGTCGGTCCGGTCCCGGAAGGCGAAGTATAAAGCGATTTTTCCAGGATACGGTCGATCAGGCCGGTCGTCGAGGCCCCCTGTACAACCTTGATCCGAACAACTTTTCCGCCACGCGCTTCCACTTCTTTTCTTCCAACAATATCGTCCAAAGACCAGTCCCCCCCTTTGACCAGTATATCCGGCCCCAAGGTATTGATCAATCTTAGGGGCGTCTTTCCGGTAAAAAGGACCAGGTAATCCACACAGGATAGCGCCGCAAGCACCTCAAGCCGTTCTCTTTGCGGGACAATGGGCCGCTGCTCTCCTTTCAGGGCACGGACCGACCTGTCGGCGTTGACCGCAATGATCAAGGCATCCCCCAAGGCCCGTGCTGCCGATAGATATCGAACATGGCCGACATGTATCAGGTCAAAACAACCGTTGGTAAAGACCACCTTCTGTCCTTTTTTCTGGAGTGCGCGGACCTGCTTGCTGAGGTCCGCCAGTGTCATGACCTTAGGAAGTTTCATTGTGACGATTCGTCTTCATTTTTTGGGGAACCCAACTCGGCGAGAAGCCCGGCGATCAGAAGCGGCACCATAATTTCATGGTGACCCGTCAGGGAATACCCTTTCCCATTGTGCTGCGTCGGTCGTTTTACAACATTGGTGAGCGGTCGATAATGCTGGATGAAATCCAGATTGACCACGGTAAAATCCCGGACCGTCCGACCCAGATTTCGCGAAAGGGAAAGGGCCTTCAAAAAAATTTCAGGCAGGAGGACGGCAGAACCGATATTCAGATAAACGCCGCCTTCCAGTTTCGCCATGCACTCGGTATAACGGCGAAAATCGAGGAAAGATCCCGCGCCGATCGCAGCCCCGTCCGCAGAGGGATGCATATGGATAATATCCGTCCCAATGGCCACATGGAC
>JBHHXE010000075.1:0-10575 GCA_046756865.1 Nitrospiria bacterium | reverse complement strand
GGGATGCCCAGCGCGTTCATTTTGTATTTTAGAATCCGGCGGGAGATGCCCAGCGCCCGGGCCGTTTTTGTTTGGACGTAGCCGCTTATTTTGAGAGCGTCACAAATAAGTTTTTTCTCCAGGGTGTTGACCGCTTCTGTGAGAGATTGAACCTGGCTCCCTTGCCCCTCACCGGTGTTAGATCTTATCTCCTCAGGTCTAAACGTGATCCGGGTCCCGGCCTCCTGCCGAATCTTGGCTGGCAAGTCCTCTTCATCAATATGGCTTCCAGTAGAGAGGGCGAGGGTCTGTTCGATCATGTTCTCCAGTTCGCGAATGTTCCCCGGCCAGAGATATTCACTCAGAAGGTCGACGGCCCTCTGAGAAATTGTTTTCGGCGGAGATTCTTTCTCCTCTCTTTTTTTATCAAGAAAATGTTTGACCAGGAGCGGGATGTCCCCTTTTCTCTCTCGGAGCGGCGGCAGTTCAATCGGAATAACATTAACACGATAATAAAGATCCTCCCGAAACCGGCCCGCTCTCATTTCCGCGCTCAGGTCCTTGTTTGTTGCCGTGATCAGCCGGACATCGGTTTCAACAACTTGTGTTCCCCCGATGCGGGTAAAGCGTTTTTCCTGAACAGCCCTCAGTATTTTTGCTTGGCATGAGAGAGAAAGGTCGGCGACTTCGTCCATGAAAAAGGTTCCCTTGTCCGCCTGTTCAAAGTGTCCGATCCGGCGGGTTTGAGCGTCCGTGAATGCACCGCGCTCATGTCCGAATAGCTCGCTTTCAATCAGAGATTCCGGGATAGCGGCACAATTGATAGTGACAAAGGGGCCATGTTTTCGCAAGCTGTTTAAATGGAGCGCCCGGGCGACCAGTTCTTTACCTGTCCCGCTCTCTCCGGTAATGAGGATCGGGGCATTTGTTCCGGAGAGGTGTTTTATCTTTGAGAAGATCTCGTTGATCTTCGGGCTGTTCCCGACCATGTTTTCAATGCCGTAGCAGTTTGTGACAACGGCCCTTAGGTGAAGCACCTCTTTTTTCAGCGCGCGTGATCTCAACTCCCTTTCGATGACCAAGCGGAGTTCATCCTGGTCAAAGGGTTTTGTGATGTAATCTTTTGCCCCGGCCTTCATCGCGCTCACAGCTGTTTTTGTTGCAAATGTCGCGGTTAACATGATGATCGGGATTTCCGGATCGATCTCACGGAGTTTCTTTAATGTTGCCATCCCGTCCATCGTCGGCATGGCAATATCGAGCAGGACTAGATCCGGAGACGATTCTGTATACCGGTTGATGCCCTCCTTGCCGTCCATCGCAAATTGGAGAGAATATGTCTGCTTCAGGAGCATTCTGAGCGACTCCCGGACGATGCTTTCATCGTCGATAATAAGTATTTTTTTCATTGTTTTTTCTCAGAGAGGGCGCCTATTCTACAGGGCTCAGCGCGCTTCTTAAAGCTGGTAACGCACAAGGATGGCCGTGATATTGTCTTCTCCACCGTTTTCCCTGGCGCCCTCTACGAGTGCCTTTCCTCCTTTTTCCAGGTCATCGGCTGTTTCCGCCAGGATGATATTCATTTCCTGCGGCGTCAATTTGTTGCTCAGCCCATCTGAGCAGAGGATGAAGAGGTCACCAGGTTCAGGGGTCCGGCTGAGGGTTTCGGCCTCAACCTCTGGATTGGTTCCGAGGGCGCGGCTCAGGACATGTTTGAGAGGATGGGATTTTGCCGCCTCAACCGAAAGGAGGCCCTGGCGAACGTAGTCATTTACAAGTGAATGATCTTCCGTTAGCTGTTCAATCCGACCTTCTTTCTGAAGGTAGACGCGGCTGTCTCCCACAAAGCCGATAATCAATTCGGATTGGCCGGCCAGGAGGGCGATCACGGTGGTTCCCATACCTTTTCGGGAGGCATCCCGGGAGGCGGCTTCGAAAATGGATTGGTTCGCGCTGGAAATGGCCTGGGATATGAGGGCCTCTCCTGAGGGGTGGGTCGATGGATTGGATCTGTTGTTGGACCTTTCCGCCTGATATGTAAAAAACGCTTTTATTTCGTCGACGGCCATTTTACTGGCGACTTCACCCGCGGCATGTCCTCCCATACCGTCCGCGACGACATAGAGTTTAAATTCAGGGAATAAGCCGAGGCTGTCCTCATTGGAGAGACGGACGCATCCGATATCTGTAATCCCGGAAGAGGTTATTTTCATGATGCGCAGGGCTTCCCTTTAACGAACATCTCCCTTAACCAGATGGTACCTTGTATGATTTTGAGGAAAGCGTTACAGGCACTTGAGGAACCCCTGATTAAGTCCGGGTTGAATTTTTCAGGAGATAAAATGTTTCGATTCAAGGCGCAAATCGCAGAGAATAGCCCGCTATTTTCAAGATTTGCAACGTGGAAACGGGACATTATTGCCCTGAAAAAACAATCCATGACTTATTCAGAGGTTCCTTGACTAAGAACACACATCTAATATTATAAGATAACGGTTGTTTTGTCTATATCTTGGTCTTGATTTTTTAGATGAAACAGGGTATTTACCATCCCCATAAAATGAAATAGAAGGAAGGTTCATGTCTCGAAGGTTCTTCATAAAGTGGGGGGGATGTCTGGCCCTTTTTTTTCTCTTTACGGCATGCAAACCAGAGAGAGATTCTCCCTTGCCACCCGTGGAAATGGAGGATGAATTTTCTCCCGCATCCCTGGTGCGCTTTGGCCGAAAGGTTATTTTTGGAACAGATCGTCCGGCCCTGAATGACTCTGGAAGGCTCCCGGTGGGAAGGGGGCAGTGTGCCTTCTGCCATATTTTCGTCGCTGGTCAGAAAACGGACCGATGCCCCGACTTGAGAGATGTCGAGGAGCGATCTCATCAACGCCCGAAGGAGGATCGGTACAAGTCCTTTGCCCGGAAATATGACGATGCTGGAGAACCGAAGACTGGGATGAAGCCCCATGCCGTCACCGGTGGAGAGTATCTGATCGAATCACTCTATTGTCCAAGCTGTTATATGCCGGAGGGGCTGGGTGAAAAAGGGGCGGTGGGCTCGGTGAGTGAGATGCCCGTGATTACAGAACCGCCCATGGCGTTAAATGATTATGAGATCGTTTCGGTTGTGGCCTACCTTCAAGAGAAAGAAACCCCAGGTGATTATACCCGGGTGACGGCTAAGCAGGACTGGGAACGCTACTTCGGGAGGAAGCTCACTTTGCCGGAAGTTGAGGTGCCGGACTCCTCCGGGAATGAAGAGAGACTCAAAAAGACCGCGCTAATGACGGATACGCCTGATGTGATCATCGAGAAGATGAGTTGTTTTGTCTGTCATAAGATCCCAAGCGTTTCTCTTGCCAGAACAGGTGTGATCGGGCCAATGCTGATCTTAAAGACCACGGCGCAAAAACGGATCGATTCACCGGAATATCAGAAGGCTGTCCGCGAAGGAAAGGCCAGGGCAACCACTCCGAGGGAGTATGTGCTGGAATCGATAACGGACCCCGGGGCCTTTGTGGTTGAGGGCTTTGCCGACGCGATGCCGGTGGACTATGGAGGTAAGTTTACGGTCGGTGCCCTGGAAAAGCTTGTTGACTTTCTCTTAACCCTTGATAAAGAACTTGCTTTGACGGAGGCGCACGAGCGCTTTGGAGAGGAAGAAGAACCGGAAGATGGGGAATCGGAAAAATTTCCGGGGTCGCTCCGGGGTCGTGAATAATCTTCCGGAAGTGTGCATGACGGGGTTTGGGGCGAAATAAGCTTTTGAGCCAGGCCTGTGGGATAAAAACCGCTTGATTGGCGGAAATAGATTCGTTATAATCCGTCAAATTGAGGGGGCGGAGTAACATGGTTTTTGAGATTCATCATTTGGAAGGCTTTGATCCATTACTGAGAATGTTTAGCCGGAATGTGGTCGTCGAAGTGGATGAGATCGGTTATTCTGGGCGTTTCGGCTATGAAGGCATGAAAGTCCTGTCCAGCCAATACCCCACCGTCCAAGAGGTCTTGGAAGATATTATCAGGAAGCTCCAAAAGAAAGGATTCACCGAGCTTCGCTCTCGCGTTAATTTTCGTGATGACCGCTATTTGGCCGAGCGAGAACCCTGGGTAAATTATAAGGCCTCGTAGAAACAGCCCATAATGTCTGCCTCGTTTTTGGCCCTTCTTCTTACTTTTCTCCTGAAATTTTTAGAAGCCCTCAGCCACGAAAGTTCAGGAATATTTAGGACCGCCTTCAACCCCCCTTCTCGTGCAATATGAAGGTCTTCGACAGCCGTCCCTCTGCCTGAAAAGCGGATCTCACTCTGCATCACGCTTCAGATTTTGTCAGGTTACAGGATCAAGAAGATGAAGAGACCGGAAATTATTATTAAGGTGTTAGTCGGCGTCTTTGCTTTATTTTTATGCCTTGGCGGTGTAAGGCCTTCGCTGTTCTGTTGGGAGGTCCTTGCGGCGGAGCCGTTTGAAGCGGGGGCAGGTTCTGATCAAAAGGCGGAGCTTGTCCGTCTGAAGATCAATGCCCTCAAGCTTAAGCTACGTCTTTCCAAGGCGCGTAAGCGCGATGGGTCTTTTCTTTCCTCCCTGTATAAGTTATATGGTGAAAATAAGTTCAAGGCAGTGGTGGATGAGATCCGAGCTCTTCCGGAAGCCGAAAGGAGCGTTGCGGGTTTTCTCCTTTACGGGAACAGTCTGTTCTTTCTAGGTGAAAAAGAGGGGGCCGTGGCCTCCTATCAGGAAGCCTACCGTCGGACAGAGGATACTCATGAAAAAGCGGCTGCCATGGCGAATTTCGGACTTGTCCTGTCAACCCAGGGCGCGTGGGCGCAAGCAAGCCATTGGCTGGCGCGCGCCCTGGAGATCGACCGCACAACGGACAACTGGTTGGGGCAGGGGGTGGCACTTTCTCTGCTTGGCGATTTGTACTTTCAGTCGGGCGACACGAAGAATGGGGCCGCCGCCCATATCGAGGCCCTCGAGATTGCGGAGACCATTCCGATTCCCTGGCTGGAGGCCCGTCAGTTGACTTTGCTGGCGAACCTTTACTTTCTTGATCATGTTCTTGACCTTGCCAGGGAGTACCATGCCAAAGCATTGGTACGCTACCGAAAACTTGATGACCCGATCGGGGAAGCTGTCTCGCTGGACGGTCTCAGCGTTATCGATAAAGATCAAAAACGGCTTGATCCTGCCCGGGTATCACAACTGGGTGCCCTGGCGATCTACAAGCGTCTGGGGGATCGTCCTTCCGAGGCAAAAGCCCTCCTCAATCTGGCCTTGATATATCGTGAGGGGGGGCGGTTTCAAAAGGCGCTTGCATCGGCAGTGGAGGCGCTTGAGATCCGGGAGGGACTGGGGGATGTCAACGGCATGGCCCACACGGAGGGGACGATCGGGACCATCTACGAGAAGAAGGGGGCGTTGGCTGAGGCGCTTCTCCATATGGAAAGGGCAATGGCGCACTTCAGAAAAACCGGCGCGTCTCAACAGATTCATGCCGTTGAACTTCAGATTCAAAAGATACGGGACCAGATGTAATATTGGTCTACAATACAGCCGGCTCCAGCATCCGTAGTACGCCGGCATCTGCGTCTAGGTGCATGGAAACCCCGAGGGGAAGGGTAGCCGTCCCCTTTCCGTGACCCGATGGAAAACCGAAAAGGATAGGGCCCCGGAATTCTCCCAGGATGTCGAGAATGACTTCCGGAAGATCTTCCGGGCGGCAGCCGGGCATCTCACCAAAAATAATTCCCCGTACGTGATTAAACTTTCCCAGCAGTTTTAGATAGGAAAGCATCCGGTCGATTCGATAGGGGGCTTCGTTGATGTCTTCGATGAAAAGAAGCCGGTTATCGGTTTTGATTTCAAAAGGGGTTCCGATTGTGGTGCAGAGCAGGGTCAGGCATCCCCCCGTCAAAATCCCATCAACCTTTCCGGGCCTCAGTGTCTGAACGCCGGGAAATTTCATTTCTTCTGTCTTTCCGGAAAGCAAAGCGAATAAGCGGTTCTCAAGCGCCGGAGGGCATTCTCTCCCGAAATGGGTGGCCGCCATCGGACCGTGAAATGAGACCCAAGCCAATGAAGCGGTAAGGTAGAGCAGCAGGGTGGTGATGTCGCTGGAGCCGACTACAATTTTCGGAAATGCGGTCAGGAGGTCTCGATTAAGATGGGGGATAATACGGGCCGTTCCGACTCCGCCGCGGGCACAAAAGACGGCATCGACCTCTTTGTTCAGGATTAAATTCTGAAAATCTTCAGCCCGTTCACGGTCAGTCCCGGCCAGATAGCGTTGCTGCCTGCCTACATTTTTTCCTGGAATGACATGAAAGCCCAGCTGTTCCAGGCGGCTGATCCCTTTTTGAAGCAGGTTTGAATCGACCCGGCCGGCTGGTGCCACAACGCCGATTGTCCCTCCGGGCTGGAGTCCTGTCGGTTTTATCGGGGCGCGATCAGGCATGGACGACCTCCTTATAGATGATATTATGCAGGGCCGGTCGAAAAGCCCGGATCTGTTCGTTGGCTGGGTCTGGATGAACACGGTTGGTCAGGAGGATAACGGCGAGATCCTGCCTGCGGTCGACCCAGATTGAGGTTCCGGTAAAACCCAGGTGTCCGAAACTCGACCTGGAAAAGTGGCGGCCTGAGGAAGAAGGACGGGAGGGCGTGTCCCAACCCAGAGCCCGCGATGATTGCGTCGGAATCGTCTTTCCTGTTTGACGCGTGACAAAGTCTTTCGTCAGGGATGCATCGAATATTCCCTCTCCTTTGAGGCTGTCCAGCCAAAGCCGGACCAGTTGATAAACCTCCTTTGCCGTTGAGAAGAGGCCAGCGTGACCGGCGACGCCCCCCATGGCATAGGTGTTGTCATCATGGACAATGCCCGAGATCACTTTTTTCCTCCAGACGGAGTTTTCCGTTGCCGCAAAATCCCGGTTTTTGGCGGCCACAGGGCGTCTGCCCCGGTTGATGAAAAAGGTTTCCTTGCACGGGATCTTTGAGAAGATGTGCCGGGAGCAGATTCGATGCAGCGGCGCGTCTCCGATTATTTCAATAATTTCTCCCAGCAGCATGAATCCGATGTCGCTGTAACGGCAGACCTCTCCGGGCGCAGATATGAGCGGTTCCTTTCGGGCCAGCGCGTAAACGACCGCTTTTGCCTCGGGTGATCCGAGAAAGCCCTGTTCTCTTTTTGCCCGTTTTGCAATCGTTTGAAAATAGGGTTTCCAATCGGGGAGCCCCGAGGAATGGGTCAAAAGATGACTCAACCTGAGCGTTCTTTTGGGTCCGCGCGAAAATCCCGGAATGAAGCGAAACAGGGGGTCGTCGAGGGCGGTCCGCTTCTCCTGAAGCAATAGCAGAAGCATCGCGCTGGTTGACAGGGGCTTGGTTAGGGAGGCCAAATCAAAAAGGGTATCTCGCCGCATCGGTTTTTGATGAGGGAGGAGCGATGCGTGACCAAAGGCCCTATGGTAAACGATTTTTCCCTGGTGATGGACGAGTAAGACGCCTCCGGGAAAGACATTGCTTGAGAGGCCCTCTTTCATTTTTTCTGTGATTGGGGCAAAGGTTTTCATGCAGATTTTATCTGCGACAGGAGTTTTCGGTGGATGCCGCCGAACCCGCCGCTGGACATAATACAAACCAGGTCACCGGCTTGAAGCTGAGTGGGTAGCTCAGAAATAATTTTCTCGGATGTCGGGATAAATGAGGCCTTGTTTCCCGTACGGTTAAGGGACTTAATGATCTCTAAGGGGTTAAGCCGTTCATCGGGAGCAAGTTTTTCTGTGGCAAAGGGCTCGGCTAAAATAATTCGATCTGCTTTTTTGAAGGCCTCGATAAAGGCTTCCTGGAAAATATTACGCCGACTTGTTGCTGACCTGGGCTCAAAAACAGCCCAGATCCGCCGGGTGGGGTAGCGCCAGCGAAGCGAGGCGAGAGTCTCTGCAATTGCGGTCGGGTGGTGGGCAAAATCGTCCATGATGATAATGTCTCCGGCAATGCCGACGATCTCCTGTCGGCGTTTTACGCCTTGAAAGCTCTTGATCCCCTCCCGGATCTTTTCCCAGGAAAGACCCAGGTGATGACAAAGTGCGATGACGGCCAGGGTATTTTTGATGTTGTGCCGACCGAAAAGAGGGCTTTCAATGTTCCCCATTTTTTTTTGATGATAAGAGACATTAAAGCAGATCAGATTTCCCGCAACATGAATTCCATCGGCGAGCCAGTCAATTTGGTTTTGTTGTGCATTGCCATCCATCTCTGTTCCGTAGCGTTCGATACGGCAATTTAGATTTTGTATGACCTTGTCAATCGCCTGATCTCCGGCTCCGGCCAACAGTGTTCCGTTTGGCGGCAGGAGATGGACGAACTTCTGAAAGGCCGACTTCACAGCGTCGAGGTCTGCAAAGATGTCGGCATGATCAAATTCGATGCTGGTCAGGATGGCATGCTGCGGGCGGTAATGCAGAAATTTTGGACCTTTGTCGAAGAAGGCCGTATCATATTCGTCTCCTTCGATCACAAAGTGCGGTCCCGAACCGAGGCGGTGATTGCTGTTGAGATTTTGAACCCATCCGCCGATCAGCATGCTTGGATCGCATCCTGCCGAGCTCAGTACCCATCCCAGAATAGAGGATGTGGTTGTCTTGCCGTGTGTTCCGGAGACCACGAGGGACTGCCGCGATTTCAGAAAATATTCTTCCACGGCAGCGGCCATGGAAAGCGTCGGGAGTTTCCGTTTGAGCGCCTCGAGAACTTCCGGATTGTCTTTACGAACAGCATTTCCGATAATTACAAGATCGGTATGCGGCTCGATGTGATCCGGCGCGAATCCGCTTTTGCAGATAATTTCGGCCTTTTCGAGGAAGGTGCTCATCGGGGGATAGACCTGCGCATCAGAGCCGGTGACGGCGTGACCCGCTTTTTTCAGCAGCCCTGCAAGGGCTGCCATCCCGGTTCCGCAGATGGCAATCATGTGGATGTTTTTTTGCAAGGGTACCTCCTGACAGTCGATGTGAAAGGAGTTTATCAGGGGATTTTCGTTTTATCAAGCCGGGTCGGGGGGCTGTGCATTAAATCATTGCAAACACTTGAATGATTGACAATTTTTGGCCTCTATGGTAGCGTGAAACGTTTTGTAATAGAGGCCTTTTATGATCATTCCTTCGTTTGAAGATTTCTGTGAAAAAGCCAAGAAAGGGAATCTGATTCCGGTTTATCGGGAGATTCTGGCCGATACGGATACGCCTGTTTCCGCTTTTCTGAAAGTCCAGGAGGGAGAATACGGCTATCTTCTGGAGAGCGTCGAGGGCGGTGAAAAGTGGGGGCGGTTTTCCTTCCTGGGGACGGCCCCTTCGGTTGTTCTTAAAGGGGAAGGGCGTTTGGTTTCGGTGATCCGGGACGGAAAATGTGAGACGACGAAGGTCGAAGGCAATCCCCTCGGCGTGTTGAAGCGGATTCTTTCGGAATACAGGCCGGTTGAAGATGCAGGCCTCCCGCGGTTTTTCGGCGGGGCAGTCGGCACCCTGGGATATGACATGGTCCGTTTTTTTGAGCCGGTTCAATTCAAGCAGGATGAGCGGACGGTGCCTGACTTTTTTTTCATGTTGACCGACACCCTCCTCCTTTTTGATAATGTGAAGCATCGGATTAAGGTGATCTCAAATGCTTTTGTCGGAAATGACGATCTGAAAGTTGTGTACGATAGGGCTGTCGAGAAGATTGATGCCCTGATTCATCGCCTGAGCCAACCGCTTGAAACACAATCCCGGACGATTGGAAATGAGCAAAATGCAGAGCCCAAGTCTAATTTTACCCGGGAGAAGTTTAAAAAGGCGGTGCTTACAGCCAAAGAACATATCGAGGCAGGGGATATCTTCCAGGTCCAGATTTCTCAGCGCTTTTCGACCCGGATCAAGGCCGAACCCTTCATGATCTACCGGGCCCTCCGAAGCATTAACCCGTCGCCATATATGTTCTATCTTCATATGGGCGGGCGTCACATGGTTGGGACCTCTCCAGAGGTGCTGGTCCGTTTGGAGGGAGATCGTGTTGAGACGCGGCCGATTGCCGGGACCCGTCCCCGCGGCCAATCCCCAAAAGAAGATCTGGCCCTTGAAAAAGAGTTATTGGCCGACCCGAAAGAACGGGCCGAGCATGTCATGCTGATCGATCTGGGTCGAAATGACGTAGGCCGCGTTTGTCAATACGGAACGGTGAAGGTCGATGAAGTCATGGTGATTGAGCGCTATTCTCATGTGATGCACATCGTCTCGAATGTGATCGGAGATCTTATTCCCGGTCGAGATGCCTTTGATGTCCTGAGCGCCTGTTTTCCGGCCGGAACGGTGACCGGAGCGCCGAAGATCCGTGCGATGGAAATTATTGATGAACTGGAGCCGGAAGGACGCTCGCTTTACGCCGGGGCAGTGGGCTATTTCAGCTACCAGGGGAACATGGATACCTGTATTACCATACGGACGATTGTGATTGAAGGAGAGGTGGCAACCGTTCAGGCGGCAGCCGGCATCGTTGCCGACTCCGATCCTGATCGTGAATATGAAGAAACGATGAACAAGGCCAAGGCCATGCTGTCAGCGATCAG
>JBHHXE010000074.1:0-10599 GCA_046756865.1 Nitrospiria bacterium | reverse complement strand
TTGTCTTTTAGACAACTTATGCGCTTTACCCCAAGATCAATCGCTGATCTTGGGGAGTACGTCTCGGTTGACCATATGGAAAGCATCCTGCATCCTGGATTGTCCGGGTCGTTTTGACTTTTATTACGGAGGTATGCTAGTCTGCATACCAGATTGGTGGTTTCCGCCAATGTATGTATGTGAGCAATTGTTCTACTTACCCGCTTAGGCTTCCTTGCCGGCTTTGCCAGGTGTTTGGGTTCTTGCGTGTCAACGCCTACGCTCCCCTTCACTGCGCCATACCCGGAAGGAAATTTCAGGGGAGTTGGACAGTTACTTTAAGTTGAAAACTTTGATAAGTTTATCCTGCCATAGAGGCGCCTGAGAGGCGTCTCAATATCCCTTTGAGGCGAGGCGAAGCGGAGCTTGTCTTTGCATGCGGTATCGAAGGGGGTATGGAAAGCAGGGGCCCATAATGTCCGACCAGCCGATGCGCGCTTCGGAGCGGGACGAGGTGAAGTCTCCCGACTCCGTTGCCTACGCGAAGATTAAGCCGATTTTGCAGGTATTTTCTGACTATGCGGAATCGGGACATCCATCTTCCGATTTTCTTGAGCTCCTATTAAATCAGATAAAAACGATTCTGGGCGCAGATCTTCTGCTTCTCTTCGGGCGTGATGAGAAGCACGAGGATTGGATCGTCGTTTCACACCACGGAATGCCGAAGGGCTTTGGGAAAGAAGTTCCCATCCTCCGCGCCTGGCAATCACTCCCAAGCATCGTTTTGCAGGAAGGCCGGGGGCTTTTCTCGGGCGAAATCTCAAAAGACCGTAAATTTGTCGGCCAGGTCATCCGGGGGTTTGATGTCCAGAGCTTTGCAGGAACGACCCTTCGTTCCGGAGACAAAGTGTTCGGCTCGCTCTCGATTGCGTATTCTAGACCGAATGCCCTAAGCCCGGAAGATAAGGAAACCTTCCTCTTGATTTCTAATTTGGTCTGTCCCTTTCTCCTCGAGCGGATACATGGAAAAAAAGAAGAACAGCAACATGTACAAACTCCGGTACGCGTAGAAGAACAAGGTGAAGAAAAAGAAGAAGAACCGCTCTTTAATGTGTCGCTCGACCGCTACGGCCGCATTCTTGAGTCGAACCCGCCGTTTTCAGATTATCTGGGGTATGGGGTTGAAAAGATTTCCAACCTTCCTCTTTCCCGTTTCCTGACGCCGAACGGCGTGGCTTCGTATTCCAATCAGGTTAAGTCCTTAAAATCAGGCAAGAAAACCAAGGTGTCCTTCGATCTGGAGGTTGTAAAAAAGGGTGGGTTAAAGGGGGTCCTTTCAGTAGATCTCACATCGACCCAACAGGGGAAAAATCCTCTTCAACTGAGGTTGAGCGGTCGGGATGCGACAGACATTCAGACCCTGGAAAAGGAACTCGTCCGTAGAAACATCGAGCATGGGATCGTCGAATCAACGCTATCCATTTTAAGCCATTATGTGAAGGAGGAGGAAATCCTCCAAAGGGCATTGGAAGAGGTGCTCGCTTCCGTCGACATGGATGGGGGCTATCTCTTGAAGCTGGAGGAAAAGAGCAATCGGCTTTTTCTGTCAGCCCGGCATCATATTGCGGAAGAAACAGCGGAACGTTTTGAAAAGCATGGTGTAAAAGTTGGGGACGGGGGCATCGGAAAGGTCATTGTCAGGAAGTCGCCGACCCTGATTGTCGCGGAAGAAGCGAAAGCCCCCTTGAAAAAAAGATTGGTCGGGGAGGAGGGGCTTTTGTCCTATATGGGGATTCCGATAAAGTTGTCAGGGAGTCCTTGGGGGATACTTTGCCTTTTCAGCCGAAGCAGGATTTTCACAAAAGACGATGTTGAAATTCTGAAGCGTGTGGCGAAGGCCTTAGCTTACGCTCTTGAAAGCACAAAGATGTTTGCTGGCATGCGGAAACAGGTCGAGGATCTCAGGGTTATCAATGAGGTCGGCCAATCGATTGCGAAGAGCCTCCACCTGGAACAGCTTCTTCCTTCGATCGCGAACAGTCTTAAGCAAATGGTCGGGGCCAGCAACTGTTATATTTTCTCTGTGGAAGATAAGCGGAGCCTCCTTCTGGGGGTCGCCGGGTCAGATCATTGTAGTGAAGCCATTCGGAAAGTCGAATACAAGATGAATGAGAATATGATCGCTCCGATGACCGCGAGAGATCGGCATCCGATTGTTGTTGAAAACGCGCCTCATGATGCGCGTGTAGGTAAAAAGTGGATTAAGACCTTCAAGTCGCGCTCACTTTTTTCGATTCCCCTGATCAAAAAGGAAAGGATTGTCGGTGTTGTTCTCCTGGATGAAACGCGTTACTTCCGGAGTTTTTCCAAAGGGGATATTGAAAGAATTGAGCGCATGGCCAGCCAAATCGCCTATGCCTTCGAGAATGCAGTGGCACACCAAGCCGTGCAGAAACATCTGGAACGCTTACAATCCCTCTCATCGGCGATGGCAAATATCCAGGAGGAAGAACGCAGGCGTATTGCCAGAAAATTAAGGGATGAGTCGGGAAAAAATATGAAGAACATTAAAAATACCCTGGAGTGTATGAAGAAAGAATTGGGAAACCCCGAAGAAGCGCTCCGTGCCCGCCTGAATCAAATCCTTGATCAGGCTGGAAAAACCCTCGAAGGTGTCCAGAAGCTCTCGCATGATTTACGCCCTGCGATTCTTGATGAGTCGGGACTCATTGCGACACTGCAGTGGTATGCCGACACATTTACGAAGCAGACTGGAACAAAAGTCCATCTCCAGCTTTCCGGGTCTAAAAAGAGATTTTCCGCCAGGCTGGAAACCCTCCTCTACAGAATTGTTCTGGCAGCGATGAACAATGTCTCCAGGCACGCCAACGCAGAGTCGGTTGTCATCTCCCTGGAGAAAAAGGACATCCACCTACATCTCTATATGACTGATGATGGCAGGGGATTTGACGTGAAGCGTTATTTTGCCTCGCCTCCGATGTCCCGTCGAGGGATCGGCATTCTGGGAATGAAGGAGCGTGTGGAGCTTTCCGGGGGAACATTTTTTATTGATTCGACTCCCGGTCATGGAACGCGGATTTCGATCAAGCTGCCCTTAGTAAAACGCGGTTCATAGCACATAAACCGCCGATTCGTCTTTAGGAAGCTCTGATAAGTCTGGATTGAATTTTTCAGGAGATAAAATGTTTCGTTTCAAGGCGCAAATCGCAGAGAATAGCCCTCTATTTTCAGGGTTTGCAACATAGAAACGGGGCATTTTTGCCCTGAAAAAACAATTCACGACTTGTCAGGGCTTCCTACATATACTGCGTTGTCACCCTTTTTGGTTCCTCAACGTACAAAAGTACGCCTCGATCCCCCAAAATGCCTCTGGCCTTATCTTTAGAAGACTTGGGGATTTATCTTTAAATCCGGTCTGTTCTTTGAAGGTCTCCCTTCCATGTGCTGTGGGAATGACGGTAAAATCGGCATTACTTCGGTCGTTTCAGATAGCCTTCCACAAAGATATCGAGATCGCCATCCATGACTGCTGCCACATTTCCTTTTTCTATTCCGGTCCTATGGTCTTTGACCATTTGGTAGGGCTGGAAGATGTAAGATCGAATTTGGTTTCCCCACCCAATTTCCTTTTTTTCCCCTGTTATTTTTGCCATGGCTTCCTGCTTCTTCTCTTGCTCCAACTCATAGAGGCGTGATTTTAAAACGGTCATGGCGACCGTCTTGTTCTGGAGCTGGGAACGCTCATTCTGGCACTGTGTGACGGTTCCCGTTGGAAGGTGAGTGATGCGAACCGCCGAAGAGGTTTTGTTGACATGCTGCCCTCCGGCGCCGCTCGCTCGGTAGATATCGACACGTAACTCTTTCTCATCAATGACGACATCCAGGTCGTCCTCAATTTCTGGGGAGACAAAAACGGATGCAAATGAGGTGTGCCGCCGCTTGTTGGCGTCAAAGGGAGAGATCCGGACAAGGCGATGGACACCCGCCTCCGCCTTGAAATAGCCATAAGCATAAGATCCTTTGACAGAAAAAGTTGCGCTTTTTATGCCCGCTTCATCCCCGGGCTGCAGATCGAAAGTCTCAACCCCGTACCCTTTCCTCTCGCTCCAGCGAAGATACATCCGCATCAGCATCTGGGCCCAATCCTGTGATTCGGTTCCACCTGCGCCCGGATGAATAGTGACGATGGCATTATTGAGGTCTTTGGGGCCCTTGAAGAGGGTTTCTATTGTGAGCCGATCCATCTCTCGGCGCAAATCCTTGAGCGCGGTCTCGATTTCTTTCTCAACGGAGGCATCGTTTTCCTCCTTGCTTAGATTAATCAGGAGGGCCGTTTCCTCGCACTGCTCATCAATCAGACGCCATTGTTTTGAGACTTTTTCAAGCCTTGTCTTGAGGGCGATCTTTTTTTGAGCCTTCTCCGGATCGTCCCAAAAATCAGGCTCGGATGCTGCTGCGTCCAGATCTTTAATCTGACCTTCTATGGTTGTTAGGTCAAAGATGCCCCCTGAGTTGGTCCAGCTCGGATCGAAGGGCATCAAGTTCCTGTTGGAGTTCAAAGAGCATCGGTCTTCCTCCTTCTTTTATTGTGATATTGCTCAAAAGCAATGAAAAAAGAGGTGATTATAGCACAGGAGAGCACAAAAAAATCTCCATATCGTGTATAGAGTGTTATTTGCTTTCCCGGGAGTAGTTTTTCGGAAAGGGTCGTTTCACTAAAAAGAGAGGACTGTTGTGTAATCCTTCCTCTTGTGTTGATGAACCCGGAGATGCCGGTATTCGCGGCTCGTGCAAAGGGAACGCGGTTTTCAATCGCCCGAAAGACCACCATCGAAAAATGCTGATAAGGGGCGGCAGACCTCCCGAACCATGCGTCATTTGTGATCGTGGTCATCAGCGTCGCCCCCTTATAAACAAACTTGCGAACCACTTCCGGGAAAATTACTTCGAAGCAGATGACGGTTCCGATCCGAGTCCCGGTGACTTCTATGAGCTTTGCCTCTCGCCCCGGGACAAAATCGCCAAGGCCCTCGACCAATTTATCGACAAAAAAGAGGAGGGACGGAAAGGGGACGTATTCCCCGAAAGGGACGAGGTGCATCTTGTCGTAGCGCGAGAACAGGCGGGTTTCCGGTGAAAGAAAATAGGCGCTGTTCAAAAGCGAGGTCGTCCCGGAGGGGGCGACGACATAGGCTGGACTTCCGAAGAGAAGGTGGAAGTCGCCTTCCCGCACGAGGTTCAGCATGGCGCTTTGATAATCCGGTTCGTCTTCATAGAAGAAAGGGAGGGCGGTCTCCGGCCAGATCACAAGTTTGGGTTGCTTGCTGGCATCTCTCTTGAAGAGTGTTAGGGAAAGTGTTTTGTAGGTCTGGAAGGTGTCTTCCCGGAATTGGGTATCCCATTTCTGGGCCTGGTTGATGTTTCCCTGGACGACCGATACAGAAAGTGGAGGTCCGTCCCCCATTGGCTGAGCAAGGCGAAACAGTCCGTAACCGAGGGTCAGGGCCATGACCGCCCCGCCCCAGACGATTTCTGAAAAGGCAACCCGCCGTTCCGTCCACCCCGTGAGGAGGATCCTGAAGAGCGCAGTATTGATGAGGACGATAATAAACCCGACCGCATAGACACTCCCAAAGTCTGCAATTTGAATCACAGGAAGCCAGCGATATTGTGAGTATCCAAGCTGCGCCCAGGGAAATCCGGAAAAGAGCCGTCCTCTGATGAACTCTGATGTTACCCACGCGGCAGGTGCAAAGAGTAGAGAGAGACGGTTGTCGGGCATGCATCGGAGCAGCACCGTAAAGAGACCAAAATAGGCTGAGAGATAGGCAAGGAGGAAGAAGGTTAGGAGAAGGCTGATCCCCCGGGGAATTCCGCCGTAATTGTGCAGGGTGAACAATATCCAGGGGAGGGTCCCGGAAAAGAAGGTGATTCCGGTGATCCATCCCAGAAAAAATACCCCGGAAATTGTCTGCTTGAGAATAGCAAAAAAGAGGGGGAGGAGTGCGATCCATGCGAGGAAGGAGAACTCCCAGCGTGGAAAGCTCAGGCAGAGCAGGAAACCAGACAGGACGGCGAGGCTATACCTGCCGATCTGTTTGTTGAAGCAGCCCGCCGTAGAGCGGTGAGGAATACGCTCGCGATCTGTGTTCATTGCGGGGCGCATCATTTTTGTCCCGGAATCTTCCGGGTTGATGCAGTATTATTTAGCACCGCTTGGATGGTGATCCACCCCGATGTAGGCCTCAATAAAACGTTCAATCCGCGCTTCATCAAAATCGTCCAGCTTGTCGATCTTAGTCCAGGCCGTCAAGGCAATGCGGGTGTCCATTCCGGCATAGGGAGCGGCGATAATGTGACCATAGCGGCTGTTCTCCCCGCCTTTTCTGGCCTTTTTAATATAGTGCCATGCCAGTTTTTCAATTTTTTTGATCAGTTCTTTGCAGTCTTTACAGTCATACTGGATCAGGACCCCGCCATCCTCGAGGTTGTGGACCTGAAGCTCGTTTGGTATCTGCTGACGATAGACCCCCCATTTGGCTACATTATGCGTATGTGGCCCGGAAGTGGGTGGCTTGCTGTTATAGGGCGGGTGGGGCGCCCTGATTGACGAGATATGGCGGTTCCCGAGGTCGGGAACGCTGACCCCCGGCCCATCTTCCTGCGCGCGGAGGGGACTGAAAGAGAATAGTCCAAGCAGCAGGACCGAAAATAAAATCAAATATCTTCTGCAACGATCATTCATTCTTGAAAATCTCCTGTTGAGTTTGCATTTTACAGTGAGTTTATCAAATAAATTATATGAATGATAGGGTGGTTTGACTTGCCCCCCCTTTTCATGGTTTCATCCCGGATGCTTTTTTCGATGATTAAAAAAAGAGTGACCGCAGCGCTTCTTTTTCTCCCTTTGATTTTGCAAGCGGGTTCGCTTTTCGCGGCAGAACCGATCGCTGTTGTTGCCACCCTGCCGGTCCTGAAAGGGTTTACCGAGAAGATCGGTGGAGCACATGTCCGGGTGACGTCCCTAATACATGGTCTGGAGAGCGAACATACCTACACCCCGAAACCGAGCGATGTGGTTGCCATTCGGCGTGCACGGCTTCTCATCAAGATTGGCCTTGGGCTGGAGGTTTGGGTCGATCCCCTTATTGAGAATGCCGACCGGGCGGATCTTCCTATCGTCACCACCTCACAGGGCGTTTTTCTAATCGATGATGAGGCACACGCGCTGGAGCATCCGGGGGAGTCAGGCGCCAACCCCCATATCTGGCTGGACCCCGAAAATGCGAAAATCATGATACAAAATATTGTTGAAGGCTTGATCAAGGTTGACCCGGTCCACAAGAACGATTTCATTCAGAATCAATCCCGTTATATCCAGGACCTTGATTTGCTGGTCGAGGAATTGATGGAAACAGTAAAGACCCTCCCCGATAAGGCCATCATTACGCATCATCCCGCATGGCCCTATTTTTCGCACCGATTTGGATTTATCATTAAAGGGGATATCCTTTCTCAAATCGGAAGCAGACCTTCCGCCAGGCATCTCGGGCGTCTTATCGACCTCATTCGGAAAGAAGGGGTTCGGGTGATTGTCTCGGAGCCGCAACTCAGCTCGAAAGTACCCAGGATTCTGGCAGATGAAACCGGGGCAAGTGTTGTTGTCCTATCCCCTCTACCTGGAGCGATCCCCGGAACCGAGACCTATTTCGATCTCATCCGTCACAATATTGAGGCTCTCGTCGCGGCCTTGCGGGGGTCTTGAGGAAGCTCCATGCCTGATTCTCCAATCGTAAAGTTTTCTCAAGCCACATTTTCTTATGCCAAGCGAATTGCCCTGGAAGAGATTACACTCGATATCAAGGCCGGAGAATTTGTCGGTGTTATCGGGCCGAACGGATCAGGGAAAACCACCTTCCTGAAAGGACTCCTGGGCTTGATGACCCCGGTTCGCGGTGGCTTGCAGATCTTTGATTGTGCCTGTGAGGCGCTTCGTTGTCACCACAGGGCGCGGATCGGCTACCTCCCTCAAAAAGGCATGACTGATCCTAATTATCCGATCACAACGTGGGAGGTGGCCATGATGGGACGCTTCGGGGCCATCGGTCTTTTCCGGCGGCCTTCACAGGCCGACGAGACCATTGTATCTGAATCCTTGCAAGCCGTAGGGATGAACAATTTAAAGGACCGCCCTTTCGGAACGCTTTCAGGGGGGGAACAACAGCGTGTCCTCATTGCCCGTGCATTGTCGCAACGACCTGAAATCCTTCTTCTGGACGAGCCGACAACCGGAATTGATGCGAGCGCGCAACATCAACTGATTGATCTGATCCGTCGCCTTCATCGCTCGTACCATCTAACAATTGTCTTTGTTACGCACGACATCAACATGATCAGCCCCTTTGTCGATAGCCTTGTCCTTTTGAAAACGCGCCTGTATGGGAAGGGGCCTCCCCAGGAAATTCTGACGAAGGAGAGGCTCTCCCGTGTTTACGGCGAGGAGGTGATTATGGCTGAACGGGATCAGAGGCCGTATATCATTATTCACGATACCCACCATACCTGATTGCTTGTCCGGAGATTGCTCCAGGGTGGCGTTGCTGCGGTGCTAGAATCCTCGCGTATATAAAATACGTTCCGGTTTAGCACTCCTCGTGCCTTGCCCTGAAACAATCTTCGGAAAAGCGGCATTGTTACATTAGTGCAGGATTACAAAATTATGATTGAAATGTTGTCTTACGGTTTCATGCAGCGAGCCTTTCTCTCGTCGTTTCTGATCGGTCTGGTCTGTTCCGTCATTGGCGTTTTCGTTGTTCTGAAAGGACTTTCCTTTATCGGCGCGGGGACCGCGCACGCGGCCTTTGCCGGTGTGACGCTGGCCTTTTTGGTCGGCGCACCCCCGTTGCTGATGGCGGTCATCTTTGGGCTTGCAACCGTCTGGATCATTGGTCAACTTCAGGAAAAAGGGAAGATGAAGCCGGATGTGCCGATCGGCGTTTTTTATACCTTTACCATGGCGCTGGCGATCCTATTTATCGGTTTGATGAAAGGCTATGACCCGGAGGTGTACGGATACCTCTTCGGGAGCATTCTGTCTGTGACTAAAATTGATCTGCTGATCATTCTGAGCCTGACCCTTGTGATCCTCCTGACCACGCTACTATTCTTTAAGGAATTTCACTTTATTTCCTTCGATCAGGAAATGGCAGAGGCGAGTGGTATTCCGGCACGGAATCTATCTCTTCTCCTGCTGAACCTGATTTCTTTAACCGTGGTGATCTCTTTGAAAGCGGTGGGGTCCATCCTTGTTTTTGCCCTGCTGGTGATTCCGGCGGCTGCGGCACAGCAGTGGGCAAAAAGTATGAAGGGGATGATCTTCTATGCCGTTATGATCGGCGTCCTCTCATCCTGGGCCGGCGTGGTGTTTTCTTACTGGTTTGATCTTCCTTCAGGAGCGACGATTGTTCTGCTGACGACGAGCATTTTCTTTCTGTCCGTCCTCCTTTCGCCAAAAGCCCGGACAAAACAGTTTATGTACTCTGAAAGCTCTGAATGAGCCCGGAGTAAAGCCTCATCTTTAGAGAGAAAGACGGCTGGAGGTCTTCTTCTTCTCGCGGCGGGCCACACCCGTTTCGGCGGCGGCCCTGGCGACACCCTGGGCGACGGCCTTCGTCACCTTTCTATCGAAAACCCCTGGAATGATATAATCTTCCGAAAGGTCTTCGTCTTGAATGATAGAAGCAATGGCATGGGCGGCGGCCTGTTTCATTGCCATGTTGATCCGGGAGGCCCGGATATCAAGGGCACCCCTGAAGATGCCTGGAAAGGCAAGGACATTGTTGATCTGATTCGGGTAGTCTGATCGACCCGTTGCCATAATCCGAACGATCCCCTCCGTTTCTTCAGGCAGGATCTCGGGCGTCGGATTGGCCAGGGCAAAGATGACCGGATCACGCGCCATCCTCTTGATGGCAGCTCTTTTAAGTACCCCCCCGCTGGATACCCCGATAAAGATATCTGCGCCTTCGAGGGCTTCTTCCAATCCCCCTTTCAATTGATGGAGGTTTGTCCTTTTGACATACTCCTGTTTGGCTTTATTCATACCCGTTTTTTTGCCCGCGTAAAGCGTCCCTTCACGATCGCAACCTATGATTTGTTTGACGCCGGAAGCCAGAAGGATATCTGTGATTGAAATCCCTGCTGCGCCGACACCGTTGACGACAACCTTCAGGTCTGAGAAGTCTTTTTTTACAATTTTAGCCGCGTTGATGAGGGCCGCCAGGACGACGATGGCCGTTCCATGCTGATCGTCGTGAAAAACCGGGATGTCCAGTTCTTCTTTTAATCGGCGCTCAATCTCAAAACATCGCGGGGAGGAGATATCCTCAAGGTTGACACCGCCAAAACCGGGTGCGATCCGTTTCACCGACTGGATAATCTCCTCGGTATCCTGAGTGTCCAGACAGATTGGGTAGGCATCTATCTTTGCAAACTCCTTAAACAGCATTGCCTTTCCTTCCATGACCGGCATCGCGGCTTCCGGACCGATGTTGCCGAGGCCCAGGACGGCGGAACCGTCTGTGACAATCATGACACTGT
>JBHHXE010000073.1:0-10966 GCA_046756865.1 Nitrospiria bacterium | reverse complement strand
CCGCGATTGCGGAATGAGAAACCGCCGATTCGCCTGAAAAGACTGCGTTATCGGCTAAAGGTCTCCTCACCGTACGGGTGAGTACGCCTCCGTCGCCCTTATGGCCTCTGGCCTTGTCTTTTAGACAACTTATGCGCTTTACCCCAAGATCAATCGCTGATCTTGGGTCCACGATCAGCCAATCAGCGCTTCCCAATTTTCCAATCACAAAATCAGGGACTAATAGATCCCGATATCCAGATAGCTTCGTGAAATCTTATTCAGTGCGACCACATAGGCAGCGGTACGATAATTCTCGACGCCTTTCAAAGACCTCTTCGTCTCGAAGATCTCCTGAAGTGCAAGGCGCATGGAATCGTCGAGACCCGACCGGACCAAATCGACTTCCCGGGGGCCGCTTGCAAGATCCTCTTTCGCAGATTTACGAAGCGGCTTTCCAGACAGTCGCTCTAATGCAGACGCAAACTGAAGGCCTTTTGCCTCCTCGAAGCGGCGTTGCATTCGCCCAAAACGAATATGAGAGATATTTCGCACCCACTCGAAATAGGAAACAACCACACCCCCGGCATTAAGATAGGCATCGGGAAGAACCGTCACCCCGTTTTTGTTCAGAATCCGATCGGCTTCAAACGTGACAGGACCATTTGCGGCCTCTGCAATCAGCTTGGCCTTGATCCGCTTGGCATTCTTCCTCGTGACCTGTGCTTCCATTGCGGCAGGGATCAGAATGTCGCACTCCATTTCCAGGGCCTTCAGCCCTGATTTTTTATCCAGAAACTCGATACCAGGACCGGAATATCCCTTGATCGTCCCCTTCTCGACCATGAACTGATATATTTTTTCGACCGGGAGACCCTTTTTTTTCCCTCCAGTTTTATCGATCAGGACGCCATCCCGTTCTATAATAGCAATGATCTTTGCCCCGTCTTCTTCGGAGAGAAATTTTGCGGCATGGTACCCTACGTTTCCCAGTCCCTGGACCACAATCTTTTTACCGCCCAACCCCTTGGTGAGACGCGCAGCCTTTACCGCCTTCGTATCACGGAAGAACTCCTTAAGCCCGTATTGCACACCACGACCTGTGGCCTCCGTCCGACCCCGGATTCCACCATGCGCAACAGGCTTTCCGGTCACACAGGCAGTAAAATTTATATCTTCAGGAACAAGGTGTTTGTAGGTATCCGCCATCCAGGCCATTTCCCGTTCACCTGTTCCCATATCCGGAGCAGGAACATTGGTTGCGGGACTTAGAAAGCCTTTCCGGGTCAGCTCCAGGGTGAAGCGGCGCGTAATTGATTGCATCTCTTCGCGGTTGTACTTGGTGGGGTCAATCAAGACCCCCCCCTTGGACCCGCCGAAAGGGACATCGACAATGGCACATTTATAGGTCATCAAAGCGGCCAGTGCTTCAACCTCATTTTGATTCACAAAAGTCGCGAAACGAATCCCCCCTTTTGAGGGAAGCCGATGTGTACTGTGAACGGCCCTCCATCCGGTAAACAATTCGACCCGGCCTCGAATCCTCACTGGAAATTGGACTTTGAGTACGGTGTTGCAGGCTTTTAATGCCTTTGAAATCCCCTCATCCAAACCAAGAACGCGGACCGCGCCATCGACCATTGCGTTAACGTTTTCTTTAAATGATAACTCCATCATCCTCTCCTTTGTCTAATCCGCCACATGCCTCGATGTATCCTAAGCCGCAATATCCTAAAATACCTCAGCGTTAACCATTGCCAGCCAGCCTTCCTATCCTCATTACACGACGACACCCCGGCCCTAGAAGAATACCAGATTTTAATAAATCGTCAATAAATATCAGAATCCAGTCATCAAGTTCAAGATGAGAAACACTCTGAGCACCCTGGTACAGACAAAGTCCTGAGATATCCCAATCCGGAGAGGCCATACTCCAGGGATGAACAAGTGAACAGATAGAGGTTTACTTTCTTTTGGCAGGAGAGCCTCGCCCCTCCGGGTGAGGCTCTTCAATCCGAAAACAGGTTTCGGGATTATGGGCGAATGAAGCGGGTAACTTAATAGTCGCTCGTTCACCGAGAGATTCAATATCAACAAGATCTTTATGACGGTGGATCGCCTTCTTACTTGTTACGGAATCTTTTTACGAATGTGAAATCCAGGGACCTCCCCGTAATGCCCTATTATTTTGTGCGCATAGGCACGATCCCGGTTCACATCCGCGTTTGATGAAAGGAATCCTTTGAATTCTGGCTAAACGTCCATCGACCTGTCTTCCTCACCTCAATAACACCGCGAGTAGCCGCAGAAGTGACACTTCTCGCAGCCTTCGCCGAATTCGAGTTCAAGACCGCACTCGGGGCAGGGGAAAATGACCTTTTGAATGTGTGAACTGGGGTCTTCAAGGACGGGGGCCGTCTGCGTTGCCTCTTTCGTTACCGTGTTTGGAGCGCCGTTCGCTGCACCGTTCGTTTTCCCCTTCAGGTCAGCATCAGGATAGCGATCTTCCGAAACCTTGGTTCCAAGGCCCTGGTTGAAGATCTTGGAGATGGCGTCTGAGCAGGAAAGAACTTTTTCTTTCCCGATCCCGAAGGGTTTATTGCAGCGAATCCCGATCAATTGCTTGACAATATCGCGCGGGGTCACCCCTGCGCGCATGCAGAGGGAGATGAGACGTCCGATGGCCTCGTTAAAGGAGCCTTCGCAGCCCCCGGCCTTCCCCATTGTCGCAAAAGCTTCGAAGGGAAGCCCTGTTTCATCGCGATTTACGGTCAGGTAGAGATCGCCGCACGAGGTTCGCTTCCGTGTTGTCGTTCCAGTCATCACTTCTGGACGGGGACGCGGGGCAACCATGGAAAGAAGAGACTCATTCCCATCAACCCCGGCTTGCGTTCCAGAGGGCGCAGCCGCATCCGCCTTCTCCTCGATCTTTTTCGATTTGCCAACATTCATTACCTGATCCGGTCGGGCACCGTCTCGATAGACCGTAATCCCTTTACAGCCCAGCCGATAGGCCAGGAGGTAGGCTTCCTTAATCTCCCCAGTGGTCGCCGTGGTGGGCAGATTAATCGTCTTACTGACAGCAGAGTCGGTAAATTCCTGGAAGGCCGCCTGCATCCGCACATGCCATTCCGGAGCGATTCCGTGAGAGGTGATGAAGACCTTCTGCCAATGCTCCGGAACCTGCTCAATCCCCTGGACAGAGCCGCGATTGGCCAAAATCTTGTCGAGCAGGTCATCGCTGTAAAACCCTTCCCGCCTGGCCACTTCCACAAAATAGTCCTGAACATAAGGGAGATGCTCCCCATCCATTACATTTTTGTACCAGATCAGTGAAAATTCCGGCTCACATCCCCCTGAGGTATCCGCAATCATTGAAATCGTTCCGGTTGGGGCAACCGTGGTGATATACGAATTTCGGACACGCTTGCCTCGATTCTGGTGGAGAGAGCCTTCCCAGTTTGCGTAGACGCCCCGTTTCTCAGCCAACTGGATCGATGCCTCATATCCGGTCCGCTGAATGAACCCCATAACTTCCCGCGCCGCCTGAATGCCCTCTTCAGAATGATAGGGGGTCTCAAGCTTGTAGAGCATCCGGGAGAATCCCATGACGCCCAGCCCGATCTTCCGGTTCGCCTTTGTAATCATTTCAATCTCACGGATTGGGTAGCGGTTTACGTCAATCACGTTATCGAGGAAATGAACGGCCGTCCGGATCGTTTTCTCCAACGCACTCCAGTCGATCTCATATTTTCCATCCTTCTCCAGGAGGTGTGACTCAAGATTTATGCTTCCCAGATTACAGCTTTCATAAGGAAGGAGCGGCTGCTCGCCGCAGGGATTGGTGGCTTCCATCTCGGCAACCTTGGGAGTCGGGTTGGCGCGGTTGGTTACATCAATGAAAAAGAGACCCGGTTCACCCGTTGTCCATGCCTGCTCCGCGATCTTGTTCATGACCTCTGCTGCCGAAATCTTCTTCACGACGCTTCCGTCGCGCGGAGAGATCAGGGCATAGTCCTCTCCCTTCTCATAGGCCATCATAAACCGGTCCGTCAGTGCCACAGAGATATTAAAATTGGTAATCTCTTTTGTATCCGCCTTACATGAAATAAAATCAAGAATATCAGGGTGGTCAACACGCAAGATGCCCATATTGGCGCCGCGCCGTGTGCCGCCCTGCTTCACGGCCTCCGTGGCATGGTTGAAAACCTTCATAAAAGAGACCGGGCCGGAGGCAACGCCGCCGGTCGTTTGAACCACGTCATCCTTCGGTCGAAGGCGGGAAAAAGAAAATCCGGTCCCCCCGCCGGTCTTGTGGATGATCGCCGCTTGCTTGACAGTCTCAAAAATCGACTCCATCGAATCAGCGATCGGAAGGACAAAACAGGCCGACAGTTGCTGGAGGTCCCGACCGGCATTCATCAATGTAGGAGAATTCGGAAGGAATTTGAAGGTCGACATCATGTCGTAAAAGATCTCTTCGACCTCAGAAACATCCGCCTGCGGATCGTAGCTGCGGTCCCCCTCAGAGATATTCCTGGCCACACGGCGAAAAAGGGATTCAGGGCTTTCGATGACCCTTCCTTTTTCATCTTTCATGAGATAGCGTTTTTCCAGAACACGAAGCGCATTCGAGGACATCTTTAATTTACCCTGGTATGCTTCCACCCCGGGCGGCTCAATCGTACTTTCAAGGCCTAATTTCCTCTCTTCTTTTTCGCTGCCCCTTAATGTCTCCACTGATCCCCTCCTCCTTCACCTTTTATAGTGTAGTATTTCAAATTTATAATCGTCAAGAGAGCAAAAAACCGTAACCTGGACTCAAACCATCCCGATACGAAGTAGAAGCCAAAACCAAGCGACCTGTATGATTAATGGGCCAATTTAGCGGTATCAGGAATAAAAATCAGACCAGGAATAATAATCAGACTATGAACTCAAACCATGACGCGCTAAACAAAAACGATCTTGATGTTAATCGAACCTTTATTTTTTGTCAAGAGGAAAAATACAATATATAGTCAATAAGAGGAAGGAAACAACAGTATATTGTGGAATTTCTGAAGACAAGCTGTTGATAAGGTGTGGATGGAAACGCCTAATCTATCCTGAAGTAAAGAAGCCCTGTCTTTATCCCTTTCCGCTGAATAATGGCATGGGCAATTTTTTTTGTATCATGGACCTTCCCTTCGGCAGTCAGCGAAAAGACACTGCTTCGGGTCTTGATCCAGTTGATACTGCGGGCCGTTGTCATACGAACCTTGGTATCCGGAAGAAGATGTTCCTTAAACCGTGCCGGCGATTCAAAAGGGCGCTTACGCATCAACCGTCCGGCCTCTGAATCATCAATTCCCCGATCGAGACTCTGGAGAACAAGGGTATCGGCGGTATTGATGTTGATCTGCCCCCCGCCGTAGATCGTCACATAGGGTTCAATCCTGCGGAAAACTTCATCCGTTATTCCTTTCACCATGTGAAGTTCCGCCAGGGTCTCAAGCGGGCCGTTCCTGGCAGGGTAGGGTGGATCGAGGCCAAGATAATATCCTTCCTCCGCACCCGAGGAGGAGACGGTCTCGGAATCGGGGTCAATCCAGTCAATCACGGGATCAATCCGGTCAGGATCAATATCAAGAAGCTCAAAAAGGAGACGGAGTTGATCCCTTCTCGCTTGGTCCACCTTCCCTTCCTTCCCCTGGACCAGCTTGTTCAAATTTATTTTTCCCTCCTCATCTATGATAATCCCGCTTAAACTGCCATCTCCCAGTGCGTATTCCGGGATGGGAAAAGCCCAGAGCTCGTCCAAACCATCATAGCGATTGCTTGTCTTGAGGTCATCTTTGAGGATCGCCTCGCCCGCAGAAACAGCCGAGCGGGCCAGATAGAAGGCCTTGAGGTCGTCACGAAAATTACCCGCCGCGCGCAGATCCGTGCGGGTGTAAAAGTCGGTCTCCAGAACAATTACAACAAGGAGGAGCATGATCAACAGACTCAGGATCAAAGCGAATCCTCCCTCGTTCCCCAAAGTTTTTCTTTTTTTCATCACCGCATTGCCTGAGAAATGCCCTTTTCATAAGAAGAAACGAGAAAGGAAATATCCATCAGGGTCGGATCAGAAAACCGGGTCTTCAGGGACAGTCGCTTGATCCGCAGGGTGTAAGGAGCGGTCTCAATGGCATTCAGAAATGGGATGACCCTGGCCAGGGTCACATTCTGAACTTTCACCTCGACCAGGATCTCTCGGTAGGACGCATGGACCTGAGGTGCCAGAGGACGAATATAGGCAATATTACTCCGGATCTGATTTCTTGCCGCCTTTTCCTCCAGAAAAGAAAGGGGAGAAAACTTGTTTTCCGTCGGGAGGCGTTCTTCGATGTTCCGAATTCCCTCCGAAATACGGAGATACTCATCCTTCAGTTGCACAAATTCCCGGACCTCGTTTTCTTTTCGAGGAATCAAACGCTCCAGAAGGGACATCCGTTCCCATGCCGGGGCAAAGAAATTTGCATAGCCGATCAGGAAAAAGGCCAGAAGAAGGCCCCCGCCAAGCACCCATCTTTCTCTCGAAGAAAGACGTCTGAGAGATTGATCAAAACCCTTTAGAAAGCTGTTTCCCATTTCCCTCACCCTGATCTGAAATCTTCATTTTGATCCGAAAACGGACCTGAGATTGGTCCGCCATCACCTTGGCATCGCTGACATTGACTTCGTGAAAACGCGGCGCCTTCAGAAACCCGTTTCGAATCCGATCAACAGAGTCGAATGAATCCGTCCGGGCCAGAATGCGGACATTTTCCCCATCAATCACCAGCTCCTGAACATCGATTCGCACTGCTTTCGGGACTCGGGCCGTAATCTCTTTCAACACTCTCAAGGGACTTTCTTCACCTACACCCAGAAAGGCTCCGGTCCGCTTGAGCATCTCGATCTCTACGCGAGCCTGTTCAAGCTCATTTATAACATTCCGCGTCCCGGGAAAGGTTTCAAGAAAGATCTCCCGAAGCTCTCCTTTCAAATTAAGGTAGCGTTCTTCTTTATGGTTATAACGAAGATAAAGATCCCCAAGAATAAGTGCTGCGAGCAAAAGGGCGACGAGGCCGACCGAAACGAGCCTGTTTCTTCTCTCAATGGTCTCTTTGCCATAGACAAACGTTCCCTGACGGAAGTTAATCTGTGTCCCTTCCATCGGCAGGAGGGCAAGGCCCAGGCCCATATGATAGGAGTGGAAAACTGTGGACCTGTCCAGATCATCCAGAACCGACATCGAGAACCCTGCACTGTCCGGTCCGACATCTGGAGGCAAATCCATATCGAGCCTCTTTGCCAGAACATCCTTTAATCCCTTGAGAGCTCCCCCACCGCCACAGAGCGTGAACAGACCCTTTGCCTCTTCCCCCGCCCCGCTATGGAGACATTCTGATGCCCAAAGATAGCGCATGCTTTTTTCAATCTCTGTCAGCCAGGGTTCGATTGTCTTTTCAACACAGACAGCGGTTTCCAGGTCTTCCGGACTTTGTTCCACCTTACCCAGATGAATTTTTCGCTTCAATTTTTCGGCCTCCGCCTCAGGAAGATCAAAGGTTCTTCCGAGGGCCTCTGTGATCAGCCTCCCCCCCATCGGAATGGTCCGCAAGCCATTGAGCCTTCCCCCTTGAATGAAGGAAAGCACCGTCTTGGCTGCGCCGACATCAATCACGAGATGTGCATCCGAGCTGGCATCCTGTCCTGAATTGCCTGATCCTGTTGCCGGGCCCTCCAGAAAATGTTGAGAAAAAACCTTTAACGCGATGGCGTCGATGCTCACCCAGGCAGGATCAATCCCCACAGACTGCAATCCTTGTAAGTAAGCCTGTAAAACAGTTTTCCGGACGGTTGACACCAGGAGGTGCGAAACACGGATCCCGGCCTCCTTCACACTTTCATTCGTTCCCGGCGTGCGCACTTCCTCCGTGGCAAGGACCTGATAATCAATTGCGACCTCTTCCAGATCAAAGGGGAGCGTACTCTCCATTTCATAGGGTACAACCTGCTTCAGTTTTTTGGGATCGGTAAAAGGGAGGGTCATCTTCCGGGTTGAAACAAGTTGGCCCGGCAGGGACACAGAAACCATTTCCCCCGAGCGGATAAGTCCCTCTAGAACCATCTTCTTCAAAGATTCAATCTGCCCCGGATTCAGGGGCGCATCCTCCAGGGGATCTCGCTTCTCCGCACCGGGAAGCTTCCGCTCAAAAGTACTCAGCAGGCGAAGCCCCCTAAACCCTTGCGTAACCCGCACGCCCCTGATGGCAGAAGATCCAATATCCAGACCGAGCACTGTCTGTCCCATACACTCCTTCTTCGTAACGACCCCGCATACCCCTCCTTATCCTCCATGGCAGCGTTGCTGTGGTGCTCGAATCCTCGCGTAGGACCACTACGCTCCGGTTCTGCGCTCCTCACGCCTTGCCCTGAAGAAAAATAGGGGCATGCTGAATCGTTCCTCCACCCTAAAAAAGAACCCCTTAATCTCTCCGGAATTAAGGGCTGATCGGGCGGCCGTTCATTGAAATCTGAGGCCTTCTCAAAGGCCCTCTTACGCCGAGAATCATTGGCTTCCGCCCCGTGTATCCACGTATGAATAATGTGGCCGTTCGTTTGAGATCACCCTTGGGCATGGCTTTGAGCGTCAAGGTGACCAGGCTCCCGTCGAGAGGCTTTCGAAGAATGAGATTCCCGCTTTCCGCCTGAATATCCACTTCACTTCCCCTTGCCGAAAACCGATCCACGATAACCCTGCCCTTTCCCCACGACATCTTACCACGAATATCCGAGAAGGAAAGCGTTCCGATTGGAATAGTCCACGAACCAATCTTTGTAATCCGCCCCTCCTTCAAGGCAAGAGAAACCACCCCTTTCCCATTGAAGAAATCCTGATCAATCCAATCGCCGTTTCCTTCCAGATCCAGGTGGCCCGATTCTCCAAAGGAGGCCAGATCAATCTTTTCCCCCTCCAGGCTTAAAGTATATGAAATCTGCTCGCCCCTTTGATTCACTGTGAGATTTCCGGACAAGACGCCATCCCCCAATTCGATCCGGAAATCAATTTTCCCGCGGCGGCCCATGAGCACCGGAAAAGGAGCCACATGCACCTCGATTGTCGGCATGTTCAGGTCAAGATCTCTTTCATCTCCCGGAAAAAATGATCGGTTCACACACCGAGTCCGAACGCCCATCCAGACCACCCGGGCCGGGAAATGAAGGCGACTTTCATTGACAGAAATTTCACACCCGCTCTTCTCCTCCAGGGCAAGAACCAGCTTCGACGTCAGGAGATGAAAGGGGAAGGTCAGGTATAAGAAAAGAAAAAACATAATAAGGCCAAAAAACACATAGCCCAGGACAACGACGGCTTTATTTCTTTTTCTCCTCAGCCAGGCAAACATCGAATAACTCGATCCGGAAGCGGGTTCAGGGGCTTTCCTCATAGACGTGTGCCGACCGGCAAATCTATCCAGGTTTTGAAGCGTCGGGCCTCGCCCTTTTCCTTCTTTAGAAAAAATTCCACTTCAATGGCCAGGGGGGGACGGTTCTTTTTCTCCTGCGCATCCCATTTTTCAATCCATGCAGGGCCTTCCGGGTCCAGATATCTGAAGTTTAATCCCGTCAGGGGTTCACCTATCTCTTGGATGATGACCTTTCCATTTGAAAGAACAGCTTCCTGAACCAGGCGTTTGCCTTCCAGGTAATAAGACACTTTCACCTGGTCCGACTCGGGTGCATCCCGCATCGTTCTTCCATGCGACACCGAGGTAAATTGAAGCAGATCATTGGGGAAGTCATCACCCTCTTCCAGGCGCACACGGTCTTCGCCGATGAAGATCATGGGAACACGCTCCGGCCCCCCGGATGCAGCCGGGGTCCCGACAATGTGGAACATGCTGAGATCTTTTGCCAGATGAAAAAATCCGAGGCGGGCCAGACGGTAATCGTCCGCCTCCGACTCCATATGCTCAGATGCCTGATAGGTTGCGCTGAATGTTCCATAGACGAGAATAAAAAGGACAGAGAGAATCGCCAGTGAAATCATGATCTCGATCAGGGTAAACCCGCGAGGACATCGCATCCGATCTCTTTTCCCACTCATAAGCCCAGGAATCCTCAATCTCGTTACGCGTCAAAAAGATAGAGAGTAAAGCGGCTCACTTCTTCCCGGCCTCCCTCTTCCCAAACAACGCGCAGGTCCAGTTCGCGCACGACATCAAATGGGGTCTGCTTCACTTCCTGCCGCCACTTAAAAGCAGGATAGTCCTCACCAAAATCGCCTTCGCTGAAACCGAGATCCGGGAACCCCTCCACCGAGACCCCAGTGATCTTCTGGCGCGCCAGAAGCGTGGACACTGTGATATGCCGGGAATACGCCGCCAGAGCAATATCCCGGTTACGAAGCCCCAGAAGCACCACAAAAGAAATCGAGATGACCGCCAGGGCGATCATAATCTCGAGAAGTGTGAAACCGGATGGAGATCTTCTGATTTTACTCCACATATTTTTCAAATACCTTCACGCGTCCGGTTAATGGATTGATCACCAGAGTCCAGATACGATCTCCCTGCTTCAAGTGAATCCAGGTCTTCTCAACACCCACGGGATAAAATTGGGTAAAGGCCTCGCCCTCCCTGATTTTCCCTTGTTGGGGGGTAATCACATCTTCAAAGGAAATTCCCTTTGCCAGGACCCGTCTTGGCGCCAGGGGGTCGCCTGTCGGGACAAACTCACGGTTTTCTCCCAGAACCTCAGCCCAGTAAGCATCATTCTCAAGGTTATATTTCAGACGGAAGGTCTTTTTTCTTGAGACCGATTCCTGCGCAAGGTGCTGGATTAATCCAGCCAGATGACGCGCCGTCCATTTCATATTTCCGGAACCGAAGGAAGAGATCCTGGGGAAGATCACCATGGCGAGTGTCGCCAGGATTGCGATCACAATCATCAACTCCAGCAGGGTAAAGCCGCC
>JBHHXE010000072.1:0-11038 GCA_046756865.1 Nitrospiria bacterium | reverse complement strand
CTTTATCATTGGCCGTCCTCCTCTAGCAATTGTTTCCCATCACCCGAGGTTAGCCAAGTATAATAAGCGAGGCTCTCTTTTATCTCTGGTATATCCACCTCGTCGTAAAAAATGCCCTCGTAAAGCTCTTGTCTCGTCCAGCCTTCATCCTCAATCAATGATATCAAAATATCAAAGCCTTCGGGTGCCGGCTCATTGTGCTTCAGCCGGTAAATTAGCCACCCGGCCGGATTTCGTATGCGCTTTTTGGGGTTTGTGTCCTGGCCGCGCTCTATCTCCCATCTGGCATAGCGAACTTGGTTCTCCAATCGTTCCAAGGAGTACTTTGGGGTTAGACAAATGTCACGGGCAATTCGTGGAGACTTGGTAAACCCAAATTCGTTAAGGAGAATTTGGGCTACTTTTTGTCGAGGGCTACTTTCTGCCTCATGTTCATGCTCTTCACTGGAGTTTAAAGGGCTACCACCGGAGTATTGTAGTTTAAAAGCATGATCATGATCATGAGGGCTACTTTTTGCATTTGGCAAATAAAACCGTGTTCCGTTGTCGTCAATCGTGCAAATTGTAGCCCTGTTGGTCGCCCGCTTGATACCCTCTTGTGTTGACCGTTTGCTAAGGCCGCTACGTAACATAATGTCGGTGAATGTCAGTGGCTCAGTCTCTATACCGATAATTCCATCATAGCCAAAAACACAACTGATTACCTTTAGCTCCGCTAACGAATTAACCTCACGGATGATCGCGAGGTACTCAAGTGGATAGACAATTCCTGTAGTGATATTCACGCTGCCACCCCCCATTCCTGAAACAGCGGCCCGCCGGCCTGGTAAATACGCCTGGAGAGATACTCTATCATCTCCCACCGGTTGAGATATTGGGCCATCCAACCCCGGTATCGGGTGGGGTGACTGGTTAGCTGTAAATGATTGCGCTTGTTGACTTGTGACCCCGGCAGAATAAAGGGCCATCGCTCCTCCTCCTCATCCTGGGCAACCAGGATGAGACACCATTCATCATTCTGCTCGTGGCTGGTGGGGTGGATCAACCATTGCCAACGCGGGTAATAGACGTCAAGACCGGCCTGGTTGCGTTTGACCCGATAGGTAGGATTGGCGAACTTCACTTCTATGGGCAGCCCGTCAACGATGATGTCCTGGGCTTTGGCGTGAAAGTGGGGCACAAACCAGGGGCTGTACCCCTGGTTCTGCAATTGCTTAAAGACCCACTGCTCACCTTGCAAACCAACGGCCTGCGCTTTGCTGAATTTGTTTTTAGGCATTACGTCCCTCCCCCGGCTCGTCATCCGCGAACCATTCGACCCGATTGCCTTGTTCCTGGTCGGTCACTATTTCACCGACCAGGGGCACAAAACCGATACCGGGTATGATCATATGTTCCTCGGTGAATATTGGCCTGATTTTACCGGTCAGGATATCGACCAAATCCTCAATGATGCAATTGACAGCGGTCAGGTATTCGACCGGGTAACCTTCGACCTGCAATAGTTTGAACAGCGTTTCGCCGGCTTCCAATATTTGGAGTTTGGAGTAGCGTTTCATCACGCCACCCCCTTGTTTATACTTGATATGGTTGCGTGTTTTCTCGCGGTTAGCTTTGCCTCAAGGTCTAATATTTCTCGTTCCAGAGCATCCATTTGATATAGCCCGTCCACAATTTCGGAGGTTTCCTCGTCGGCTTCAAACGTGTCACAATCTGAGCAATACCAGCCATATTTACCGGCCTTCATTGTTCCAATTTCGCAATTAAAACAGGCTTTTTCTTTAGGCCGTTTGGGGGGGGGAAATACAGCCAAGTCAACGTAGGCCGTCCACCCCTTGAGCCTGGGCAAGACCCACACAAAATTAAGCAATTCCAGCGTCCCGACTACATCCAGGAGTCGCTCGGCCGAGGACCTGGTAACGTAACTGTACACACGATGACGACCATTCCTACGCCCAATCCACACTTCAAACTTATTATTACCCCAGTGGTCTAGCATTATGGCATAAATGGGCTTCTTGCCACTGGCCGCCGGTTTTTCGGGCGGTTTTGGAGGACTTTCTACGGGCAGACAAAAGGCATCAGGGATACCTGTGGGGTCATCTTCCCAACCCTGGGGGGGGTCAACGGGCAGATTAGCCCATCGGGAATGAAGTTTAGGGTTGTATTGCAGCCCCTGCGCTTTGCTGAATTTGTTTTTAGGCATCACGTACCCTCGACTTTCCCACCGGGGAGGGGATATACAGTCGTATTCACAAAGGCTATCCACCCCCTCTGCCTGGGCGCAAGCCACATAAAACCAAGTAGCTGAAACTTGTGAACCAGACGAAAGACACGCCTGGCCGATGACGAGGTAACATCCCTGTACATGTGACGTTCACCACCACGACGGATAACAAAAACCTCAAATTCATTGTTACCCAAGTGGTCTAGCGATATGGTATAAATGGGCTTCTTGCCACTGATCGCCGGTTTTTCGGGCGGTTTTGGAGGACTTTCTACGGGCAGACAAAAGGCATCAGGGATACCTGTGGGGTCATCTTCCCAACCCTGGGGGGGGTCAACGGGCAGATTAGCCCATCGGGAATGAAGTTTAGGGTTGTATTGCAGCCCACAATCGGGACAAGCCAGTTCGGTAGCATCCAACCCATTACCGTAGACATTTGGGGATTGACATTCGGGACAAGCCTTCCACGGGTCATTTGGCGTAAACTTACCGTGAATATTGGGGGGGTCTTGCGGGGAATCTAAAACCTTTGGTACTAATGTACCAGAATTTTGGTAAAGCATGCTCGGCTCCTTACGGTATAATAGTGCGTAACCAAAAAGCCCGTGTTGTCTATTGGTGGAGCCGAGCAGACTACCTACCTAGGACATCACGGGCTTTTTGTCCGCAATTTTTATTTGATTGTGGAAAAACAAAAACAGTAGGTAGTTTGCTCGGCTATCTGATTGATATTATAGGCCAAAATAGGCCACACGGCAAATTTGTGGTACAATATAGGCCAAAGGAGATTTGACCAATGGCCCTGTTTGAAATTACGCTAAACCTTGACCTCAACCCCGGCCCGGATCGGGTTTATACCGTGACCAGTCCCGACGTGCCCGGCCTGATTACCGAGGGTAGCACGTTGGAGGAAATAGCCCACAATGTTCAAGAAGCTATCGAGGGTTTACTAATGGCCCTGGAAGAATTGGGTAAAGCACCGCCGCAGGCCTTGCAGCGTATGGTAGATGAGACAAAGATAGAGATACCAATGCTGGTTATGGCCTGATGCGTTACCGGGAATTGACCAAACGACTGAAGAGGTTGGGTTGCTACCAAACGAGAGCGGCCAAAGGAGATCATAAGTACTGGTACAATCCGGCCACTGATAAAGTCGAAATACCCTTGTTTGCTTGTTGTTGCTTGTTGACGGGTAGCCCAACAAGCCCATTTTGAGGCATAGGGTAATAGGGTAGGGGGGGTAGGGGGCTATTGCTTTGCTTTTAGTTGTAGCCTGCGCTCCAACAGTTTTGTTCTTGCAAACGCTTTGTACTCATCTAACCGGGCTTGACCATAGTCCTGGGTCAGCTCCAATTTGCCTCTGGCCCGGTCTATGTCGATTGACGACATCCGGCTTGAAGTCCGGATTTGTAAAGCGTCCATTGCCGCCAATTTTACAAGTTCCCGCAACTTATCAGCAATGAGCAAGCAGCGTTCGACAACAACGATTAGAAACAAAATCGACAAGGCAGAAAGCACGATACCCCCGACGATTAAACTAATTAGATATATCATTTTGTCGTCACCTCTTGCAGAAATGCCTTGCCCCGCTTGAGCAAGTGCGTTTTGTTGCCCTTGTCGGTGTAGCAAAAGTTCAACCGCTCAAACTCGCTTTTTACAGCGTGGTAGCCACCCTGGCTTAATCCAGCGGCTTTGGTCAAGGCCGGCCGGCTAAAATTGCAACCGTCATCAATTACGGCCTTGGCCACTTTCTTGAGCAAGTCCAGGGTAATCTTGTTATCCTTGAATTGCTGTAGGACTGCGCGGCCTTGCTCAAAGTCCCAATGCTCAACTTTGATTGTCACCTCGTCGGGGTCAGGCTCGATGGGAAGCAGTGACCCCCGCCAGGCCTTAATGCCGGCCAGTGTCCCGGTCATCACAACTCCGGTCAAGGCCGATAGCCACCCCGGGGCGCCGAACAGCCATGGGACAGCGGTAAAGCCGGCCAGCACGACCGCAAACAAAAAGGCATCGGCCATGGGTCCCTCGATGGGCGGCACAAACGTGGGTTGGGTATGCTCAAAGGTGGGGGCATTGAGGAAAGCATAACCCGCTATGTTGTCATCTGCGTCGATTAGGGTATACTTTGTTTTAGCCATTGGTCAACCTCCCTGTTAGGTTTTGGCTGGTGGTTAGGGTGACGAGGCTAACCCCTCGTCACCCAAAATCTTAACATTTCCAGAGCCCCTTGTCAAATCCATCCCCTAAATTAGCAAAAACAGACCTTGAGTCCCACCCAACACCCCGTGATTGTGGTCATTTGTCGCCAAATTGGGCTTAATCTCTGTTTAAGGGCATATCGTAAGCGTATACCACACAAGGCCCCACTGCGGCCATTCTACGGCCTTTTTTTGGACTATGGAACGGATCCGCTCAAGGTGGTATAATGCTCCGTATGAAAATCACATTTCAACTCATTCCATTTGCCGTAATTTCGCTTGCGCTTACCCTTGTGCCTCAATTTCAAGGCGATTTAGAGACATTCGACCCACTTCTCCGGTTGCTGTCAGAGTTGCCCCTGGTAGCCGGGGCGGTCTGGTTGGTTGTCAGGCTGCAAGACAAGCAGCAAGAACAAGTAGCCGCTCTGATGGCTCACTTCGAGCAACGCGCCCAGGCCAAGGATGAATTTTACCAACGCCTCGTGACCGACCTGGTGCAAACCATAGAGGAATTGTCGAAAAGTTAGCCAGGCATTATCCCACAATTCTTGACAATCTCTTTTTTTGCCCTATACTGTTCTCTCAGTAGAACGATGTTCTAAGTTTGAGACCCGGCGTGTCGGCCGGCAAGCCTGGCGTCTAAAAAAATACTCAGAAAGGAGGTTTACCTACTATGTCTCAACCTGCCGCTACTGTAACCATCACCCTGGAAGACAGCAATGGGATGCAAACCACCCGGCGTTATGAGGCCCGGTTGGCCGGCGTGACCGATGCCGAGGCCGTTGTTCTGGCCGATGCGCTGCAAGCTATCACTCAGCTTGAAGTAGTTGATGTGCAAGTCACCCGGCGCGTAACCGGCTTTACGGCTACGACCGCCGAAGCCAATAGCGCCGTTGCCGAAACAGCCAGCGCGCGCGCTCAATTGGCGAGCGGGGCATTTTACTCATTTAATCTGCCCGCGCTCAAGGCCGCTATCAAAAGTGGCTCCAATGTCAACGGGGCAAACGCGGCCCTGCAAACGTTTCTCACCCAGTTTGACAACGGTGACGGGGTTGCTCTTACTACCGGCGTTTTTTACTGCTCTGATGGGGAGGCATTGTCCGAAGCGTTCATCGAAGCGGGCAACGTTTCCGGCAAAATCAATCGTTAAAATCAAAACGGGGTTTTTGGATATCGGGCCACCGTTTGCACTGTTAAACGCCCGCCCCCTGTCCAAAAACCCCTTTAGTTTATTATGACCTTTTACCTGATCCCTCTGGAAGATGTCAAAAATGACCCGTTTAAATATCTGGCCCTGTCTGAAAGTACTCTCGTTTTGTGCCTCAAGGCGTTAATCTCTGCGGAGTACCGTTCTAACTGGCGGTATGACCTGGATGAATTGACCGACTTGGAGTGGGCTGCTGCTGAGGATTTCTTGACCATGGCCATAGATGAGTTGACCGCCCCAAGCGGGGTTATTGATGGGGGTAACGCTGCGGGTTAATTTCGCTCATATGAGCGAAATTATAACTATTGTGTCAAATCTGAAATGAAATGTCAAAAACACGACCAACCTATGACAGCCAACGGGACAGAGAAAACTACACCTTTCACCCTGGCCGCCAATTTCACCTTGAGTGGAACCCTGACCCCGGCGCGTGTTATCTGTTTGCCCTCGATGAGCGGCAAGCGTCCCTGCTGCGGACTATGTTGGCCGTTTTTCCCAAATATTATTGGGTCTGGGCCATACCCGGGCCAATGTCTGAATGGGATGCTGCCACCCAACAGCAATGGGTCGATATCTCGGATTTTGTCGAAGAATTGGAGGTTTGTCTCTTGAGTGGTTGCGACGTATCACAACTCATTACCCAAATGACCCGCATTGCCGACGCTCTGGAAGGGCAACAAGAGCAAACCATCACCATTGACGACGCTTTACTTGACAGCATCAAGGCCCTGATTGAGACCTGGGAAGCCGGGGGGGGTAGTAGTATTCTCGATGCCCTGCGCGTCATCAAGGACTTTTTGGAAACGCTGTTTTTTCTCAAGGCATTGCTGCCCGCTCCCCCCCCCCGCATCCCTATTGCTCAATTCTTCCAACTGGTGACGGACTTTCTTTACCGGCGCTCCCAGATGCGGGCGCTATGGACAAATGCTATCAATGGCCGCATTGCCAACTTACTGTCCGGGGGGGACGAGTTGGTCGATGCCGGGGTTGAGTTTGATAACTTTATGCGTATTATGGACAATGGCGGGGTGGGCGTGGGCGGCCTCAAGGCCAACATTCCGGGCCTGGGTTGGCTGTTTCCGGCCACGGTTAATGACATTGACATTGACGATGCCATCGAGAAGCTCTTTGAGTATTTCAAGACCAATGACCCCGACCAAATCCAGGCAAACAGCCGGGGTATCGAGGTTTTACAGGCTATCGCCGGGGCCGTTAAGGGTCTTGACCTGACCAGCACCATCAACTTGAACAATTATCAGGGTTGCGGTTGTGACGGCGATTGTGATTGTGAGGAACAAACCATCACGGTTGATGAGGATGAAGATATTACCGAAACGGTTGTCGTGGTTTAGAAACTAAGTGAATGGCAATACCAGAAGCATTAACAACCATGGGCTTTGAGCGCATAACCCCCAGAGTGTAAATGCCAACATAGCTAGCCATAAGTTTCTTATGGCCTTGTGTTGTTTTTCTGGACTGTCAGGAAAGATGTTTTTTGCAGCGTATCTTACATTTGACTCCTTTCGCTTACCACCGATATAAATAGCGACAGCGGTCAAAACACCGATGGGCCAGGCCAAGGACACGGCGAGTGTACCCATAAGGCTCCAAAGGCTTAATATAACAATCCAAACAATGCGCCGCCTGTCTTCTGACCAGTTCGAGTTGGCAACATCATCAAGAGGGGGGTATACACGGGATATAGAGAAGTTAGGGTTTATGATCCCCATTACGATGTACCAAATTGCACCAATAAAAACCATTGCCATTAGAAACAGATATATAGTCATAAGACCTCCAAAGGGGTAAAAAAGTATGCCTAACAATATTACCATAAATATCAAAAATTGTGGATGTTGCGGCGATGGATCAGCTGGTAGTAGCGAAACCGTACCAGTACCAGACTTGCAATATGACGACCTGGGGGACCCGGCCGATCCAGCCGGGCCACCAGAGGGATACAGCGATCCTTCTACGTCCATAACTGACAGGCAATGTAAAATGTCTGTCTGGCTTTATTCCTGGGTCGAGGCAATCATAAACAACCTGGCTAACTCAATCGCCGGGAATGCCGTCCTGTCTGTTATAGCATTTGCTGCAACTTCAGCATTTTTAGCCCCCATTCTTCCGACACTTGTACTGTTAGTTTCTACGGCCCTTTCCGCCATACTTACCGGCCCTGATCCTTCGGATATCGTAGTAGGGCTGATTGCCAGGGCAATTATAGTTAGTATCATCGCTGCCTTTGCCGGTGTAGAAACCTCAAATATCACGGTCCCACTTGTTCAAGACCTCTTATCGGTTTTTCAAGCCGCAAAAGATGACATCATTTGTGCTCTATCCAAAGCTGAGAACGCGGCCGATGCCAAGCTAAGGCTTGACAAGGCCGTTGGTCAATTGGAATTGTCCGTAGTCCAGCGGGCCATCGTCTACGCCTTTACCCCAAATATGTTTTTCACAATGTTGTTTTTCTCCGCCGATTGGTGGCCGTCCTTTGATGACGATGAACTATCCGTCATCACCACCACCTGTTGCGGCAGCTACACTGACGGCGCCCCGATTGTAGCCGGCAGCGTAGAACAGTGTCAAGCCTCGTACTACATCATTGACCAATTGATAGCCACCTTCGAGGAAACAGGTAGCCTGATCTCTTACAGTATGTCGCCCAATCCGTTCGATGACGACAAGACCGCTATCTACAATCGGCTGGAAAGCGGGCTAGACATACCGCTCAAGGTTCAGGAACTCAGCGACTACCCGGCCTATCTAATCGCCGTGGCAGAAATCATCTATTCGTACTGGCCCTTCAACGTCTTCTCCCTGCCGGATTTCACCGCCCTGGCCGCCTATATGACCACCAACAAAGCCACCTTGCTATCAAACATTCAGGCCGCCGTTGATCAAGACTCTGCTTACAGTGTGCTGTCCACTTTCCTGACCGTCTGGATAGATGCCAATGTGAGCGATACGACCCATCAACTGCAAATGAAAAAGGCCCTCGATGCGTTGATCAAGCCGGATGACAATCGGGCTGATTTGATGGATCTGCTCTTTATCCAGGACAGCGATTTGTTGAGCTACAATCTGGCCGGATGCTCTCCGTGTCAACATACAATCCTGGGGACAATCGACCCATCGCCGGGCGTCCAGACCTGGCAATCTGCGGTCTCTGCCAACGGTAATGAGATATCTCTAGGCTACTGTTGCAACGGCACCGCTATGTTAGACGTTACTTTTGATAGTATCTCAGGCTGGACAGACCGGGGGGCAGGCTATATAGATTTCAGGCTCTTTAGCATCTGTGACAACTTCCCCACAAATGGCGACATTTACGACAATACCAACACCTTCCCCACTGGTCAGCGCTATTGTTTCAAGACCCTGGTATTTTGGTCATCTACCCCGTTTAGCATCGGTGTGACCGTTCACGGAGAGTGCTAAGGCCTATGCTGAGGAATGATAATGAGCTGCTGTTGCTGCAAAAAGCCTAAAATCGACTTGAGCCAAATCGACAAGCGGTATTTCACCAAGTCAGAATTGCGCGAACCTGGGCGCTCTGTGCTGCATTGGGATAATATCACCGATGCAGCCGTCTATACCGAGACCGAGACAGATGCCCTGCTCGCCGGCAAGTCTTCCACGGGCCACAACCACGACGCCAGCTACTACACCGAGGCTGAAATTGACAACATCATAGCCAATAATCCTGGGCCGGCGGGGCCACAGGGGCCGCAAGGCGACACGGGGCCACAGGGGCCGCAGGGTCTACAAGGCGACACGGGGCCGCAGGGGCCGCAGGGTCTACAAGGCGACACGGGGCCACAGGGGCCACAGGGGCCACAGGGGCCACAGGGGCCACAGGGTCTACAAGGCGACACGGGGCCACAGGGGCCACAGGGGCCACCCGGATCAGGTAATATTGACGGTGGCCTGGCCGATGCCATCCACGTACAAACACCAATTGTTGATGGAGGTGACGCATGACGGTAACTATTCAAACACGGGGGGATATTGCGGCTAATTGGCAATCTGCCAACCCGATATTAGCTACACGGGAAATGGGTTTAGAAACTGATACCCAACGTTTTAAGGTGGGGGATAATGTAACAAACTGGAATGATTTACCCTACTGGGGCAGTGGTGCTTCTCGAATAATGGGCGAAATGACAATGTGGCCTACAGATACTCCGCCTACAGACTGGTTGTTGTGCGACGGCCAAGCGGTCAGCCGAACGATCTACTCCGGTTTGTTTGCAGCTGTCGGTACGACATTTGGGGCGGGCGATGGAAGTACCACGTTCAACTTGCCGGACATGCGGGGTAGGCTTCCGCTAGGTCTTGATAATATGGGCGGGTCATCGGCTAATCGAGTGACAGACGCGCAGGCAGATTTAATTGGGGGAAGCGGAGGGGCGGAGACCCACACACTAACTACTACCGAGATGCCGTCACATTCCCACCGGCAGTATATGACTATGGGGGGACCAGGTGGTAACACGACCAGGCCGGCTAGTGGCGGGGGGGCAACGCCCTGGGGGACAATCTGGGTCGAGAACGCCGGCGGTGGCGCTGCTCACGAAAATATGCCGTGCTATTTGACTTTGAACTACATAATCTATGCAGGAGCGTAATTATGGCAAATGAATTCCATCATCATCCCGACAATTTAATTTTTATCCGGACAGACGTGGGCATATATCAAGATACGCCAGAGAATTTTGCTATTGATATGGGAGCGCCATACGCGTTTGAGGGCAGGGAGCGATTGTATGAACCGGGTGTCCGGCATTTTGTGGACGGTGAGCCACAATCATTAAAATGGACAAACGGCGATGGATATATCGCTGCTGTAGGCAGATTGATTACGGCAAAATCCGAACGTGAAACCATCCCCGAAACCCCCGACCCAAAACTGACATATCGTCAATTAAGGGCGGCTGATTACATCGCGGAACTGTCACCAGAGGGTACATTTCAAACGTCCGTGGGCGATCTGTTGGACGCAATTATTAAGTTTCTTTACGGTGATGACAACTCAAAACTTGACGCTCTGGTAACAATCATTAACCAAATTAAGGCGAAGTACCCACCCCCACAATAAAAAACCGCCCGGAAACCCGGACGGCTTTACTTCAATTATGCGAAATAAAAGTTAACCTGCTAGAACATTTGTTTTTAGTATAGAAACTTATGCGTAATGAAAACTGTAGCGTTGGTTTCTTTGTTTCGTGTTATTTTACTCCAACCTGCCTGGTTACGCTACCTGGCAATGCGTTTAGATAATCCAACACTAACTCGGCTATGTGCAAGTCTGTACACTCGCATACCATCACGTTGTTGGACGCCTGGCAGATCGCGTACCAGTCCGGCCAATTCCAGGATTTCCTCAGATAGTATTTTGCCTTC
>JBHHXE010000071.1:0-11076 GCA_046756865.1 Nitrospiria bacterium | reverse complement strand
AATCTCAGATCCCAAAACTCCTTTTCAGACTCATTCTTGGATTAGAATATACTGCCCTCCATCTAATCCTGTTCCCGGGGAAATGTACAAAGAGCTGTAAAACTGCGGCCCTTGAATTGTCTTCTTATTGTCTGGCCTGATCATTCCGCATGTAAAAGAATGAGGACATGATTATATCAATTAATCTTTAAAAAAATCGTTAAATGTTCTGAATCAGTTTGACTCCATGGTATCTTTGAAATATATAGTATTGCAGTAAAACGGTAACGCTCTGAACCATGGATTTCTTTTCCCCTTATGTCTGGAGGGGAACTGTCCGTGTTACAAAAATGCAGGAGGTTTTCTTGAAGTATTTTCTTTTCCAGTCAGCAATCATTTTACTCCTTACCTTTTTCCCAGGTACGCTCCAGGCACAGCAGCCCGTGCATCATGAAATAAACGTCATTATGAACCCTGAAACACATCACCTTCAGGTTGAAGATACGATTACCTTCCCAAGGTCTATGTTCCCTGACCCGGAGGGAAACTTCCATTTTCTTATTCATCGGGGATTACGGCCTGTCTCCCTAACTGCTGGCGTGAAGATCATCTATGAAAAGGAGGATCCTAAACCCCTGGGCTTTGGACTGAGCGGAGGGGGTGGCGAGGTCGGGGTTCGTTTGGAACATTACACTGTGAAACTTCCAATTGGACTGCGTCAGTTTGTCATGACCTATGAAGGTGAGATCAACCACCCGCTGATTTCTGGGGGCGAAGGGGATTCCGGCGGATCGTCCGGGACACCCGGAATGATATCCAATGAAGGAGTTTTCCTTTCCGGAGAAACATTCTGGTACCCATGGTTTTATACAGATCTGGTCACATTTTCTCTTGATCTTACGCTTCCGAAGGGATGGAATGCGCTCAGCCAGGGGGGGAGGGTAGGCTATACCCGCGATGAAAATGACGTCCGAGTCCGCTGGGTATCGCGTGAGCCGCAGGAGGAGATTTATCTTGTTGCCGGGGAATGGAGTGAATACCTCCGGCAGGCGGGAAAAGTGCTTGCCATGGTATTTCTCAGAACTCCAGACCCCGAATTGGCACAGAAATATCTGGAGGTGACCGAGCAATATCTAGAAATGTATGAGAAATTACTGGGGCCCTATCCCTATCCAAAGTTTGCCCTGGTTGAAAATTTTTGGGAAACGGGCTATGGGATGCCTTCATTTACGCTCCTGGGTTCAAAGATCATTCGCTTTCCGTTTATATTGCACTCCTCATATCCCCATGAAATTTTGCATAACTGGTGGGGAAACGGAGTCTATGTTGACAGAGAGACCGGTAACTGGAGTGAAGGGCTAACGACATATCTGGCGGATTATCTGATACAGGAGCAGCGTGGGGAGGGGAAGACGGCCCGGCATGCGTCTTTACAAAAGTATACGGATTACGCAACGGAAGGAAAGGATTTTCCGCTCACGGACTTTCAAGAGCGTTACGATACTGTTTCACAAGCGGTTGGATACGGGAAGACAATGGCTTTTTTCCATATGTTGCGCCTCAAAGTCGGTGACGAAATTTTTATTGAAGCCTTACGGAAATTCTTTCATGAAAACAAGTTCAGACGGGCCTCATTTACCGATCTTAAACAGGTCTTTAGTCGTGTGTCCGCGCTGGATCTTGATTCTGAATTTGAGCAGTGGGTGACCCGGTCCGGAGCACCCACTTTACATGTCAGCCAGGCAAAAGCTCAGAGGAATGAGGAAGGCTATGTCCTGACCGCGAAAATCAGACAAAAGCAGAAAGGGGAACCTTATCGCCTTGATATCCCACTTGCCGTGACACTTGAGGGACGCAAAGAAGCATATCAGACGACAATTTTATTGAAGGACAAGGCGTTTGACTTGTCGCTTCAACTCCCCGCAAGGCCCCTGCGTCTCGATCTTGATCCGGAATACGATCTTTTTCGACGATTAGATCCTGAAGAGGCCCCTCCATCTATTTCTCAGATGTTCGGTGCCAAGTCCGTTGTAATTCTTTTGCCCGCAACGGCTCGTGGCAGGATTCGCGGCGCATACCAGAGATTGGCGCAGTCTTGGAAAACCTCTCTGCAGGGTGAAGTTGAAATCATGTGGGACAATGAGGTGGATACACTCCCTGAGGACCGGGCTGTCTGGTTGCTTGGCTGGGAAAACCGGTTCCAGCACAAGGCAATGGCTCAATTGCGGAGATACAACCTTGTGATGACGAGCGCCATGGCCCGAATTGGCCGAATCCAGGTTCCCCGCAGAGGCCATAGCCTTGTGCTTGCTGCGCGTCATCCGAGGAATAAAAGTCTTGCCCTGGCCTGGATGGCGGTCGACCACCCGGCCTCCCTGGGCAGCCTGGCAAGGAAAATTCAGCACTATGGACAGTATGGGTACCTTGCTTTTAAGGGGAAAAACCCGGTCAATGTTGTGAAAGGGAAATGGCCTGTAAAACGCTCCCCGATTTCGGTCAGGGTCAAGCAGTTGGATGGTGGAAAGGTAAGGCGTTGGCCGCGAGGAAAGCTTCCTTCCCGCCGGGCCCTGGCGGTGTTGCCCCCTGTTATTTCGAGTACCCGGATGATGAAAGAGATTGACTTTTTGACAGACCCCGTCTTAAAAGGGCGTGGGTTTTCAATGCCGGAGTTGGATCTGGTTTCAGATTTTATTGCCAAGGCTTTTCGGGAGGCGAACCTGAAACCGGCCGGGGATATTGAGGGGAGCTACATCCAGATATGGAGAGAGGAAGGGGACGGCAGAGGAAGCGAGGTTCCCCTGAAAAATGTGATCGGATTTCTACCCGGTTCCCGCCCCGAGTGGTCCGGTCAGGGAATCATTGTCGGGGCGCACTATGATCATCTCGGACTGGGTTGGCTGGAGGGGCATGAAGGTAACGAGGGAAAAATCCATCCGGGTGCGGATGATAATGCAAGCGGCATCGCTGTCCTCCTGGAACTGGCCAGAACCTTAGCGCAAGAAGAGCCGCTTGAGCGGCCTGTGGTCTTTGTTGCCTTTGCGGCCGGGGAGGTGAAACGACTTGGATCTAAATATTATACTGCCCATCCAAAGCCACTTCAGGTCGATAAAATTTTCGGGATGCTGAATATCGATATGGTTGGCCGATTGGAAAAGAAAGACCTGATCGTCTACGGCACTGGTTCGGCACGGGAATGGACCCGCCTCTTCCGGGACGCAGGTTTTAAGGCCGGGGTACCAGTCAAGACAAATTCGGATGAATTTGGTTCGAGCGATCAAAAGAGTTTTCTAGATGCCGGAATTCCGGCCGTCCAAATATCAAGCGGGATAAGCCCTGATTTTCATCTTCCTTCGGATACAACTGAGAAAATTGATAAAGCAGGCTTGGTCAAGGCCGTAAAAGTGGTCAGGGAAGTGGTGAAGGATCTGGCGGCGCGTTCTGATCCGATGACATCGTTACTATACGAGGAGAGTGAGCCGGAACCTAAGTCCTGGAACTGGTGGATCTTTGAGTAATCGCGATTTGCATGGACTCAGCTTGTCTGGATGAGCTGAACCCTCGCAGCTATTTTGGGATCAGTTCGGAGGGGAGATCCTTCGCCTTGGCCTCCGTGGTCAGGCCCTCTGCTTGCCTGGTAAAGGTGGAGCGTCTCCGCGACCTACCGGATCGGAAGATGAGGGCGGTAATAATCCAGAAGAGCAGGACGTTGAGCATTACCATCCCGATGGCATAGCTCAGCGTTGGGGTCCCCGCCCAGGGCGTGGTATCTTTCAGGACTTCGGTAACATGCCAATCGAGCCGAACTGATGAGCGGATGTAACCCATCAGCACCATCGTTGTTGAAATAAATACAGCCAACGAAAAAATAGCAATTGCCCCGCCGAGAGGGAGTTTCCCCCATTGAATCGGTGCGATGGCCGTCGATTTTCTAAGCATCACTTTGTTTAAGACCGCCCCGACGACCAGAGCGCCCATGGTGACAAGAAATTGCGGAAGGGCCAGCCTGACCCGGATGTTGGCCGGGACAAAAAATCCGTAGACCCCGTAATATATTATGAAACCCTCTGCAATCGCAAACATGGTGATCATTGCCGTGTTTCCCCATCTTGACCATGAGATGGTCATCTGCTTGTTACAGCGTTTAAAGATAATGAAGCAGATACCAAAGCTTAGGATCATCGTATTGATGGCGGTATTTTTGGCCGCCATGGTTCCATAATATCCAACAATCGGATGTTGAGCCCCTCCCATGGCCTGAATCTCTCCCTGGCTGGCCGGAAGGGTGTGCGGTGTCGTCCAGATCATGAAGGCGATGGTAAAAACAATCATCATGTATTTCGCAAGATGCCTGTAGCGTTCCGAACCATGCATCCGTGTCGTCCCCTGCCAGAGGTAGTAGGTCACGGTCATGAAGATCAGCCCGATCAGCATGGCCTGCATCACAAAAGGCCAACTGAGTTTTCCGCCCATTAATGTCACGCCCATGCGTTGACGATAAATAAATATCGCTTTTGCGAACCAGTAGCCGGCAACCGGGAGAATAAAGAGGTTGGCGATGGAGATCATGATCATGATATGGCCCATCCAGTCATAATGGGCCTTCTTCTCCGGGTCGCGCGTGGTGAGCATCTGGTAAGCCGCGTAGGCTGCGAGGACGGCCCCGCTGAACATAATGCTGGCCAGAATCCGGTGGACATTGAGCGGATTCCAGAGAGGAGTATTGACCGCGTTCCAGATGTTTCCAAGGTATGCTCCTTTTGCGTTAATTCCGGACGGTGACATCATAAAAGCCATCAAGGCATTCGCAAGGTAGATTATCGCTAGGCCATTGAGGCAAGTCAGGCCGCCAAGCCCGAAATGGAGCCGCTTAAGACGACCCTGCTTCCACCGATTCCATGTCCAGGTGTAGGCATAGAGCAAAGGGGTTTCGAGGAAAAAAACGACAATGTAAAGATAGATCACCGGATTGAAGACCGAGGCCATGTATTTAGTGAAGGCTGAATACAAAAAAATAAATGCACCGAATAGGGCGACCCCGGTAAGAACCGTGAGGGGATAAAAGGGGAGGCAGATCTCCATGATATCCCGACCAAGTTGATCATGTTTTTCAGCAGGGGCTCCTTTCTTTTTTCGGAAAAGACCAAAGAGTTCCAGCATCCAGGCAATCATGGGAACCCCGAGGATGAAACTTCCCAGAAAAAAGTGTTGCTGGATAAAAATCCAGAGGACGGAGCGACTGTCGATTCGTCCTCCGCCTCCGTAACTGTCCGGATAGGACAATGCCGGGGCCGGCGGCCCCGAAATAACACCCTCTGTCCCTAAATAAATATCAGTCTGCGGGCTGGGGTCGTTATTTCCCTGAATGGCAGGGGCTGTTTCAGAAGCATGGCTCAATTCAACTGAAGAGAGTAGAGAGAGGATCAAAGTCGCTGTGAAAAGAGGCGCAGCAAGCCTGCTTATATATCGGTGCCAAATCATGTTACATGCCTTGTGATTACGAGAAAGCGATCATACCGACTGCGGGGGAAAGGTGTCAAGCAATTTGGAAGGTTGCACGGGTATTCATCATGGGCTATCCGGCTGCGACTGAAGGTTTAACCGGGGTAATTGATCAGTTTCCCATTACTCAGACAACGCTCGAAATAGCCTTCATCAAAAGTAAAGGTGTTGGTTTCTTCATCAAAACTCTTGATTTTCGGCATCGTAGGATGACGATCTTTTAGACAGCCGTATTCGAGATGTTCAATGATATCATCAGGGAAATGGTTCAGTATGCTTCCGATTTCAAGCCCCGGTTCAGTACAGAGATAGCAATGCCCCTGCCCTTTTATATGTTCGCAGTCTTCCAGGATGGCTAGGACAGTCTCCTCCGTTGCGCGTCCTTCTTCCAGTAACTCAAGGCCGCGCGCTATCCGACCTGTTCCGGTTTTGCATGAGGAGCACTGGCCGCAGGACTCAATCGCAAGAAACTTCGCGAAGTCCAGACCCGCCTTGATGACACAAGCCGTACTGTCATATACAGTATAGCCGCCCGATCCGAGGCCGGAGGGTATTTTCCGCATGGATCCGAAATCAAGGGGCGTATCAAGCTTGTTTGCCGGTATGACGGAATTTGTTGGACCTGAAAAGACAACCTTGATATGCCGTCCCATCTTTGGACCGCCGCCATAAACATCGATCAAGGTCCGCATGGGGGTTCCCATCGGCAGTTCATACATGCCGGGGCGGTTGATGTCGCCGGTAAGGGTGAAGATCATGGTCCCAGGAGTATCAGCACTTCCGATGGATTTAAACCAATCCGCACCCTTGCGAATGATGTGGGGAACTGTGGAGAGGGTTTCAACATTATTTACAACGGTGGGTTGTCCATAGAGTCCGACATAAACTGGGATAATTCCCTTGGCCCGCGGCCAGGGCGGTTTCCCCTCAATGACCTCCAACTGAGCGCGATCTTCCCCCAAAAGATAGGAATCCGGGCCGAAGGTCAGTTTGAGGGGGAGGTTGAGTCCTGATCCCATCGCATTTTCCCCTACATAGCCAGCCGTCGTGCATTCCTGAATGGCACGCTCTAATATGGCGATTTCTTTCTTGAAAATCTCCTTGATGCAGATCATCGCATCGACGGTGCCGATTGCGTAGGATGCGATGATCATTCCTTCTATCAGGGTATAGGGATTTTTTTGGATGAGGTAGCGGTCTTTGTAGGTTCCGGGTTCCCCTTCTGAGCAGTTACACACGAGATATTTTTGCGGGGCGCTTCCTAATATGGTGTCCTGATTCTGATGGACCCCTTCCCATTTGATCCCGGTGGGAAATCCCGCCCCGCCCCGGCCCCTTAGAAATGATTTTTTTATTTCATTAATGATTTGCATCGGGGTCATTTCAACCGCTTTTTTGAGCGCTTGAAATCCTCCGATGGCGAGGTAATCCTCTAAGGTTTCAACCGGCCCCTTGTGCTGAAGTAGAATTTTTTGTTCGTCTAGGGTTTTTTGATCTGTCATGATGAGGGTCTCTCCAATCCGTTCTGGCCGGATTATATCGAAACCGTACCAGAAAGGCAATGTTGTTTTCTCTTTCCGGATATGGGCAGAGGGGGGAGGGGGATCCTATTTAACGGACAGTGAGTGATGAAAGGGTTTCGATAATCGCGACGGCGACAAGACAGCCGCCCTTTCGGCCACGACAGGTCATAAAAGGTATTGAAAGGTTGAGGAGCTGTTCCTTCGATTCAAATGCGGCATGAAACCCGACGGGAACGCCAACGATCAGAGAAGGCTTCGCTGATCCGTCCTGAACGAGTCGGATGAGCTCTGAAAGTGCCTCGGGTGAGCTTCCGACCACATAGATCGCGCCTTTACACTCGTCTGCAGCTTTTCTCATCGCGATGACTTCCCGAGGGAGTTGAAGTTCTCTCGATTTTTCAACGACATCGTTATCTGATGTCAAACACCAGACGCTTCCGCCGGTTTTTGCCAGCAAGCTCTTGGGAATTCCGACTGCAACCATCTGGGTGTCCGTTACGATGTCTGCGCCGGCGCGGATCGCTGCCATTCCGGCGGCCACAGCAATCGGATGAAAGGTCATTGATTGGGCATACTCAAAATCGGCGGTTGAGGCGACGACGCTTTTTACGAGCTCAAACTGATCTGGTGTGAAGGAATGTGGACCAATTTCTTTTTCAATGATCTTCAGGTTTTCATTCTGATGCGATTTTGCTTGGCTTGGCATTGTAAACTCCTTTTTTCTGCCGGTCGGGGTTTAGGTCTCCCTGCTCAGGTTGGGATTATCCCTTCCTTTCCGGTTTTTTCCCGTGTGCCGGTTTAGGTGCCATGAAAACCAGGACGACCAGAGCTTCACTTGATTTATTCACGACGCCATGCATGATCCCTGCTTCCGCCATTGTAGCCGATCCCTTCCGGACGCAGGTTTCTTCACCGCCGATTTGAAACATTCCCTCTCCTTCCAGAACATAATAAACTTTGTCCTCGCCTTCGTGGAGATGTGTCTTTTGTGATTGGCCCGGCTCAAAGCAGTAGAGATCGCAAAACATATGCTCAGAGTCAAACATCTTGACCTTTTTCATCTTTTCTGACGAGAAGGCCTTCATTTTCTCTACGGATTGCACTAACATTTAACCTCCATTAAACAAAAGTCGCGTCAACCAATAAGAAAAACCGGGAGAAGATTGCACCGATAATAACCATCATCATGGCCACATAGAGTAAGCCTGTGGCAGACATCGTTGCCCGTTCCCTGATGGTTTCGAGGATCATTGGCGCCAAAATAACAGGTCCCACGATTCCGATCAAAAGTCGAATCCAGAGATAAAGCCCTTCAATTGCATTGATCATGAGGGCATTTTTTAAACGCTGAGTTGGGACCAGGATGACAAGGCTCACCAGGGTGAGTCCTGCCTCTACAAACACAAAAACCATGAACAGCTTCGCAATGTTCCGGAGTGGGACAATTGAAAGCGAAGGGCGGGTGAGATAGCTGTGGCCCAGGAGCATCCCCAGCACGCCCGCTCCCATCAGGAGGCTGGAGGAAAGAAATTGGGCGGACAGAGAGAGTGCCCGGAAATGACCGGATGATTGGGGAAGATAATGGCCGACACTGGCCAGAATCGCCAAGCTTCCAAGAACTGAGGCCGATAAGAGAAGCGTTCGGCTATGATGTGGATTGCGAAACCAGAGACGAAGATTGTAGACAAAAAGCGTGAGGACAAATAACAGGAAGAAAAGAAAAATCATCCCCGTCCAATTGAACTGGAAGGCTGTCACGCTCCATTCGGACAAAGGGATGGGGAAAAGAGACAGTCCAAGTAGAACACACAAGAGAAAGACGATCCCAACGGTCCTAAAAAATCCGATGCCGGCGGTCTCCAGTGAGGGGAGAGACATTAAGAAGGTGCCGCCGACGGCAAGTTGCCCGAAGACCAAAAAAGCAATTTCCTGAATCCGTCCCATACCCTACGACAGGCTCCTACCGTCTTCGGCTTCATCCGACTTTTTCTCTTCGATCATGAGCTGCGGGGATCCATGATGATGGATGAGACGCCACTGCCCATCCCGGCACTCAAAAAGGTTTGTTCCAATCACCTTTCCATGAACCCACTTTCCCTGATCCTGGGTCGAGATCTGTTCTGAGCAAAGGGTCCATCCCCATTCGCCATTGACTGTAATATCGAGGACTTCGACTGAAAATTTTATCTTGTAAGTGTGATTAAAGATCAAAACCCAGCTATCCCGAACAGCTTTCCATCCAATAGCCGCTTCCCAGCCCGGGTGGACACACTTGACATAGTTTTCCTTCGACCAAAGGGGTTCCATTTCCTGAATGTCGAGTTTTTCAAAAGCCTGATAAAAGGCATCGTTGGCCCGACGTACAGCTTCGATTGTACGCTCCAATTTAAGACTCCTACTTTGGTTTTTCCAGAGAGCCCTCCAGGATTTTCCCGGACGCGCTCGCCGTTTGAAAGGAGGCACTATTTATAACCTACTTTGGGGGAGAGGTCAATCTGACCTGGTTCTGGCAATAGGCTTTATTATTCCATCTCCGCATTTCAACCCTGGTTCAGAGGTTTTGAAAGTTAAGATTGCTTATCAGGTTTTTCTGTGTTGATCAAGGGCCTGGTTGTTAATGCCCACAAGCCTTGAAAAGTCAGTAGAATCCTTGACATATGGAGTTGTTATGTTACTCTCTCTCTATGGTTAGAGTTGTCATTATCGGAGCGGGAAAAGGGGGCAAAAATGTCCTGCGCCGACTCATCCAATCCAGTTGGGTTAAGGTTGAGGGGGTGATCGATCAAAACCCTGAAGCGGCAGGGATCTGTCTTGCACGTGATGCGGGTCTGCCTTATTTTATTGACGATCCATTAAATGTTTTGCAAAAGATAGAGGTTGACCTGGTCTTTGAGCTGACCGGGGATCCCCGGGTGAGGGAGAGCCTGGACAATCTTCCGAAAAGATCTTTCGATATTGCCAGCGGGCAGGTGACTTATCTCCTTTGGGACGTTATTCGGGAGTTGGAAAAACAGGAATCCAACATCCGAATGCGCCTCGGAGAGCAAAAGATTCTCTCAGAAATCAGTATGATGCTTTCGAAGTCGGAGACCTCTGATCAGATTTTCGAGGCCATTGTCACGGGTGCAATGCGGATGACGGGAATGCCCGCCGGGTCCCTTTCTATATTCAACAGTGCTAAGTTAGAACTTTTTCTTGTAAGCGCAAAAGGGTTTTCCTCCAGTTTTTACCAGAATTCGGTCTGTCCCGTTCGTCTCGGTGGATTGGCGGAGCATATCTTGACGGGGCATGAGCTCGTTCTGATCTCTGATATCGCAGAACATCCCGCTTTTAATAATCCGGTGATGATGAAAGAGGGTATCCGCTCGCTCATTGGCGTTCCCTTGATCTCTGAAAGGGGACCCGTCGGCATCCTCTATGTGGATGACTTCAAGGTCCGCGACTTTAGTCCATCACTCATGGAAAGTATGAAGGTCTTGGGAACCCAGGCCGTTATCGCGATCCAGAAACAACAGGTTTTTGAAAAGATCAAAAGTCTATCGATTCGGGACCCCCTGACCGGGGTCTATAATCGCCGTTATCTGAATGAGACCCTTGTTGCGGAGTTGGGAAAGGCCGCACGTCTTAAGACGCCCTTATCCGTTCTCATGATTGATATTGACCATTTCAAGGCAATAAATGACCGGTTTGGACATCTTGTCGGCGATCAAGCCCTCCAGGATGTGGCAAAACTTTTCGAATCAGTCATTCGCCCCTATGATACCGTAACCCGATTTGGCGGTGAGGAATTTCTGATCCTGATGACAAACACAGAAATAAGCGAGGCCCAGATCGTCGCTGAGCGCTTACGGGAGACGGTGGCATCTTCCCGGCTTCTTCCCGAGAAAGCCGTTCTGACATGCAGCATTGGAATCGGGGTCCTCCAGCCTGATGAAAAAGTGCCTTTATCCCAAGAGGATCTCATAGCACGCGCCGACAAGGCCCTCTACAGGGCAAAGGCAGGGGGTCGAAACCGGATCTGCTCCTAGAGGGCTCCTATTTTTCTAGCGCGGGAAGGCTTCCTTGACACCCCCAT
>JBHHXE010000070.1:0-11106 GCA_046756865.1 Nitrospiria bacterium | reverse complement strand
AATATATCTCCCTTTTTGAATCCGCATAGTTTAGTCGTCCAGACAGGATCCTAGGTCCGCTTGATTAATTCAAACATACCCCATACACCCAGAAAAAGAATTATAAGATTGAGTGCCATTCTAAATCACCTCTCCTGAGAATTTTAAGAACCCGGAAATGAAAATATGGAAGGTCTTGCGTGAGACCTCTCCCGAATCCTTACATGAATCCCATCCGAAGATCAAGCGTAAGTACCCTTGCCCCAGACACAGCATCTATTTTCTCAGAAGATTAGATCAGTACTTTGAACAGATGTCATTTGTATTCCCGGGAACTTCCTAATAATCCCAATATGTTCTTACGGCATGCATGTCGCTATTCGAACATGGGGCGGCATCGAAGCCTCGATCGTATCCAGCAGGGAATAACGACAAGAGACCCAAGAAACTTTTAACTGGAGGAGGAGATGATAAGACACACATCACTGATGATCGTGACACCGTCTTTGGTGGCCATCTTGTACTGGGTGCCAACATTGACATCGATGAAGGGCTATTCCCTGGTGTAGAAGGAAAATATATATTTACGGATGATGCTGAGTTTGATGAGCCTGTTCTTATTGGTCAATTTGATCTCAACGGGGTTTCAGTCACTGGAAATCTGGGGTTCAGGTTCTGGTTTTCCCACTCGCCAAGCCGGTTCGGCCTGACCGAACTGACTTGGATTAGGATGCTTTCATCTTCTCAGTGGTGATCAGGCGCCAGACCATGACCAGTCCCAGGATGAACATCGGGGCACTCAGGACCTGGCCCATGGAAAAGGAGCCGAAGATCAGTCCAAGGTGGGCATCCGGTTCTCTTGCAAATTCGACCAGAAAGCGGAAGAGACCGTAGAAGAGAATCAGGGACCAAAAAATTACACCTCTCGCAACTTTTCGACCCGAAAGATAAAAGAGGATGGAGAAGAGGACAATGCCCTCAAGGCCGGCCTGGTAAAGCTGAGAGGGATGGCGGCAGGCTTCCCCCCCTTGCGGAAAGACCATACACCAGGGAACATCGCTTGGTCTTCCAAAGAGTTCGCCATTGATAAAATTTCCAATCCGCCCCAACCCGAGTCCGATGGGTCCGCTGACAACAGCAACATCGGCCACTTCGTAGAATGCGAACTTCTTTACTTTACAGAAAAGAAGCCCGGCGACCGTCACCCCGATCAGGCCGCCATGAAAGGACATTCCGCCTTCCCATACCGCCAGAATTTTCAGGGGATTGCTGAGATAAAAAACGGGGTGGTAAAAGAAGACATACCCTAAACGTCCACCCAGGATTACCCCGATTGCGATCCAGAGGATCAGGTCGGAAATCTCATCAGACGTGATCTCTAATTTTTTTCGAAGCGCAATGATTCGAATCATAAAGATGGCGGTGATGAAGGAAAGGGCATACATCAGGCCGTACCAGCGGAAAGCCAGCGGCCCGATCCGGATAAAAACCGGATCGATGTTTGGATAGGGAATCATGCTGTTTCATTCTCCGGGTCAGAGGCCTGGGATCTCGGTGGGGTATTTTCATCCCTCGTCTTTTTTCTTTGTCTGAGTTTTTCAGAAACCTCCTCGACAATCTTGTCCACCAATTCCGGGACCTTTTCATAAATAGCATCGAGCCCTTTGCCTCTGCCGATGTTCAGTAGAGAAATGCTCTCGCCTTTGACGGAGAGAAAGGCGATCGGTTCGATCTTTACGCCGCCGCCTCCCCCGACGCCCCGACTCTGGTCATTCGGTCCGCCTCCTCCGACACCGATACCCATCGTAACGCGTGAAACGGGGATTATGGCGCTGTCGCCGGCCTGAAAGGGCTTTCCGATGATAGTTTCTGTCGACGCGATGACCTTAAGTTCATCCAAAAGAGATCTGGCCAATTCTTCTGCATGCTCCATCGTTGATTTCTCCTATGACTGTGATGTCCGTCGGAGGGACACATCAATATAGCATAAAAACCTAAAACCGCTAAGATCCTGCCGCTTGCTCTGCATTTCTTCGGCGGTGGGTATAGATGTTGAACAGCCTGGCGTAGGGGAGTTCGACCAAAAAAAGAAGGCTGGGGACGATGATGTGAAAAATTTTCAGAGAAAACCGTCCAACGAAACGGTTTTTTTCAAAAAAGTTAAAGGAAAAGTCTACATTGCTTATCCGGATCCCTTGAAAGAGGCCGTAACAGATTCCGTTGACGATTAGATTTGAGGATGAGATATTCCACTGAATTTCACGTACGGATGCCCGTCGGAAGAGTTGGATAAGGTAGCGGATGATCTTGGGCGTGACCTCGACCACCAATGTCCGTTGTGAGTAAAGAAGGGCCGAGATGGAGGATTGTTTCGCTTGAGTCTCTGTCTCCTGATTTTTGTGCTGGCCGGGCATCGGGGGGGAGCTTTTTCTTTTCCACCGATAATGCATTCCGGCAAACCCGATTAGCACGGTTTGATGAGAAAGGCTGAGACCGAATTCAAAAAGGTGCCAGCGGACATGAAACACCTTTTCCTCGGAATCGATCTTGATAGAAAAGGGAATAAAGAAGAGGGCGATTGTGACGAGGGATAATGTAATAAGGACCCACAGACCGAAGGAAATCATCTCCACCTAGGCTTTTCTCCCCTCAATACAGACAACACCTTCGGGCCCGACGAGGGCGCTATGACGGAGGCCTGCGGGGACAACCATTCGATCACCAAAATGAAGTGTAAACTTTATATCAAGATCAGGGAAGGAAAAGGTGATTTCTCCCTCGATGCAGAACAGGGTTTTTTGGGTCTCATGAATGTGATCCGGATAGCTTTCATAGGGTGCGTTAGACCAGCGCATCGGTGTGACATCTCGGCTGGTAAAAAAGGCGATGACTTCGGCTTCGGGAAGAGGATGCTTATGTGGCCACCGGATCAGGTCGATCCCCTCGGGAGTGGTTTCCCGGTAGGAAGGGTGGGTCATCTCTCTTGATCTCCTGGGAAACGATACCCACACCATAATAGAACGGATGGACTGTTTTCAAGATAATTTTGCTGCCCGAAATGCTGTGATTCTCTAATTGACACTTTACGGAGATTGTCTGTAGAATGAATTTTATGTTAAGAGGATTTCGAAATTTCTTTGCGGGATTGATCCTGGTCACCTTCTTTTTGGCCTCTTCCTGCGCGAAGCAGAATCTTACTGTGCTGTCTCCGCATTCAAAGACAGTGGAAAACAAATCCTTATCTCCTGAATCCCCGTATCAGAATATTGACCAGATTGAAGAGGGAAAGATCATACACGTTCCGACAGGGATAGAAGTTTCTGAGGAACGCATGATCGATCTCCTGACAATGGCGAGGATTGCCTATGTCGGCGAGGTTCATGACAGCCTGGAAGACCATCGTGTTCAATTGACGATTCTTAAGGATCTTTGGGAGCGCTTCCCTGATAAGGTGGTCGTCGGTATGGAAATGTTCCGGCGACCCGCGCAGCCGAAGTTGGACCAGTGGCTCAGCGGGAACTTGTCGGATAAAGATTTTCTTAAGATGTGGTACGAAAACTGGGGGGTGAACGAGGATTATTATAAAGAAATCCTTGCCTTTATCAGGGAGAAAAACATCCCCTTGATTGCCCTGAACGCCTCCCAGGAGATGGAAATCAAGGTCGGGATGAAGGGCATGGATGGGCTTTCCGAAAATGACAAGAAGGCGCTTCCCGAGATCGATCGCGAAGATCCCTATCACCGCCAGGCACTTGAAGCCATCTTCAAAGGGCATGGAGCAGGGACAAAAGGATTTGGTTCCTTCTATGACACGATGCTCCTTTGGGACGAGACGATGGCCGAGAGTATCGTAAATTACTTGACCTCTTCGGAAGGCGCCGACAAGCGGATGGTCGTCTTTGCCGGAGGGTTTCATGTTGGTTATGGTTTTGGAATTCCTCGCCGCGTTTTCCGCCGTCTCCCTGACCCTTACAAAATTATCATGCCTTATGCGAAGGATTTTCCCGAAGCAAAACAGATGCTAAATGTAAAGGCGCCTGATCTTCCTTTGAGCATGGCGGATTTTGTCTGGGGTGTGGGCTATCGGGAACTGGAAAGCAAAAAAGTCCGGTTGGGAGTTTTTATCGAGCCCTTCCAGGCGGGAATTCGTGTAACAGATGTCTTGCCCGAATCCCCTGCCGCTGCGGCCGGAATTCAAACCGGAGATATCATCGTTTCTTTCGATGGCCAGATCATTGATGAACCTTTTGACCTAACCTATGCTGTCGGTCAAAAGACCCCTGGGGACAGGGTCAAATTAAAAATAATCCGGGACGGAAAGTCACTTGAGACAGAAGCGGTGATGAAGGCATCCGGCCATCCATAAACCGTAAGGGCTTAGAATACCCCCTTTTTCCCCCATGACGGCGTTCTTAACCCTTACTTCCTTTTTTCTTAGACCGATTCCTAAGAACATGAAGGGCAGGCACACAGGTTGAATCTGCATCAGTCACAGGCCCCCGCTCCTCTTTTGACCAATCATCTGCCTCGACTCTCAAAAGGGAAGGCGCTTGATATCGCCACGGGCTACGGACGGAATGCCTTTTATCTAGCTGAGCAGGGATATGATGTGGAGGGAATTGATATCGATGAAGAAGCAGTCCGTTTCTGCAATGCGGAGGCAAAAAAACGGAAGCTCTCTTTTGTCGCAAACCGAAGCGATCTCGAAAAGGGGCCTTTTGTGAAAGATGCGGGCTATTCCCTGATTTCCTGCTTCTACTATCTTGATCGCAAGATCATCCCGGATATCAGGTCTGCCTTGCGGGTCGGGGGTGTGATTGTTTATGAGACTTTTCTGATTGACCAGCATGAACGCTACGGAAAACCCTCAAGAAAGGCTTTTTGCTGGGGGCACAATGAACTCCTCCAAAGCTTCAGCGCCTTCCGTATTCATTACTACCATGAAGGAATGATTTTACCCTCTGCCGATCCAACGCGGGAGAAAGGGCAAGAGGGGTCGAACAGAGAAGGACGCTGGGTGGCGCAATTGGTTGCAGAGAAAACCAGTTGATGCAGGATGGATTCGACGCCTGGAATGTGATGTCCGTTTAACGCGCGGGGAGTGAGGGTTTAGCCATTTCCGAAGAAGCTACCAAAAGAGGGAAATCGATCCTGCCGTAACTTGTCCCAGACATAGGCCTCCTCGTACGCAAAAAGGGGATAGCTTTTTTCGCCAACCTTCCTTGTCCCGATCACCCGCCCAGCGAGGGTAATGATTTTTCCTTTTTTTATAAGGATGGGGTCCAGCCGTTCCGGGAAAAGGACAAAAAAACTTTCACCTGGTTCCAGGCCCAGGGCAGGGTGTCCTCCTTTATAGAGAGGAATTTCGAGAAACTCTACCTCTGTCTTTTCTTCCTGATAACGAAGGTCTCTTATCTCTCCTCCGAGGATGATGATTTTCCCTTTATGCTTGTCCGGGTCTTTATAAACCTCCTCGAAAAGGGTTTTTTCGTCCGCGGTCGATTGGATCTGTTCTGATAGGATGGCTTGACAGGCCGTCGTAGTCAGGAGAGAGAGAATTCCCAGAAGGTGAAAGCTTCTTCTTAAACTCATCAGACATCCTCCTGCGGCAGGCTCAGTCTCATAGTATGCCATGCAAAAGAACAAAGTCAAGATAGAGAGAAGTAAGTATAGTAATATGTCATTCCGGCGAAGGCCGGAATGACGGCAATTTCCTTTTCCTCACTCATCGTCCTGCCGGAGTGCCGCCAGGACAGTGTAATCCTCTAATGTACTGGTATCGCCGACAGTTTCGTTTCCGGATGCAATATCACGGAGAAGCCTCCGCATAATCTTTCCGCTCCGTGTTTTGGGGAGGTTTTCTGTAAACCGGATATCATCCGGACGGGCGATGGCCCCGATTTCCTTGCTCACATGGGACTTCAGGGCTTTTTTGAGGTTTTCGCTTGGTTTGTTCTTGCCCTTGAGGGTAACAAAGGCTGAAATGGCCGTCCCTTTAATCGGGTCGGGTCGCCCCACCACGGCGGATTCTGCGACGGCCGGGTGAGAGACGAGGGCGGACTCCACCTCCATCGTACCAAGACGGTGTCCCGAAACATTGATTACGTCGTCCACGCGGCCCATGACCCAGAAGTAGCCGTCTTTATCCCGTCGGGCGCCATCGCCTGTAAAATAGACGCCGGGGATGTCAGACCAGTATTGTTGTTTAAATCGCTTCGGATTTTTCCAGACGGTCCTGATCATCGATGGCCAGGGGCGCCTGATGACGAGATAACCCCCCACATTTGAATTTACGCGTGCGCCTTTGCGGTCGACGACCTCTGCGGATATGCCTGGAAATGGCCGGGTTGCGGAGCCCGGTTTGCTTGAAATAGCGCCCGGGAGCGGGCTGATCATGATACTGCCGGTTTCGGTCTGCCACCAGGTATCCACGATGGGGCATTTTTTCTTTCCGATAATCGTGTGATACCACATCCAGGCTTCGGGGTTGATCGGTTCCCCGACTGTTCCAAGAAGGCGGAGGCTTGAAAGGTCATGCTTTTGGGGCCATTCTTTCCCCAACTTCACCAGAGCCCGTATTGCGGTTGGCGCCGTATAAAAGACATTGACCTTGTACTTATCGACGATTTCCCAGAGGCGGTCCGGTTGAGGATAGGTCGGCACGCCTTCGTACATCACTGAAGTGACGCCATTTGAAAGTATGCCGTAAATAATATAGGAATGTCCGGTGACCCAGCCGATATCAGCGGTACACCAATAAGTATCGGTTTCTTTAAGATCGAAGATCCATCGTGAGGTGATCGTTGTTCCAAGAAGATATCCTCCAGTGGTATGGACGACGCCTTTCGGCTTCCCCGTGGTCCCGCTGGTATAGAGGATAAAGAGTGGGTGTTCGGCGTCAAGGGACGCAGCCTTGCAGCGCTCCGAGGCATCTTTCATGAGATCATGCCACCAGAAATCTCTTCCGCGACGCATCTTGACCGGCGTGTTTGTGCGACGCACAACAACCATCTTTTCAACACTTGGCGATCCCTTGAGGGCCTCATCTACCTTTTCTTTCAGGGTGACAACGGCGCCTTTTCGGTAGCCGCCATCTGCCGTAACGACCAGTTTGGCTTCAGCGTCATTAATCCGGTCTTGCAGCGCTGCTGATGAAAATCCTCCGAAGATAATGGAATGGGTTGCGCCGATCCGGGCACAGGCGAGCATGGCAATGGCCAATTCTGGAATCATTGGCATATAAATAGCGACCCGGTCTCCTTTGGCAACGCCTTCCTGTTTCAGGACATTGGCAAACTTGCATACCTCACGATGGAGATCCTGGTAGGTCAGGGTTCGGGTATCCCCCGGCTCCCCCTCCCAGATGATGGCGGCTTTGTTTTTTCTCCAGGTGTCGAGATGACGATCGATGCAATTGTATGCGACATTAATTTTCCCACCGACGAACCATTTTGCGAAGGGTGGTTTCCACTGCAGGACCTTTTTCCATGGCTTGAACCAGTGCAGCTCTTCTGCCAGTTTTCCCCAGAAGGATTCAGGGTCTTTTTCGGCCTTTTTGCAGAGGCGCTCGTACTCCCGAAGGCTCTTGATATGAGCCTGTCGGCTGAATTCTTTACTCGGTTTGAGCAGTCGGCGTTCTTTTAAAACGGATGTGATTTCTTTTTCCTCACCAGCCATTTTGTTCCTCTCGTTATCAGGATCAGGATTTTTTGATTCTAGAGAAAGCGTTATTATAATGTCAATGTTTGAAGTTTGTGCTCGGCTTTAATTTCCGATGGATCCTTTCCGGTTTACGACAATTTCTTTAATGATGGTCAGTGGGGAGAGGTGTAGAAGTCCAACGACAAGTTTTCCAATATCTTCTGGAGGGATCATTTCACCTTGTGGGATAGGGACAGCGCTGACCATCGGAGTGGCAACATAGCCGGGGCAAATTGCCGTTGCCCGAATCTGGTGCTGGATTGCTTCCTCCAGCAGGCTCTCGGTTAAGCCGATCATGCCAAACTTGGAGGCACAGTAGGCCGATGCCCCGGTGAAACCCGACTTTCCGGCAACAGAAGAAATATTAATGACGTAACCGGAGCCTTGCCGTTTCATAACCGGCAAGACCGCCTTGGTGCAGAGAAAAGCCCCCTTCAGGTTAATATTTTGTGTCTCATCCCAGTCTTCTTCAGATAAATCTTCTATCGGATTGAATCTGGCTATCCCGGCATTGTTGACCAGGAGGTCAATCCGTCCAAAAGCATCCACGGCCTGCTCTACAAAGGCAGCGACCTGCTCCGCTTTTGAAACATCAGCGGGGATGGCAATGACTTTTGCTCCTTTTTTTTCTGTTTTTTCCAGGGACTGTCTGGCCTGATCGAGTTTTTGTTTGTCGCGCGCTGCGATGGCGACAGCCATTCCTTCCTCAAGAAGCATGGAGGCAATGGCGAGGCCAATCCCGCTGCTCCCGCCCGTAATCAATGCGGTTTGATTTTGAAGGTGCGACATGATGCGACCTCACAATGACTTTTTATTTAATTGAGCCGGATTGTATCAATATAATCGCAGGAAAGCGAGAGCGGCCTGGATATAAATAGTGAATTCAGTTATTGTACCCCCAGGCAGAAATGCATCAAAGTTGACAGCCGTTTTATGAACATGATAATAAAGGGACGCTTTTTCGCATGTTGTCGAGCCGCTAGCTCAGTTGGTAGAGCATCGCCCTTTTAAGGCGGGTGTCCTCGGTTCGATCCCGAGGCGGCTCACCAGCATTATGGCCGCAGGCCATAAGAAGACCCTGAAAGTCTTTGTTCTTCCTTGTGCGATTTACGACGAGACGGTGACGGTTGTGGCTAAAGGCAATTCGATGAAGACCGTTGTTCCGGTACCGATGTGGCTTTCGAGATGAATCTTCCCCCGATGATCTTCTAAAATCCGTTTCGCAAGCGAGAGTCCTACCCCGACCCCTTTTCGCTTTGATGTGAAAAAAGGTTTGAAAACATCGTCCATCTCTCCTTTCGGAATTCCGATGCCTGTATCGATTATTTTGATTTCCACTCGATTCCCTCTCATGACACGGTTTGTAATTGTTAGTTTTCCTCCCTCCGGCATGGCTTCTATCGCATTCTCAATCAGGCTTGTGAAGGCCTGACGAAGCGGTTCCTCATCCACATCAATATCAGGCCTTTCCGCCTGTAAATCGAGCGTTAGCGTGATCTCAGATTGTTTCAGCCTTTTCTCCAATGTCCTAAGGATTGACGACAAAAAATCGTTGAACGGAAGCGATGCATAGTTTCCCTCAGACATCTCGGAATAGACTTGGAGTTCTTTGATAGAAGCTGCCAAACGATCTCCTTCCAGCGTCATCTCCTGGGCTGTCTGTTGTAACCAGGGAGGCGCATCGGTTTCCAGAGCAACATCTGCGGAGGAACGCATAGAAGCCAGGGGCTTCCGAATACCCTGGATAACTGCAGAAGTTAACTCACTGACCACGGTCAATTTTTCCGATTCGACCAGTTTTTCTTGTTGTTCCTGCATGACATAGGCCGCGCGCCTCACGATCCAGAACAGGGAGGCGTACAAGAAGCATCCTCCAATAACGGCACTCCCCCAGATAAGGCGATTTCCCCGTTTGATTGCGCTGAACAACATAAGCGGGACTTTATACACCTCAAAAACGCCGACAACCTTACTTTCATCTTTGCTCCAGATTGGGAAATAAAACTCAGCAAAGTACGAGACTTCCTCATCGAATACGTGTTCCGCTTTCATTGGTTTTCCAGCAGTGCCGCTCTCGACGGCCAATTCTCCGGAAAGCGCCCGGATTAACTCAGGATTGGGCATGAAACGATGATTAATCAGTCGGGCGTCATCAGACCATAAGACGGTCCCTTCCAGGCCGTAAACATTGACCCTCACCACCTCTGGCATGCTGGCAATTCGATTGAAAAAAACATTAAACACCTCCTTCGGCTTACCGGCATTTCTATCTTCAAAAAAGGGAACGATATTTTCTTCCCGAACCGAACTCTGGACGAAGGCCATCGTAACCTCTGCATCGCGTTGAAGGATATTCCGGGTCAGAAGATGTGAGAGGAGAAACGCCGAGCTGGCCGAAATCAAGGCAATACACAGGAAGCTTAGAATTGAGAACCAGTGGAGGAGGTTGAAAGGTTTATTTGTTTCAAACAATTTCATATCGTAAGGCCCTCTTACGATTATGCTGTAATATAATTATATCGATTTCCATGGGCATTTACCACTGAACTTGATTCTGAGCCAGGCAGTCAAGAAGGTGACAATTTTTTTAGGAAACATCACACGTATTCAAACGGCGCCCTTGCCGAATTTTGAGCCCTGGATCATATTTACTTCAACTATCCTCCATGCTAATATATCGCACGTTTTATAGTCGATCAGGGTGGCCGATGTCTGAAAAAAATCTCGAAAAAGTATATCAACCGGATCAGGTTGAAGAGAAGTGGATGGCACTGTGGGAGAAAGATGGCCACTTTCATGCCGATGCCCTATCGGACCGCAAGTCCTTCTCCATGGTCATTCCTCCGCCGAATGTGACTGGCTCGCTTCACCTGGGACATGCCCTGAACAACACCCTCCAGGACATTTTGGCCCGATGGAAAAGGATGTGTGGTTATAACGTCCTCTGGCTTCCCGGGACGGATCACGCTGGAATTGCGACGCAGAACGTCGTCGAACGGCAGTTGGCGAAGGAAGAGACTCATCGCCGTGCCTTGGGTCGTGACGCCTTCATTAAACGTGTCTGGGGGTGGAAGCAGGATTCCGGGGGAACGATCTTAAAACAGTTGAAACGGCTGGGGGCTTCCTGTGACTGGGATCGGGAGCGCTTCACGATGGATGAAGGCCTTTCGCGCGCGGTTCAAGAGGTCTTTATTCAACTCTACAAGGAAGGGTTAATCTACCGGGATGAACGTCTGATTAACCTGTGTAGTCGTTGCCGAACGGCTCTCTCTGATATCGAGGTGGAGCATGAAGAAGTTCAGGGGAAGATGTATCATATTAAATATCCACTTGCAGATGATCCTGACACCTTCCTCACTGTGGCCACCACTCGTCCGGAGACGATGCTTGGGGATACGGCTGTTGCCGTCCATCCCGACGATCCGC
>JBHHXE010000069.1:0-11220 GCA_046756865.1 Nitrospiria bacterium | reverse complement strand
TATAGAAAATGTCTTCTCTATCCTTGACAAAACTTAAATACTAAGTATACTTACTATCATCAGATCCCTGAGAGGAGTAAACATTATTTTGTGTTCTTTTCTGTAATGACGGTCCCCTTTATTCGGCCCGGTTTCGCGGTAGTAAAAGTAGGTTCCGCCGCGTCTGTTTCCTGCCTGGGGGGACTTTTTAGTGAGAGTGAGTTCCTTACATAGTCAAATTTTAAGTGGAAAATTTCTAAATGGCACGAAAAGAAAAAGCACAATATAAGACAAAAGATATCTGTGGCTTATTCGATATTTCGAGGGCAACGCTGTTCCGCTGGGAAGAAGAAGGACTTATCTCCAACGTGGGGCGGGATTGGAGAAATTGGCGGCTTTACTCCGATCAGAATATTAAAGAAATAAAAAAGATTATCACCGGCAGGTCCGGGCACACAAGTTAAGGTCCGACTCTTTTCCCAGGCCGAAAAATTGTTCCACCCGTTAATTTAGAGAAGGTGATATCAATGGCTTTTGGTTTTCCTTTTTCTCGAAAAAGAGATGTGGTCGCGCTTGATATTGGTTCGGGCGCGATCAAGCTGGTTCAACTCAAAAAGTTGGCCCAGGGTTATCAACTTGAAAAGTTTGGTGTGAAGGCCTTGGATTCTGAATTAATTGTTGACGGGACTGTTATGGACTCGGGTCAGGTCGTCGATGTAATCAAAGAGCTTCTCGATGAACAAGGGGTCCGTGCCAAGGACGTCGCGCTTTCTGTCTCGGGTCATTCTGTGATCGTAAAAAAAATTAATGTTCCGATGATGACAGAAGAGGAGCTGGAGGAGTCGATTAAATGGGAAGCAGAGCAATATATCCCTTTTGATATCAATGACGTTAATATTGATTTCCATATACTGGGCACCTCGGAGTTGGAGGAGGCGAAAGACCAGATGGGGGTCCTCCTTGTTGCGGTGAAGAGAGAGCGATTGACGGAATATACCACCTTGGTTACAGAGACGGGCTTGAATCCTGTTATCGTGGACGTTGATGCTTTTACACTGGAGAACATGTTCGGCATTAATTACGATGTGGGGGAAGATGAGATTGTTTCGCTGGTCAACATCGGTGCGAGCGTGATGAATATCATCATCTTACGGGGAGGGACCTTTTCGTTTACACGTGATATTTCAATCGGAGGGAACCGCTACAGCGAGGCGATTCAGAGAGAATTCAATGTGAATTTTGAGCAGGCCGAGCGCGCAAAGCGGGGCGAGTCCGTTGAGGGGATTGATCCGGAATCCCTCTTGAATATCATCAGTGGTCTCAATGAGAAGATTGCGACGGAGGTCACGCGGTCTTTTGAGTATTTTAAAACCACGTCGAGTAATAATGAAGCCATAGACCGGATTCTCATGAGTGGCGGCAGTGCCAAAGTGCCTAACCTCCTGGCCCATCTGAGTGAGAAACTGGGCCTGGAGGTTGAAATGGCAGATCCCTTTAGTAATATCGAGATCCCGGAGAGTTTATTTGACCGAAACTTTGTTCAGGAGATGGGGCCCATGTCTGCTGTTGGGGTTGGTTTGGCCCTCCGGAGATTGGAAGGAAGCTCTTTATGATTGAAATTAATCTCCTTACGCCCCATCGCGCAAAGAAGGTCCGGCGAAAAGTCGAGATACAATCGCAGCTCGTCGTTGTTGTTGCTGTCTGCACGATTACCTTGTTGATTTGCGGATACGTCTGGGGAAAGCTCAATGATCAGGTTGACGTTCTTAAGGTGGAGACAGAGGCGCTTTCTGCAGAATTAGCCCAGCTGAAAATGAAAGTGAAGGAAGTTAAAAACTATGAGCGGAACAAAAAAGTGGTTCAGGAAAAGATAGAGGTCATCGCGCAGCTTCGAAAGAACCAGTCCATCCCGGTGCATCTTCTTGATGAGATCAGTAAAAGCCTGCCTGACCGTGCATGGATTACCCGCTTCGGTGAGAGTCGCGGAAGTATTGAATTGGATGGGCGGGCCGTAACCAACAACGACATCGTAGAATTTATTGACAATTTGAAGGGATCGTCTTTCTTTGGGGATGTCCAGATTCTGGAGTCCCGGAAGAGTGTCGAAGGAGGTGTTCCCGTTTATTTTTTCAGGCTGAAAGGCGTGATTGTTTCCTTGGGATTGAACGCGCAGGGATAAGGGTTTATGGAAATTAATGCAGAAACACTAAAACACCTGACGAATACGCAGAAATTTGTCACGCTTGCCCTTGTTGTTGTTATTCTTGTCGGGGGTTTTGTCTGGTTCGTTTTCATTCCGAAAAATAATGAAATTGCAAGGCTTGAAGAGGAAATCTCCGGTCTCAACAACGCAATCAACATTCATCGTATCAAGGTCCGCAAGCTGGTATTGCTGCAAAAAGAGAATGCCGATCTCCAGGTCCGCCTGGCCGAATTGAAAGAGCAGTTGCCACCTGAGGCGGAAGTAGAGGTTCTTCTGCGGCAGATCTCTGAATTGGGAGGACGAACCGGACTTGAATTCAAGCTCTGGCGGCCCGGCACAAAAGTGAGAGATCCCTCAGGGTTGTATGTGCGGATTCCAGTCAGTGTTGAGGTTGCAGGAGGATACCATTCCCTCGCCCTGTTTTTTGATAGAATCAGCCAGCTTTCACGGATTGTTAATGTATCCAATATCCGGATGACCTCTCCCAAGGAGGATAAGGGCAAAATTGTTATTCAGACCAGTTTTTCTGCAACGGCGTTTGCTTCTGGAGAAGGAGGTTAGTTGAACACAGATCGTGAACACAATCCTTGTCGCTTCGCCGCAGGGTTCATTGACACGTACAATACAGGACCTGGTTTCAGCGCTTTTTTTAGAGCGGGAATCATTATGTTTTCCTTGCTTTTGTCCGCATGCGGTGGAACAGACACGACGACTGTCACAGAAGAAATTCCGCCCGTACCGACACCTCAGGTTTCACTTGCCGGAAAGGCGGTTGAAGATTTGAGCTCGACCTCCGAGATAAAAGAAGAGGCCGTCGTTTTTCGGTATAACCCCGAAGGAAGACGCGATCCGTTCCGGTCAATCCTTGCTGCATCGAGAAATGCTCAGAAGAGGAGGATGGACCTCCCTCCTTTACAGCGCTTGTCTCTGTCGGAGTTGAAATTGATCGGAATAGTGTGGGGGGGGTACGGTTTCGGGGCGATTGTACAGACGCCGGATGGTAAAGGATACACCCTTAGAAAAGGGACCCGTATTGGCATAAAAGGCGGCATCGTGCGGCGGATTACGAAAGAGGAAGTTCTGATAAGAGAAATTGGCACTAATATATTTGGTGAAACTGAGACAAGCACCGTTGTGATGAAACTTCATCCCCAAGAGGAGGGGCTAGAATGACCGGCCATGTGTTCCGATATGCAATCATTATAATATTCTCATCCCTCACCCTATCCTGCGGTGTTAAAACCCTGCAGGTCAATGAGACCTTCCAGACAGAGATTCAAAATATTGAAATCTCTGAAGGCTCCGGGGAAACAACCGTTGTCGTAGAGGGTCAGGAACCCATGATATACACCACCTTCAGGCTGCACAACCCCGACCGCCTGGTGATCGACATGGCGGAAGTCGGCCTGGGACAATATCAGGATGAAATCATGGTTGAGGAGGGGCCGATCCATTCAATATCGCCTAAAGTTGGTGAAAGAAGCCGAGTCTCCCGCCTGGAATTTGAGTTGTCCGATGGTGCTGAGGCAAATGTGAGGACGGAAGGACTCAAGCTTATCGTGCAGGCAGTTCTTCCAGCGGGCCAGGATGGTGAAACACTTGATAGCGCAAAGGGATTTGTTTTCTTTGAGGAAGAAGAGTCTTCCCCCGCAGCACCTCCTGCTGAAGAGAAACCTGAGGAAGAGATCCAGGAGATCCTTTCTTCACTTGTGAGGAAGGATGCGGGGGGTGTGAGAGAGGAGGCCCCGAGCCTTCCCGCGCAAACCGTGAGCGGTGTACATTTTGACGACCAGGAGGGTTTTTCGCTTGTCGTAACAGCAGACGGCCCTCTCGACCCTGAAATCTTTCTTTTGGGGGAAGATCGGCTGGTCATTGATTTTGCGAATATCTCAACGACATTGAAAGCAAAGCGTGTTGCGGCAAATAATCCTGTCGTGAAGCAGGTTCGGATCGGGAAGCACCCTGAAAAACTTCGCCTTGTTGTTGATCTCTTATCGCCCATCCAGTATTCCTGGCATCAGGATGGAAACCAGATGCGCGTTCAACTTGAACGTACTCAGCAGGAAGAGAAGCTACCTGTTCCATTTTTCCCGCCTTCCCCTCCAAAGGAAAGCCCTCCCGCTCTGGTCGCCCCGGTCCAACCAAAGGAAAGCCCTGTCGCTTCGGCAAAAGTCCTGGCCGCTCCACCTGCAAAAAAAGCGGTCAAGAAACCTTTGAAGAAGGTCGTTCGCAAGCCGGCCCCGATATTGGTAAAACCAAAAAAGGTGAAGAAAAAGAAGGCAGAAAAACAGACTGAAACCACAGGGGCTGCGACGCAGCCAAAATTTACCGGAAAGAAGATTTCTCTTGATTTTCAGGATGCCGATATTGGGAACATGATTCGCCTCATTGCTGATGTGAGTAAAATGAACATTGTAATGGGAGATGATGTCAAAGGGAAGGTAACCTTGAGGCTGATCAACGTCCCATGGGATCAGGCGCTGGACATTGTCTTAAAGATGAATAACCTGGGTCAGATTCGGGAAGGGAACATCCTGAGGATCTCGACATTGGCGAACATCACACGCCAGCAGGATGAAGAGGCGCGCGCGAAAGAGACAAAGGTTCGGGCGGAAGACCTCGTGAATAAAATATTCAGAATTAACTACGCCAAAGCGACTGAACTCAAGACCACGCTTACAAAGCTGCTTTCTCCCAGGGGGGATATCACTGTTGATGAACGGACAAATGCAATTATTGTGAAGGATATCGAGAAGAAAGTCGACGAGGTCGGAGACTTGATTTCAGAACTCGATACTCAGACACCTCAGGTTATGATTGAGGCCCGAATTGTTCAGATCAAGCCGAGTTTCAGGCGGGAACTGGGAGTTCAGTGGGGTGCTGATTTCAATACGACCTCCGGCGGGAACCTTGTTGGTGTGGGAAATCCTACAGCAAGCTCTCCGATTAATGCCCCGGTACCGGACTTTGCGGTCAACCTTCCAGCGGGTTTCGATCTGGGCGGTATCGGTTTTACTTTCGGGAGACTGACCTCGAACCCTTTCAACCTGGATCTAAGGCTTTCGGCCGGGGAATCGCAGGGGCTGACCCGTATTGTTTCGACACCCAAGATTGCCGTATTGGACAACGAAGAGGCGAAGATACAGCAGGGCGAGTCTATTCCGTTTCAGACGACTTCTGATCAGGGAACCCAGACCCAGTTTATAGACGCGAACCTGAGTCTAACCGTAACCCCGCATATCTCTCCGGATGGCGGGATAGTCATGGATATCAAGGTTTCTAAGAACGCCCCTGGCGAAACGCTTCCAGGTGCATCCGGTCCGAGTATTCTTAAGAAAGAAGCCACAACGCTGATCCTGGTTCAGAATGGCGAGACCGCTGTAATTGGAGGAATCTATGAGACGGACGAGACGGATTCTGTCAGTGGAATCCCTTATCTTATGGATATCCCTTTTATGGGGTGGCTTTTCAAGAGAACGGAGAAGAGGGAAAACACCTCGGAACTCCTTGTCTTTTTAACTCCGAAAGTTATGGAGTAGGCACGGGCGGTCGGGGTAATCACTGTTTAATGTTGGGTATGAAGAATATTGTTTTGTTCGGATTTATGGGAACGGGAAAAAGTATTATTGGAAGGCGTCTGGCGGTAGAAATGGGCTATCGCTTTGCCGATACAGATCAAATTATTGAGGAGAGAGTTCATAAGAGGATTGACGAGATTTTTGCCGAAGAAGGAGAGCCCAGGTTTAGATATTATGAGTCTGAAACTGTCCGTGATGTTTCCGGTTGGAGCGGGTATGTCATTTCCACGGGTGGGGGCGTCCCCCTTCAAGAGGAAAACGTCAAGGCATTGAGCGAAAAGGGAATACTGGTTTCCTTAAAAGCGCGTCCCGAAGTGATTTTGAAAAGGGTCCGGAAAAGAGCAGGAAAACGGCCTCTTCTGAAGGAGGCTCAGACACTTTCCAGAATTAACAGCCTTCTTGCAGAGAGGAAGCCTTATTATGATCGCGCGGCCATTTCGATTGATACTTCGGATATAGATGTCCAGGAAAGCGTTCGTCGGATTAAGATAAAGGTTTTGGAATGGATGAAGGAGAATTCCTGATCTGAAGGTGAAAGCATCAAAAATAGCGCTCAAGTTAAAACAGAATAGTTATGAAATCGTCATCGGTCCCGGAATTCTTCAGCATTTGGGGAAGAGACTTCGGGATTTTTCGTTAGGAGAAAAAGTGGCTGTTGTAACACATGCCAAAATAGATCGGCTCTATGGCGCGAAAGTCCGTAAAAGCCTGGAAGGTGCGGGATATTCCCCGGTAATGATACGGCTTCCGGATGGTGAACGATACAAAACATTGGATCGGGTGAGTCGAATATATGACAAGCTTGTCACGCACCGCTTTGAGCGGGGCGCAACATTAATTGCCCTGGGCGGCGGTGTGGTCGGCGACATGACCGGTTTTGCGGCGGCCACTTTTTTGCGGGGCATTTCGTATATTCAATGTCCAACGACCCTTGTAGCGCAGGTTGACGCCAGCATTGGAGGCAAAACCGGGGTGGATCATCCAAAAGGAAAGAATCTGATCGGCGCATTTCACCAGCCAAGGATGGTCTATGCTGATCCGATGGTCCTCTCAACCCTGGACAAACGGGAATATGTCGCGGGCATTGGCGAGGTTATAAAGTATGGCGTGATTTTTGACCGTCTCTTTTTTGGCTATCTTGAAAGACATGCCAAGGCGATCTTGTCCCTTGATCCCGCAAAGGTACTTTACTGCGTCAAGAAGTCTGCCGCGATCAAGGCTAAGATCGTCGAGGCCGACGAACGGGAGTCTGGGCTACGGAAGGTATTAAACTACGGCCATACCTTCGGGCATGCCATCGAGACCCTGACCGGCTACCGGAAATATAAACATGGTGAAGCGGTTTCCATAGGAATGGCCGCGGCCGCGCGTCTGGCTTACCAAAAGGGGATATTTCCGAAACGGGATGTGGATCGGCTGGTTGCCCTCCTCAAGGCTTTTCGCCTTCCGACACAATTCCCCAAACTTGAGCCTGATGATGTCATTGCTGCCATGGGACGGGATAAAAAGGTCGCTGGAGGAGAAATCTTTTTTGTCTTGCCGGAGAAAATCGGGACTGTCAGCGTTTCGGCTGTAGAACGGAAAGAACTAAAGAGTTTTCTCAGAGCAGTATCAACAAAACACTAGGAGTTTCTTATGAGAAGATGGGTTATTTTATTGGCTTTATTCATGTTTATTCCGGGGTGCGGAGATACTGCTCCAAAAGATGCTGTTGTCACAGGCCCGCCAGATGAAACTTTTACAATTGAATCGCCCGGTGGAGGACCATGGCAAGTGCGGCCATTAATTTTTTCGGTAAAGGATGGAGCAGGACGGATTATCCCGGATATCGAACTGGAGATTATAGCAAATAATGGTATATTGGTGGACGTTAGTGGGAAGACCATTGCACAAAATCCACCAGAAAATGATATCCTGGTAACAAGAACAAATAGTGAAGGCGCGGTGACAGTTTCGATAAGTGTCACCTTGCCTACCTGCGGCACTGCGACTTCGCCTATTACCTTCAACTCGTCGGTATCTGCATCAACGGGCTTTGTAAATGCCATTTCGAAACAAACATGGACGATAAAATGCCCCTGATTGGTGTTATTACTGTGTAAATAAAGCTCAAGACACCTGAGACCAAGCATAATCCAGCCTGTAAAACACGACATGGCTGAACTTCAGTTCCCATATTTTCCCTTGAATTGCCCTCCTTTTTTAAAATATACTCCCCAAATGCAATCTTTCTGAGATCCGCATTGAAAAGACTTCTTCAAAAGGTCACTTACAAAACCATTCCGGTTTTTGGCATAATTATCTTCCTTATTGTTTCTGCGAGACCCCGGGGCTACTTCTTTGTCGGCGGCCTGGCCCTTATCCTGATTGGAGAGGCGGGCCGTCTCTGGGCGGCGGGTCACCTCAGCAAGAACCGTGAGGTGACGACGACAGGGCCCTATGCCTATGTGAAGAACCCCCTTTATATCGGAACTTTCCTCATCATGGTCGGCTTCTGTCTTCTCGCGAGACAATGGATGATCCTTGCCGTAGGATTAACCGTCTTTTTTGTTTATTACGCCCCTTTTAAAAAAAGGCGGGAGGCCGAGCGTTTAAGAGAAATATTCGGAACAGTTTGGACCGAGTATGATCGGAGCGTCCCGGACTATATCCCCAGATTGTCGCCTTATGAAAAAAAAGGGGAGCACCAATGGGCATGGGCCCGTGTCCTTTCAAACAGTGAGCATCAGACGGCTGTATCAACCCTGGCGGGTGTCGGCATTTTTATTATTCGCCTCTATTACTAAAGGGATCGACCATTAGATTTAAAAGAGCCTCCTTCGGGCGGTATATCCAAAAGGTGTTGCGGGAAGGGAAGCCCTGGAAACCTGATATCTTCCTGCTTCAGAAAGAGGGGCGTAAGGTTCTGATCAAGGATTATTCCGGGAAGTCCTTTTGCTTTCGTGTTTTTGTCGGCATAATAGCCGTCAGGCGGGAGGTCTTTATCTATAAAAAACTCCAGGGCATACTTGGAATACCGAAGTGTTATGGCACGATTGACCGATATGCGATTGCCCTTGAATTTATCCCCGGCCGAAATGGGGATGAGTTGAGAGAGAAAGACCTGGACCCTTCTTTTTTTCGTAAGATGAGGGATGTGATTGATGCTGTTCACGAACGGGGTATTGTCTTATGTGATCTACGGAATATAAAGAATGTCCTCATGGGAGAGGATGGGAAGCCCTACCTGATTGATTTTGCAACCGCCTTTCAAAAAGGCGGACGATTGAATATTTTTAAAAATATGGTCTATCATATTTTCCAACAAGACGATATATTAGGCATCGCAAAATTAAAACGGACACGCGCGAAACATCTCTTATCAGCGGAGGAGCATTTTTCCCTCGAGAAAGGGCTCTTCGGAGAGAAAGAAGCGAAGATCATTAGAACTAAGGGGCAATTATTTCTAAAGAAGATATTTGGTTAACGGAGGGGTGATGGTAAAAATTCAGCGGGCAATTTTAAGTGTCTATCACAAGGAAGGGATTGTTGATCTTGCCCAGGGGCTTCAATCAATGGGAGTTGAAATCCTTTCGACAGGTGGAACCTATGCTTTGTTAAAGGAGAAAGGGATAAACGCCAGGGAAATAGCCGAATATACCGGTTTCCCTGAAATGCTCGACGGCCGAGTCAAAACCCTCCACCCGCGCGTTCATGGCGGAATATTGGGGAAACGGGGAAATGCTAAACATCAGGAAGAGATGGACAAGGAAGGGATCGTCCCCATCGATCTGGTGGTGGTGAATCTCTACCCCTTCAAAGAGACTATTGCCAAGCTCGATGTTACGCTGGAGGAAGCCATAGAAAATATCGATATCGGCGGGCCGACCATGCTCCGCTCTGCCGCGAAGAACTACAAGGATGTTACCGTGGTTGTTGACCCCGGTGACTATGGCGACATCCTGGATGAAATGAAAAAATCGAGCGGGAGTGTGTCAGAATCGAAGCGTTTTTCACTTGCGGCGAAGGTTTTTTCCTATACCTCTGATTATGACGGTATGATCTTTTCTTATCTGGGTGGCCTGGAGGCAAAAGCGGAGCGCTTCCCGGATTCATTCCAGATTCACTTGAAGAAAGTCCAGGGACTCCGCTACGGCGAAAATCCGCATCAGGAAGCAGCTCTTTATCACGCAGATTTTTCCGGGGGAAGCAATCTCCCAAGACAGCTCTGGGGAAAAGAGATGTCCTACAACAATTATCTGGATACCGAAGCCGCTTATGAGATGGCCCTGTCGTTTCAGGAGCAGGCCGCCGTGGTTGTGAAACACAACAATCCCTGCGGTGTCGCGACAGGGGCGACCCTGGCCGAGGCCTACCGGAAGGCGAGGGCGACGGACCCGACCTCTGCCTTCGGCGGGGTGGCTGCCTTTAACCGGACCATCGACGGGGAGACGGCCGAGGAGATTACGTCTACCTTCATGGAAGTCGTGATTGCGCCAGGTATTGATACCGAAGCGCTTCCCATCTTTCAGAAGAAAAAAAATCTACGCGTTCTGGAAGCCGGAGCCCGGTCCGTTTCCAATAAAAATAAAAACCGCTTTGATATACGCTGCCTGTCCGGCGGGATGCTCATTCAGGACCATGACGATGACATCATTGATAACTCCAATGCCTTGAAAGTAGTTAGCCAGCGTATTCCGTCCGAGGAAGAGCTTGCGGCGCTCCTTTTTGCGTGGAAGGTGTGCAAGCAGGTAAAGTCGAACGCGATCATCTATGCTCGCTCCGGCCAAACGGTTGGAATTGGTGCAGGACAGATGAGCCGCGTTGATTCCGTAAAAATTGCCCAAATGAAGGCCCAGCAACCCCTTGAAGGATGTGTTATGGCCTCTGACGCCTTCTTTCCCTTTCGGGACGCGATTGATGCGGCGGCAAAGGCCGGCATTGTCGCAGTGGTCCAGCCCGGAGGATCGATCCGGGACAAGGAAGTGATCCAGGCAATCGACGAGCATAAAATGGCGATGGTCTTCACCGGAATGAGGCACTTCAAGCATTAAACCGGCTCAGCTCACCCATCCTTTCCTTCATGGCTGCGTTGCTGTGGTGCTCGAATCCTCACGTAAAAACATTACGTTGCGGTTCTGCGCTCCTCGTGCCTTGCCCTGAAGAAAAATCTGGGCAATCTGAACCGGTTTAACCTTTATGATTAGGGCCAATCCAGGAAAAGATGAAAATACTTGTTGTTGGTGGCGGAGGGAGAGAGCATGCGCTGGTCTGGAAGATTGCCCAGAGCCCTCGTGTCACCCATCTCTTTTGTGCTCCCGGAAATGCAGGGATGGCCGCTCTTGCAGAGTGCGTCGATCTCAAGGCCGATAATGTTGGGGGCCTTCTTCGGTTCGCGAAAGAGAAGGAGATTGATCTGACAGTGGTCGGTCCGGAGATTCCGCTTTCCCTGGGGATTGTTGATCGGTTTGAGGCGGCGGG
>JBHHXE010000068.1:0-11288 GCA_046756865.1 Nitrospiria bacterium | reverse complement strand
GGGAAGGGCCGGAACACAAAATTAACAGCGGGATAAAGGTCCGCCACAAAGGGATCAACAGTCAACTTCTTCTTCATTATAAATCGAAGGCCACCTATACAGTTCCATTAGCGGACCTTCCCGGGCGATCACCCGAAATCCCTTCCGCGCTTCTCGCTAATTTGTGGATCGGATACCGCCCTTTTGGAGAAAATGTAGAGATTGGTTTCTCTGTTTTTAATCTCTTCAACGATGTCCACCGGGAATTCCCGCGGGCGGATGAGATCAAGCGTCGCGTACTCTTCCATCTCAACCTTCGGTTCTGATCACACGATAAGCCTTTTGTCCTTTTGACGCACTCCCCATGGAGGGAAATTGAAAAACCCCGCCTGGAAGAGCGGGTTTTTTGTTTGCTGTGTGTGAGCACTGTGTGAGTGGAACTCCATCCCCCCCCTTTTTTTTGATCGTCGTTTTTGTATCCAATCGGTTACTGGTGTATCCGAAGGGGAACACCACATAATTAAACATGCATATCTTAGGTGGAGAGAGCGTCCGTTTTTTCTCCTAAATAAAGCTAAAGTAGTATTGTTTTTATTGGGTTATTCAGGTTGAACGCCTTCGCTCCTGTAGAATCTCGCTGTGATTTTTGATGGCACGGATTTAGCATACGCTTAGTAGAGCTCATGAGCATAATTTAAACTTTTTGACGCTGTAAAGGACTTAAAGTCAGAATATACCTGAATAGATCAGGTCAGGCTCTCTTCTTCCGAACGCTTCAGGAGGGCCTGTGGGCTGATGGAGGGGATGATGTCAATAGGAGAACATCAGGAAGTCGACTCAGAAGATGACAACTATGCCCAGGATCTCGTTGCTCTTCAGGATGAGGTGGCTGCGCACGTCAGCCTCGCTTGGGTGTATGCCACAGCAACGCGACACGGGTTTCAAAATACGGAAAAGGCGCTTGATCATGCCAAGAAGGCTGTTTTTATTTCCAAGGGTTGCGAGGCTCTGCTTTTCAGTACACTGGCCTGGACCTCCCATATCAGTGGCGAGGTGGAAGAAGCGCTAAGCGCTGGAGAAATGGCGCTGAGATTAGACCCGGAGAATAAGCGATATAAGGAGCAGTTGGAGATTTACCGGAATACAGAGGTTAAATTATCCTGAGCGAACACGCTCCAAATGGAAAAATGTAAGAGGGTAGACACTTGAGATATTTAAACAATCATATTATCCGAATCTGCAGAAGTGAGTTCCAGAAAGGTCGCTCTGGCCATCTTTATGGCGTATTAGAGTTACATGCCTTTTCAGGGAATGCTAAGTCCATGAATTCCTTGATGTTCAGAAATATTGAAGAAGTTTGGCCGATACTCGCTTCAGAAGAAAAAATTGAGTATGAATATCCAAGCATTAAGGAAAAGAGGGGTTTCAGTGAAAAAAGATCTGAGTTTCGTTTTGATTGCAGATGCCCCTTGATGTATCATCACACCAAGATTGCGGACGATTCTGAATGTGTCGAAAATGTTACTGGAGAATTGGTCGATATCAGCTGTGGCGGGATGAGAATAGAAACAAAGGAAGAAGTAGCAACCAAAGGGGCCTTCCACGTGTATATTCCGATGGAGAAACTATCGGTCTCATTTCTCTTCAGGGTCCAAGTGAAATGGCGCTGGACCAATCAATCAGGAAAGCATTTGTCTGGATTACAATTGATGAATCAGCAGTAGAGAAGGTCTATTGAGGGGCCTTCAAAACGATTTTTTATTGGGACGCTTCTATTCACTTTATTTCCTGAAGTCTCTGTCGGATTTTTTTCGCGCGAAAAGAGGCTTTTTCTGCTGAGGCGAGAGCGGATCTTTGCTTGCGTTTTTCTCCAAAGCGAACCGCGGCTTCAGTTCTTTCAATCATCTCTTCGATTAAGCCTACCATCTTCTTATTTTTTATCTTTTGGGAATCGTTCGACTTGACACTTTCAAGGAGTGCCGGTGCCCGTTTCAGGATTTTTTTACCGTATAACACAATCTCGTGTGTGTGCCCATCGCTTCCGTGTTTCACCATGTCCTGAGCGATGCGGTAAATCTCATTGGCCTGTTTTCGGATAGATCGCAGCGCATCTTCGGCGGCGAAGACCGGAGGGGTCCAGAGGATGATAAAAAACAGCAATATGAGGGGGGCTAAGCGTTTTTGCATTTTGATTTCAGATGATGTAAAAGGGTAACATAAAGAAAAAAGAAAGATCAAGCCTGCGCATTCCACCAAGATCAATTGCTGATCTTGGGGGAATGCACATAATTCGCCTGAGAGGGAAGGCCAGAGGTCATAAGGGCGACCGAGGCGTACTCACCCGTTATATGGAAGATGGTGAACGGCGAAAGATTTTATCCAATCACCTCATCAAGATTCGATATTCGCGTCACGCAATGGTGAGAAGGCACGTTTTCTTATAGTGAGGAGCAAATGTCTTGTTTCAGAACTTGTTTTAAGACTCGCGCCGCAGAACGGCAAGGCTGGCGCGCCCTATGTATGTTCACGCTTACGGTTGTCGCGGTTTTTTCATGTGTCGGACTGCGCGACCGCAGCGCATTTGCTGGAGATTCAGCAGGACGGGGAGAATGGCATATAGAACAGGGAGAGGTCAGTTCAAATGCCCTTTGGGGAACATACTTTATCTCTGCGACTGAGGGCTGGGCCGTCGGTGCCCTCGGAAGTATTCTCCATACCACGGATGCCGGGGCGCACTGGCGGGCACAATTTCGAAAACGGGGAGAGCGCTTTTTTTCTATCCATTTCCCCGACCCGAAAAATGGCTGGGCCGCAAGCTGGACAGGGAATTTCTATCACACGAAAGACGGCGGCAAGCATTGGGTGAAGCAGAAAGGTCCGAAGACGGCCTGGTTGTGGTTTGTCCGTTTTGTTGATGCGAAGACGGGCTGGGCTGTCGGTGCTCAGGGGGCAGTGTTCCATACTTCGGATGGGGGAGAAAACTGGGTGCTTCGCGATGTCGGGTATAATTCCGGCCCCTTGTTAGAAGTCTTTTTTCTAAATAAAAAGCTGGGGTGGATGGTGGGATGGGATGGAACGGTCCTGCATACAAACGATGGGGGAATTAAATGGACCCGGCAGGAGAGCGGGACGAAGATCCCGCTGGAAGGCATTTTCTTCATCAATGAGACGCATGGCTGGGCCGTCGGACGGCGAGGCGTGATCATTCATACAAAAGATGGTGGAAAGACCTGGCATCCCCAGGAGAGCCACTTCAACAAATCTTTGCTGCTTTCTGTGCAGTTTTCCTCTCCGAAGGTTGGTTGGATTGCAGGAGGAACGGGTGTTTTTCTGAAAACAGAAAACGGGGGAGAAACCTGGAAGGCCATCGAGGTGCCCACCGAGAAGACGATGGAAGGGATGTCCTTCGGCGACGCGAACCACGGCTGGGCGGTTGGTTGGGGCGGATTTATCATTCATACGGCGGATGGAGGTGTAACCTGGGAGACCCAGAACTACGGGTTCGCAGAGCGCCTTTTCAAGATCCATTTTTTTGATCAACGCCACGCCTGGATTGTTGGAGAGGCGGGAACCATTAAGTATTCAGAGGACGGCGGCAAGACATGGACCTTTCAGGAGAGCGGGACAGAAGACTGGCTTTTTAGTATCCAGTTTACTTCTCTCAAAGAGGGTTGGGCCGTCGGCGCGAAAGGGGCGATGCTTCATACGCTTGACGGCGGTGTGACCTGGAAGACTCAGCCAAAACTCACAGATGGAAGCTTGGAAAACCTCTATTTTCTAAGCCCCAAAATCGGATGGGTGATTGGAGAAACGGGAATCATATTCAAGACCGTAGACGGAGGGAAGAACTGGCAGCTGCAATTCAGCCATGTGACCCATTCCCTCACGGATATCGCCTTTGTGGATGAGAAAAATGGATGGATGACAGGGGACGGCGGGACCCTCCTTCATACAAAAGACGGGGGGGACACTTGGGACCCCTTTCCTTTTCCCGTCAGGACGCTCCTCGCAAGAGTTCTCTTTCAGGGGCCGCTTAAGGGCTGGGTTGTCGGGGGGAAAGGGACGATACTGACGACCGAAAACGGAGGGAAGACCTGGGTTCCGAGAAAAAGTGGGACCTCAGAGGGACTCTGGGATATTGCGATGACGGGAGAAGAAGGCTGGGCCGTGGGTGATCTTGGGACATTAATCTATACTCGGGATGGCGGAAAGAGCTGGGTCCGGGTTGAGAGCGGGGTGAACCAGCAAATTAACGGCCTCCACTTTTCCAATCCCAATAAAGGAATGGCCATCGGAAAGGGGGGGCTTGTGTTGCGGTACTTGCGTGAAAATGCGGCGGCTCCGGCGGGTGGCGTGCGGGAGACTTCTTTTCTAAAATAGGTTCGTGTAAAGTGAGCCTTAATCGTTTCTTTCCGTCGTTCCGGTGGAGGCCGGAGTCCAGTTTTTTGCAGGCTCGTGAAAATTTGCTGAATACCGGCTTTTGCCGGAGCGGTTTTTTTTCCACGGGCTGAGAAATGATAAAAGGACGCCATGGAATCCCTTCCGGATCGACGTTCAGAGTGGTTTGTTCCCCAGTTTGGCCCTCTCAGGTTTCGCCTTTTTATCGGTCTCCTTTTCCTCCCCTATACCGGCATGGTGCTCTCATACACGGTCGTCGGGGCGATGCTGGCCGAAGTCCTTTTCTGGGATCGTGTCCTCGCCATCGTCCTGATCTATTTTCTGGGGCTGGGCGTTGCGGCCCATGCTTTAGACGCCATCGGCGGAGATGCGGCAAAGCCCTGGGGAAAGCATTTTTCAAAGCGGGCGCTCTGGTCTCTCGCGCTCGGCGCGCTGATTCCTGCATATGGAATCGGGATATACTATATCCTCTATTGGACGCCGCTTCTTCTTGTTATTGCACTCCTTGAAGGGTTTTTTCTGTTTGCGTACAATCTGGAATGGTTTAACGGGCGTTTTCACACCGATGGGTGGTTCGCCTTCTCCTGGGGCGTTCTTCCGGTACTGGCTGGATATATTATTCAAACCAACAGCATTTCCATCCCTGTTTTGATCCTGGCAGCTGCCATGGGGCTTGTCAGTCTCGTTGAGATAAATGCCTCGCGTCCCTATAAAGAAATCAAACGATCAAAACAGGCCACTGATTTACACCACATGAGGCGGTACGAGATGATACTTAAGGCCATCAGCATGGCGATGCTCCTCCTTGGGACGGGGATGATCCTCTGGCGATGGCAAATGTAGGGGGTAAGGATGGAAGCTTTTCGAAAGATTCAGAAGATTTTGAAGCGTCAGCCGGTCGTTGAAGGTGCAGGGGTGCGCCTGAAACGTCTATTCGGTAGTCCGGAGCTTCCCCTCCTTGATCCCTTCCTCCTTCTTGATGACTTTCACTCAAGCAATCCGGATGACTACATGGCCGGATTTCCAATGCACCCTCACCGGGGAATCGAAACGATTACCTACATGCTGCATGGGGAAGTTGCACATCGAGACAGCATGGGCAATCACGGGATTATTCAAAGCGGTGATGTCCAATGGATGACTGCGGGGGCCGGCATTATTCACGAAGAGATGCCGAAGCGCTCAGAGGGGGAGCTCTGGGGATTTCAACTCTGGGCAAATCTGCCCGCGTCGCATAAAATGATGGCACCCCGGTATCAGAATATCAAAGCCGATAAGATTCCAGTCCTGTCGACGGGCTCGGATGTATCCATTAAAGTGATCTGTGGAGAAGTCGGAGGCGTAAGGGGCCCGGTTCAAGATATCATGATCCGGCCGGAGTATCTTGATATCACGGTCAAACCCGAAACTGTTTTCGAGCATGCAACAGAGGAAGAGCACACGGTCTTCGCCTATGTGATTGAAGGTTCAGGAATATTTGAAGAGGGAGGCCAAAATCCGATTCCGGTTGGAAACCTGGCGCTCTTCGAAAAAGGACGGGGCATCCGGGTCAGGACCGCAGCGGAGCCAGTCCGGTTTCTTTTGATTTCAGGACAGGCGATCAAAGAGTCGATTGCCTGGTCTGGCCCAATTGTCATGAATACCCGGAAAGAGCTGGAAGTTGCTCTGGAAGAATATCGCCTTGGCACCTTCTTGAAGCCTAAAGGATTGACATAAGAAATTTTATCTGATATATAGATATTTTACAAATTAAATGAAATGGGAGACCGCAGTCAGGACGGGGCTCAAGACTTTTCTTCATAAAATAAATGTGCTAGGATAACGCAAAATTCAGGAAGGCAAATCACCGGCGCAATCGCCACCCTGATGGGAATTAAATAAAAAATAAAGTCATTTTTCCTCCCGGGTCGGAGAACCCTCACCGTTCTGCGGAGGGGGTTCTTTAACTTTTTGGTGCTTCTATAAGATGACGGATATGGGAAAAATCATCGCAATTGCAAACCAGAAGGGAGGTGTTGCCAAGACGACAACGGCGATCAACCTGGCCGCCTCCCTGAGCGTTGCCGAAAAAAATGTCCTCTTAATCGACCTTGATCCGCAGGGAAACGCGACCAGCGGTCTGGGTGTCGATTGTGAAGCGTTGTCCGGAAGCATTTACGATCTATTCAGCGGGCGCAGTGTGGTTTCTGAGCTCCTGCTTGAGACCGGGGTGCCGAGGCTGGATATCCTTCCGGCAAACATTGACCTCGTTGGCGCTGAAGTCGAGTTGGTCGGCGTCAAAGGTAGAGAAAAAGTCCTGAAAGAACATTTGATGGGGGAGACCGATCAATATGATTACGTCATCATTGACTGTCCCCCATCGCTCGGCCTTCTCACTGTCAATGCGCTCACGGCAGCGGACTCCCTTCTCATCCCCATGCAATGTGAATACTATGCGATGCAGGGACTTAAACAACTGATGAATACCGTGATGCTGGTCCAGGGGTCGCTTAATCCGGGCATTCGGATCGAGGGGATCTTGCTTACGATGTATGACGGGCGGAATAATCTGAGCACACAGGTTTCTAGTGAGATCAGAACGCACTTTGGGCAGCAGGTCTTCCGGAAGGTCATCCCGCGGAATATTACCCTGGCCGAGGCCCCAAGCCATGGGAAACCGGCCCTTTATTACGATGCACTCTCCCGGGGTGCTCAGGCTTATCTTGCATTGGCGAAAGAGGTGATCGAACGTGGCGCGTAAGGCACTCGGAAAGGGATTGGGGCTCACCGCACTGCTTCCTGCAACAGAGGGCGACAGCTCACAAAGGGTTCGTGATATTGATATCAATCGGATCGTGCCGAACCGCTACCAGCCGAGAAAAAACTTTGATCCGGATGCCTTGGCCTCTTTGGCAACCTCACTGAAGACAAACGGCCTGATCCAACCAATTACAGTTCAGATCGAAGCTGATGGGAAGTTTGAATTGATCGCCGGAGAGCGGCGCTGGCGCGCGGCCCAACTGGCCGGTTTTTCAAAGATTCCGGCGATGGTCAAGAAGCTCCAGGAGCGTGAAATGATGGAGTGGGCGCTTCTTGAGAACATTCAGCGGGAGGATTTAAACCCGATTGAGAAGGCGCAGGCCTATTCCCGTTTGATGACGGAGTTTTCATTGACTCAGGAGGGCATTGCCGAACGCATTGGAATCGATCGTTCATCGGTGGCCAATTTTCTTCGGCTCCTCCAGCTTCCAAAATCGCTCTGGGAGGAAATTTCCGAGGGGCGGTTGACAATGGGGCACGCGAAGGTACTCCTTTCTTCAGACATCAAGGGAGAACTCTTGCGCCTGGCTGGAGAGGTTAAGGAAAAGGGTTTATCTGTCCGGCAGCTGGAGGCGCTTGTCCAGAAGAAAAAAGGGGCATCTTCGTCAAAGCGGTCCCGCACCGAGGCGTCGTCCGGACCGGAAAGCCTGGAAATTGAGGACCGGCTCCGCCGGTCTCTGGGCACGAAAGTTCGCCTGATACAGCAGGGCCGAAAGGGTGAGATCAGGATCGCGTACTACTCATTAGAAGATTTGGATCGCATTCTGGAGAAAATTGTTTAGGGTTTTGAAATTTGATGGATTCATAAAAGATGTCTCTCCGGTGGGTGCCGGAGCAGAGCGGCAAGCTCTCTGTCTTTGAAAGACTGTATGATGACCTTCGCCGGAATGACGGGAATCACTTCGTCAGCTTTTTATGGGACCGTCGTAATGTGGAAGTGGCCAATAGTGGTTTTTTCCATTTGAAGGGAAGCTTTGGTGAAGTCTGTTTGTGTTTTCAGGCGCGTTAAGGGTGATATTTTACCCTGAGAAAACCGTTCATGGCTTATACAGGGCTTCCCACAACGAGGAGGAGTAATCAGAATGGGGAGAAAAGAAGACATGGATGAGATTGTTGCATTCCTTGGAAAAGGAACTGAATTTAAAGGTATTATCACTTACAGTGGAACGATTCGAATCGATGGAAGGGTTGAGGGGGAAATCGTTTCCGGCGGATCATTGATTGTCGGGGAATCCGCAGAGGTTAAGGCGGAAATCTCCGTCGAAAATATTGTCTGCAGCGGAAAGATTTCCGGAAATGTCAAAGCCACTAAAAAGCTTCATCTTCTTCCGAAGGCCTCTTTTGACGGGACCATCAATACCCCTGCCCTGGTGATTGATGAAGGGGTGCAATTTAATGCACATTGTGACATGAACATGAAGGACAGCGAGCAGGAAGAGTCTGTCACACCCCTACATGCCGTCGGTCAGGAGACGCAGGGGTAGTCCTTCCGTGCTACGCACACAGAACAAAAAGAAAGTCGTCGTCGGGATGAGCGGCGGAATTGATTCTGCCGTCACCGCGGTCCTTCTTCAGCAGGCGGGTTATGACGTTATTGGCGTAACCTTGACCCTCTGGAAAGATGAAGACGAAGATGAGAAGCGTTGGCAGGACCGATCTTGTTGCAAGGTTGGTCTTGCCAGACACGTCGCAAAACAGCTGTCTATACCACACCACGCCATCGACATTCAGAGCGCTTTTCAAAAAGAAATTATCGATGATTTTTGCGAGGCCTATCTCGAAGGCCAGACACCCAACCCTTGTGTCCGTTGTAATGAACGGATGAAGTTCGGGCATCTTCTGAAGGTCGCTGAAAAATTTGATGCCGGATTCATCGCAACAGGACACTATAGCCTCATCCGCTACCGGCCCGAGACAGAAAGATACGCCCTCTACAAGGGTCGGGACACGGAAAAAGATCAGAGCTATTTCCTTTACCGACTCAGCCAGAAACACCTTGCCGCAACCCTCTTTCCGCTCGGGGAGATGACAAAGAAAGACGTCTATCGAAAAGCCTCAGAGCTGGGCCTGCCTTATGAGGATATTCTGGAGAGTCAGGAGGTCTGTTTCGTAACCCAAAAGGATTATCGGGCATTTCTTTCAGACAACCGTCCTGAGGCCGCCTCCCCTGGAGAGATTGTAAGCGAATCGGGAAAAGTGCTGGGTCAGCACGAGGGTGTGGCTTTTTACACGGTTGGCCAACGCCGCGGACTTGGCATCGCACTGGGGGAGCGAAACTACGTGACCCGCCTTGATCCCATCAGGCGAGAGGTTGTGATCGGTTCGGAAGAAGCCTTGCTTCAAAAGGATTTGATTGCCGGGAACCTTGTGTGGGGTGCGGGCGGTTTTCCTTCGAAGCCGCTCCGGGTCAGAGGAAAGATAAGATACCGCAGCGATGAACACGAGGCGACCCTCTTTCCGAAATCGAACGCAACAGTCCATGTGACCTTCGACAGGCCTCAGCGCGGGATCTCCCCGGGACAGTCGATTGTTTTTTATGACAAGGACGAAGTGATCGGCGGCGGTGTAATTTCCAGGGCAGACTTTTAACCTGACAACAAGCAATGAAAAATAAAAAACTCGGGATCATCCTGTCGACACCGCCGGAGGAGAATAATCTCTCTGTTGTAATTTCCCTTGCGGAAGAGGCGTGTCGGCAAAGCGTTCATATTTACCTCTACCTGATTGATGATGGTGTGAAGCACATCGACCTGCCTGAGATTCAAATCCTGAAGGAGGCGGGGGTAAAGCTCAGCCTCTGTGCCTATAGCGCCCAGCGGCGTTCCATTCCATCGAGCGACAAGGCGGTTTTTGGCGGCCTGGTTGTGCTTTCAGACCTGATCAAGGGCTGTGACCGTCTCATTACCTTATAATTCGATGCTCAAAAAAGCGGTTCTACTCATTCGAAGCGATCCAAGAGAAAGCCACCGTACCTGCGAAGGTGTCCGGATTGCCCTGGGCCTGGCTGCATCGGGACATCAGGTTGACCTCATTTTTGCGGAGGAAGCGCCCCGCTTATTGGAAGACGATATCGAGGAACTTGTCGATGGGGAGCTTGCGATGCAGTATCTGAGCAGTTTGAAGGCCTTTATTCCCTTGATCTATATTGATGATGCAGGGGAACGGGGGATTGATCCGTCAAGCAGCGAATATCAAACCCAGTCTCTTTCAAAAGATGAGATCTCCTCAAAAATAGCAGCGTCGAATTGGTTTGGTCGGTTTTAGGAGGGCAGACTGTATGAAGCGGGTTTTATATATCCTGAAAGAAAGAAATGATGCCTACCCGCTGGATTTGATTCAGGAACAGGCCGCATCCTGTTACGTGACGGTTATCCTCATCCGGGGTGCGATAGGCCTGGAGATCCCGGATTCAAAGGTCTCTGTGTGTGCCCTTTCAGAAGATGGAAAGGATCAGGGGCTCAGTGATAAAGTCTATCGGCAGATCGACTACAAGGAGATGCTCGAAACGATTTTTGCCTGTGACACTGTATTAACCTGGTAGGCTTTACGCCCTGCTGTCTTCAAACTCTTCATGCCAAGCCATCTGAATCGCCTCAAGGATTCCTTCATTAGAGCCCTTCGGGTCATCTTCAAAATCAGAAAGTTGGACCACCATCTTGTGGAGATCCGTGAATCGAAGCGTTAAGGGATCAATGCCCGGATGGGCTTCTATCAGGCCCAATGCAATGTCTTCTGCGTCACGCCATGTAAGCTTCATAGTATTTCCCCATCAGTGTTGTTCGGCTTTTCTAAATTCCTGCGTACGCTTGGGGATCTCGACGACGACATCGCCATTCACGCGTGCCTGACAGCCGAGGCGGGAATGCAGGGTGAGTCCTTCTGCCGTATCAAGACGGTCTTCTTCATCCTCCTCCATCTCGGAGAGATGGGTCATCCCCTCCCGGATAATGACGTGGCAGGTGGTGCAGGCACAACTCCCGCCGCAGTTGTGTTCCAGGTCGATATCATTATCGAGCGCCACATCGAGGATGGTTGTGCCCGCTTTGGCCTCAAGGGTGAGGTTTTCGCCCGGGCGGTCAGATTTAAAGATAATTTTGGGCATCGCCTTTTCC
>JBHHXE010000067.1:0-11623 GCA_046756865.1 Nitrospiria bacterium | reverse complement strand
CTTCAGCATTGATTTAATCTTAGTGGAGAGAGATTGTGCATTGCCCGTTTTGTAGTCAGGTTGAAGACAAGGTTGTTGATTCCCGTCTCAGCAGGGAGGGGGAAGTCATCCGCCGCCGCCGGGAATGTCTAGGCTGTCATCGAAGATTCACCACCTACGAAAGGGTTGAAGAGTCTCTTCCGATGGTGATCAAGAAAGATGGACGGCGAGAGACTTTTGACCGTCTCAAGATTTTTTCAGGGCTGAAGCGGGCCTGTGAAAAACGCCCGATCAGTGTCGATTATCTCGAGGCGGTTGTCAGAAAGATTGAGAAGCACATACAGGATCGGGGGGAAAGCGAGGTCGAAAGCCGCATTGTCGGGGAAGAGGTCATGCGGCAGCTTCATGCCCTGGATCAGGTCGCTTACGTCCGTTTTGCCTCCGTTTATCGAGAATTCAAGGATGTGAATCAATTCATGTCCGAATTGAAGTCTCTCCTGAATGATTCGGGATCAGGGACGGGTATTCCCCCCATCTGAGCCAAACCCGGAAATCTCTCCCTTCAACCCCTTTCAGCACCCTGCCGTCTGACGACCGTACCCTCAAATTGCTTAGCCTGCGGGAAAAAATGAAATAGGGAAAAGGATGGTCGTTGTTCCTTTTTTGACGCTGGGGAAGCGCCACTGGAGAATTTCCTTGATGAGGGCGTCTTCAAATTCGGGGTTTCCCAAAGAAGAGGTCAATATGTTGCATTTCAGAACGGTTCCTGCCGGAGAGACAACAAATTCGATAATAACGTTCCCTTCCAGGTTCGGGCTGTTCAGAAGTTGGTCGTTATAGACCGTTTTGAGTCGAGAGCGTTTAATCTGAACCGAGGATGAAATAATCCCGTAGTTTCGACTAGAGCCTTGTATGATCCTGAGATCGGATGATTCTATGGGTCGTGAATTGCCCCTCCGGGTCAACCTGCTTTGTTCCTCCTGTAATACCTTGTTCCTAAGTTTTGTAATGTTTTCGTTTTTATTTCCAGGAGGAGATTCTGTCTCCCCTGCGGGAAATGACCGCTTTGTATTTTTTGTAATAGCTGAAGGAAGGCGGAGCTTTCGGACTGAGGAGCCCATTGCAGGGCTCTTTTTTCCCAACAAGCCAAGTAAGCCCACCTTTTTAACCTGATCTTTTGTCGGTTTTTTTCGGGACGGCACTTTTTTTTGCGACTTGGCGGTCAGTGGTGGTGAAAGGGGGGCTGAACTCTCAGAAATTTCCTCCTCAACTACCTCTCCTGCTTCTTCCGGTCCTCCCGCGTCTTCTTTCGCTGTGTCCGCTGAGGCCTCCCTTTCCAAATCTGCTTCCCCGGGTGTGGAACTGCTGGCTGGTTTGGCCGTTCCGGTAGCCTGGGATGTTTCTTCCGGCGCAATCCCCGTATCGGATGCGGGGGGCGGTTCACCTGGGGTGGCTTCTTCTGCCACGGTATTTGAAGATTCAGATGAGACGTGGGGTGGTTCGGGGGCTGGGGAGGGAGTGTCGGGTATAGCTTCCGGAATCGGTGCGGGAGATTCATCTAAATCCGGAGGACTTCCAGTCGAAAGCTCGGGCGGGAGGCTAGAGATCCGTTTTTTACCTTCCGATGGCGCGGTTTCCAGGGGGAGATGGGGGATATTCTCCTTCTGTATTTTAGGGAGGGAGGGTTCTGATTCCAGGTCTACAAATGAAATGGCTTCTTTCTGTATGTTTTCAGCAGAGGATGGTCCCAGTTTGAGTTGGTGCAGGCCCAGGAATAGAGAGAGGTGAAAGATAAGAGAGAGGAGGACACATGGAAGATAGGGGAAAGAAGGCGGCGCTGTTCTCAAGGAGGGTATCTGCATGGTCAGGGCGAAGGGAGGGGGTTGTTGTCCTGTCTCTGATCTGATTGCAGTTCATGACTGTCTTGATCGGAGCGGCCTGATTGAGACAATTGGTCCAGAATTTCTTTCGGGATATTCAAGTCCTCCTCCTCAACGCCTTCCCATGGAAGTAATGTAGATAACGCGGGGAATTCGACGTAGCGCAGATCATTGCTCCAGGAGGGAACGCCCCTGTCCCCTGGAGAGACGGATCCGGTAATTTGGGATTCGTTGAGCAGGAAGGTCTGGTCCTGTTCGGCTGTGAATACCGGACCGGGAAAGGCATAAATCATGATCATAAAAAACCCGCCGATCAGGAGGGGCTTGTTTTTTTTCATTTATGACATCCCCCTTTCCGACGGATAAATCCTATCTATCTTACGTTTGACTGAAAGAAGTTGTTTTTGACTCATCCTGGTCCATTTATTTTCCGTCCCGCTTTCGTCACCGAGTGCGATGGTTTGTAAATAGGTCTCCTGTGCTTTTTCCAGGTAGGGGAGGGCTTGTTCCCTCAGGAGGTTTTCATAGATCCCCTGTTCTTCTCCTGAAAGGCCCTCAGGGCGTTCAGACTCCAGGAGAGCGCGGCTGAATTCCTCAAAGATTTCGCCTATCCGGTGATTGGCGTTGAGGAGAAGTCTGAGAGAGGGGCCTTCTGCAGCCCGTCCGTATTCATGAAGGAGTTCATCAAACAAGATCTGTTTCCTTTGAAGATTGAGGTCTATCGGCGCAATCAGTTGAACGGCTTCAAAGTCTTTTATCTTCAATTCTGCCAGAAGAAAATAGGCCTTTGCCAGATGCATCGAAGCATCTTTCCCGGTTTGAAGGCCTTCTTTATTCTGGCGCGTCAGGTCTGTCAGGATTTTTCTGGCCTGCCTTTCCTGTCCAAGTTGGAGTTTCGCCTCTGCGGCCTTCAGCCTCAGGGATACCTTTCTTTCAGTCTGTAGGGGGTTTCGCTTTGCCCCCTGTATGGCAAGCCGGTAAACCTTTTCCCAAAGGCCCATCTCTTCATAGGCGGCCATGGCCTTTCCGATGGCCAGGCGTGCTTCCTCTTTTGTTGCGCGGAGACGGCTCGCCTTTTCATAAAGTTCAGCAGCTTCTTCCAGACGGTCCGAATCCTGGTAAATGGCGCCCAGGCGCATCAGGACGGGTTGGATTAGAGAAGATTCGGGATAGCGCTCATAAAAAACCTGAAGCGCCACCTCTGAACGAAACAATTCAGACGCATCTTCCCAGAGCGATGCGGCTTCAAAGAGGGCGAGGGGGCCCAATCTGGAATCCGGTCCATTTTCATAGGCGCCCCAATAGGCCCGGGCGGCTGAATTGATTTCACCTTGTTTTTTGAGGGTTTCCCCTTGTTGGTAGTAGGCCAGGGAGAGAAGGGGGCGAAGCTCCCGGAGGGTTTCCTGTTCAGGGAATCTTGAAAACAGCCGGGTCATAAATCGGATGCCCTCCTCATAGGCATTTTCTTTCAAGTAGCCTTGCGCAATGAGACGATAGGCGTCAAAATCGATATCCCGAAGGGTGGCCTCAGCAGATTCAAAACAGCCTGTTCCGGCCTCCCCGACGCATTCAGGTGGCTGTTCCTTTCCGGTGGCTTTCTCGGCAAGCTTCCGGCTTTTTCCATATTCTCCCTGATGAAATGCGATCTCGGCTTTTTTCATGAAGATCTCCGGAACATGGTCATCATCCGGGAAATGTTGAACAAAAAGGTCGTATTTTTTCTGGAGGTCATTTTCAAAGGCCGGCCCTCTCTTTTTAAGTAAATGGATTTCCCGTTTACCTGCCTCTGGGGAAAACCGATGGGGAGGGTCCTGGTAGGCACTCATACTGTATGCTTCAATCGCTTCCTGATCCAGGTTTAGTTCAGAAAGCAGCTCGGCGTAAAGGAAACGCGTCGCGCCGATTTCTTCCTCCTGAGGAAAGGCCTCCAGGTATAGGCGGTGCCAGAATACTGCCTTTCGGGTCATGGCGGTTTCCCGGTGTGCTTTGCCTTTTCCGTAATAGTAGGTCATAAGAAACTGGAGGTGGGAATGCAATAAGGGTCTGATCCTCTCTGAGGGATCTGCGTGGTTTTTTTTGCTCCAGGCTGATCCGGGCCGGTATCTTTTCACAAATTCAGAGCGGGCTTTTACAATATCGTTTAAAGAGGATTTGCTATCTCGAATTGTCGAAACAACAGTTTTTTGCTGGAGGAGGGGGGTCTCGGCATAAAGCGGGTAAGTCTTGATCCATGAGGAGATAAGACGTTTTAGGTCTCTATGGTTTCTCTCTGACCGATAAAAGTCGGCGAGGCCGGAGTAGAGCGGAAAGACTTCATCAGGGGATTTTTCTTTCACAAACTTTAGCAGTTGTGCGGGCCCTTTTTCTTCCTGAAGTACCAAGGCAAGAAGTCGGAAGGGTTCACGCCGTTCTTGAGGCGTTTCGATGACCTTGCATTGTTCATCGACTTTCTCTCCGGACGCATTGGAATCAAACCGTCTTTCAAGGAGGAGCGAAATGGTTTTTTGGGTCTGGCCGTGAAGATAGTAGGACCAGGCCAGTTTATAGAGAGCCAAGCGGTACAGAGGGGATTCAGGCCGTTTCAGGAATCGCTGATAATGCGTAATCGCTTTCGGAAAATTTTTCTCGTAAAAGGCGATATCGCCCAGTCGAAATGCACTCTCATCGGCGTAAGGACCCAGGGGGTCAAGATCCAGGAGATCCTGTAGGGATTTAACCACGATGACCCGATCATTAGCCCGGGCCGCCTGAGCGGCCTGCCGGTATAAAAGCTCGACGGCTTTGTTCCTGGAAGGGACTTTAACAAGAGAAATACACCGCCGCATAATCTCCATCTGGAGGCGCCGCTGTTCTTCTTGTAATGCGCGTTCCATTTTTTTGAAACGGGTCAGGCTCTGTTTGCGTTGCTGGAGATCCACATACCAGAGGAGGGCCGTCACCTCCTTTTTCTGACCGACTTCTTTTTGTATGTTTAAGAGGGTTTCCCTCAAGAGGGAGCCGGGGGGGAACTCCGTCGGGGAAGGCACGATCCCTTTGCGAATCAAAGCGGTCTCATTTTCCAGGGATTCGACTCTTTCATTCAAGGCAACGCGTTCCTGTTGGCCCAGAGTAATTGCGCCTTGAAGATCCCCCTGATCAATTAAAAACCGGCTTAATATTCTAAAGGCCCGATTATAGTAAGGGCTTTCCGGTTGACTGATCTTAAAGCCTTCCAGGACACTATAAAGGTTCGACATGGAGTCCATTTTAAAATAGCCCCATCCGAGGGCGAGCAGGGCCAGGTCGGCATTATTGTCGAATACTTCTCCAAGGCTCAGAAAGGCTTGGTCGAACTCGTTTTTGCCCAGGTGGTAGTAGACCTTCAGGAGCGTGATGCGAGCTGACCAGGGAGAATCAGAGTGTTCTTTGCTCCAGAGAACTGCATCGTTCAGAGTCTGTGCAAACCGCCGCTTTTCTTTGAGTCCCCAGTAAGCGAGCGCCGAAAGATAGAGCCGTTGCGGGGCAAAATCCTCAAAAGGAAGAAGTCGACGGAGGAGGTCGAGGGAGTCATGGTAGCGGTCTTGAGCGAGCGCTCCCTGGCTTGCGGCGACCAGCCAGTCCGGATGATCGATAAAAGCCCCCGGCGCGCTACGGGTGAGATTGAAGACAAGATCATACCTTCCCTGTTTGTGATAGAGTTTTAATCGTAGCAAGTCTGCATTTTTATCCGTCGTGGTGTCTAAGAGCCGCTTTGCCGAAGACCAGAGACCGGCTTCAAGGTAGGACTCGATTTTCATTACGAATGAACTTGGATTCAAGAGAGCTGCGTTTGGGAGGTGGGTTTCGTAAAGCTGAAGAATCCCTCGTTCGAGCGAGATCCAGGGGTCGGGCTGAGGGCGTTCTCCGGCGAATCCCCTCTGTGAAAAGGCGTTAAGGAGAAGAACTAAAGACCAAAAGAAAATGCCCTTCCGTAACATCTGTTCCTTTTTCTACAAATTGTCCGAGGTCGAGTTTCTGTTTTGAAGCGATGTGGAGACAACGGTAATCTGTGTCATTCCGTTTGTCAATACTATCAATGAATGCACGGAAATATTTTTATAATTATAGAAAAAAGCCTAGGTCTGTTTTTGGGTAAACCTTCAGGAGAAGAGAGGTTGCTCAGGAATAATTGATCATCAAAAAAAGGAGGAAATCACGAAAAAAGATAACGATCCAAGATCTACACTTGGGTCTTGGGATATAAAGAGTGGAAAGTGATCTACGGGAATTACGGGAGTTCTTCAATAAACCTGAGCATCGTTTTGAAATAAGAATCCCTGCCGACAAGATAGGTGTTGTTGTGACCGGCATCGGGTATGGGATAAAAAGTTTTTGGTTCATTTCCCGCTTCGTAAAGTCGCTGGCCCTGAGAAAAGGGGATGACCGCATCCCGGTCGCCATGCATGACGAGGAGTGGGACGCGAATCTGGCCGATCTTGGATATTGAATCATATTTTGTTGAAAGAAACCGGCCGATGGGGAGCCAGGGAAAGGTGACGCGTGCCATCTCCCTGATAGAAGTGAACGGGGCCTCCAGAATGAGTCCCTGAAGTCTTCGGCTTGTCGCGAGTTCAACCGCAACCGCCGCCCCGAGTGATTGACCGAAAGCGATGATCTTTTCGGAATCGATATCGGAGCGAGTCAGGAGGTAATCATAGGATGATAGCGCATCTTGCCGAGTCCCTTCCTCGGAGACCACTCCCTGACTCCTTCCGTATTCTCTATAATCGACCATGAAGATGTTTTTTTTCAGTTCATGGTGCAATAGACGAAGCTGGTTCACCCGGTGCCCCAGGTTTCCTGCATTTCCATGAAGCCAGAGTAGGGTACTCTGGCTGTCCGTGACGGGAACAAACCAGCCATTGATCTTAACGCCGTCTTCGGTCTCGAAATAGATATCCTCAAAGACCAATGCAGCATCGGCAGGGGTCTGATCAATTTTTTTATCCGGGAAGAAGATAAATCCCTTTTCCATATGGCATCCACCCCCCAGGATGTTTAAGAAAACAAGGAACAGGACGACAAGAGGTTGATTAACCCATTTTATCTCCTTTGATGTCAGAGTTCTGATTTCAGAGATCATGTCAATTAGGAAGAAATCGCCTTTGTTCCAGGGATCAGGCGACAAGCCTCAAGGCAGAAGAGCTGGAGAAATGTTGATTTCGGATAGAGATCCTCTCACAAGACAAAACAATAATGTACACTATTTTTTCCCAATCCTGTTTTCACTCAACCCGTACTCTTCAATGCGACGGATCTAACGGAGGAAGTCATCGGAACCAACAGATTTGATCAGGTAACGATGGGTCCCATATAAATATGCAAGCTGAATATCCCTCTCCGATTCTGATGAAGTAAATATAACCACTGGGAGATGTTGTCGCTGACCTGATGCCTTGATCTCTTTCAGGACTTTCAGGCCATCCATCTTAGGAATGCGCTAATCCAGTATCATCAGATCATGCAATGGGTGAGACAGAAGAAACAAAAGAAAAATCTGACCGTGTCTGTTCGGGTAACGCTGCCGCAAAAGGACAAAAAGAATCTCAAACCCCAGAACAAAGATCTGAAATTTTAAATAAAGCGGGGAAAGCTCGGCCCTATTTTTCCGACAAGCTCTCATGAGCGGGAAGCGTGCAGGAGATGTCGTAATCCAGGAGTTTCGTAATTGTCGGCATGGGTCCGCAAAGAGGGCAATTCGGGTCTTTGGGGACCCTTACATTTCTAAAGGACATATCAAGCGCGTCATAAATCAGCAGTCTTCCGGCCAGGGAGGTTCCGATCTCGAGAATCTCTTTGATGGCCTCAGAGGCCTGCATGACTCCAATCGTCCCGGCGAGAACGCCGAGAACCCCGGCTTCCTGACAGCTTGGGACGAGTCCTGCCGGCGGTGGCTCCGGATAGAGGCAGCGATAGCAAGGTTTCGCAGGCGTGTTTGTGTCATGCGGCTTGAGCGTTGTCAGTTGACCTTCAAAGCGAAAAATACTTCCTGATATGAGGGGCTTTTTCTGAAAAAAGGCCGCATCATTCACCAAAAATCTCGTGGCAAAGTTATCGGAGCCATCAAGTATGATGTCGTAATCTTTGAACAGTTCAAGGATGTTTTCAGACGACAGCTTTTCCGCATAAGGGACGACTTTAATATCGGGATTCATTTTCGTAAGGGTCGCCTCGGCAGAGGACACTTTTGGATGTTTCAATGTTGATGTGCTGTGGAGGACCTGGCGTTGGAGGTTGGAGAGATCCACCTCGTCATCGTCGATAATGCCAAGGGTCCCGACACCTGCTGCCGCAAGATAAAGGGCCGCAGGAGAGCCGAGACCTCCCGCACCAATCAGGAAAACCTTAGCTGCTGATATTTTCGCCTGCCCCTTTCCCCCCACTTCCGGGAGGAGAATCTGTCGGCTATAACGCTCAAGCTGTTCTTCAGTAAAGTTCATTCTGGCTTCTGACAGTTATTTTGTAACGACTCTGGGTGCCTAGATAAGATTTCATAGCAAGGCCCGAGGATCGCAGAATCGGAACGTACTCTTGTACGTGAGGATTCGAGAACCACAGCAACGCCGCCATGGAGCCTTAGATGGGTATCCAGAGTCGTTACGCTATTCGATGATGTTTCTTTCTATGGGATCAACCCTGACCCCTTTTCCCTTCAGGGCCTCAATGGCACGTTCAATCTCAGCTGTTTCTCCAGTCAATTCGAGATCCACCCATCCGGTTTTTTCGGTCACATCGGCCCGACGAATATTGGTAACAAGGTTGAATTCCTTGCCAAGATCGTAAATGATGGGATTTCGAATTTTGTCTTCCGGAAAGGTAATGTGTACTTTAAAACTGGCCAATCGCTCCTCCTTCCCCCATGCGCCGCTCTCTTCCAGTAAATTGAGCGACTGGATGCACCTATATGATTACCGAAGAATTACCGCCCGCAATGGCAGGGACGATAGAGACCTCATCCCCCGTTTTCAGGGGTGTCAGTATTCCCTGCTGAAAACGGATGTCTTCCTCATTGATGTAGATATTGACGAAGCGGCGAAGCACGCCCTCTTCGTCATAGAGCCGCTCTTTGAGCCCGGGGTAAGACAGTTCCAGTGCATCAATGAGTGTGGAGATGTCTTTCCCCTCGCCGCTGACCTCTCCCTGGCCTCCGGTCAGCTTGCGTAATGGTGTTGGAATTCGAACCGTAATCATCTTTTTCTCTCGTTTTAGTGTTTAGGCTTTTTTGAGTGTATCCTGAAAACTCTTCAAGTTTGGCTGAATGTGCCACGGTTTCCCGACCTTTGACGAAACGGCTTCCTGAGTCTTCAAGCCGTTGCCTGTGATGTAGGCCACGGTCGATTCCCCTTTTTTGAGAAGGCCGCGTTTTGCCAGTTTTTTCAAAACGGCAACGGTGACCCCGCCGGCTGTCTCGGTAAAGATGCCCTGGGTTTCAGCCAGCAGCTTCATTCCGTCTACGATTTCATCATCTGTAACATCGTCAACAATTCCGCCGCTTTCCCGGACGATGCGTAATGCGTAAAAGCCGTCGGCAGGGTTCCCGATGGCCAGGGATTTGGCGACGGTATCCGGTTTGACCGGTTTGATAAAATCACGTTTTTCCTTGAAAGCCGCAGCGACCGGGTTACAGCCTTCGGCTTGGGCTCCGTGGATCTGTGTTTTGCATCCCGAGATCAGTCCCAGGTTTACAAATTCACCAAAGCCCTTGGAAATCTTGGTGAGCAAGGATCCGGAGGCGATGGGGACGACCACATGATCCGGGGTGTTCCAGTCAAAATATTCCATCGTTTCATAGGCCATGGTCTTGGAGCCTTCAGAATAGTAGGGGCGGATATTAATATTGACGAAGGCCCAGGGGTATTCTCCGGCTATCTCGCTGCAAAGGCGGTTCACATCATCATAAGTTCCTTGCACGCCCACAACATTTGGTTTGTAGATCAGGTTGCCCAGGATCTTGCCGGACTCTAGATCAGAGGGAATAAAGACAAAACAGCGGAAGCCTGCTTCGGCGGCATGGGCGGCAACGGAGTTGGCCAGATTTCCGGTTGAAGCACAGGCGACGGTATCGAAGCCCAGTTCTTTTGCGCGGGTCAGGGCAACGGCGACGACGCGGTCCTTAAACGAAAGGGTCAGGCAGTTGACCGTGTCATTTTTGAGATAGAGGTAGTCGAGACCCAAGGCCGCACCCAGGTTTTTTGCGTGGATCATTGGGGTATAACCGGCATTCAATCCGGCTGTCGGCTCTCCCTCAACCGGCAGAAGATCACTGTAGCGCCAGAGGCTTTTAGGTCCCTGTATAATCTTTTTTCGGGATATTTCTGATTTGATAAGATCGTAATTGTAGCCCACTTCAAGAGGGCCAAAACAGAACTCGCAGACATGAAGCGCCTCTGCGGGATATTCTTTCTTACACTCTTTACAAAACAGACCTTTTATCTTGTTCATCGTTGTCCTCGGAGGGCGGGATCTGCTGATTTGAGATCGCAGACTTCCTGTTCCTTTATTTCCAATTTTGTGACCGTTGCCTGCGAGCCGCAGAGCGGGCAATCCGGGTTTTTTCGAATCGGAATCTCGCGAAATGCGGTCCGGAGGGCATCGTAGGAAAGAATACGATTGGTTAGGGGCTTTCCGATCCCGAGGATCAGTTTAAGTACTTCTGTTCCTTGGAGGGTTCCGATCAGACCAGCAAGCGTTCCGAGAACCCCTGCTTCTTGGCAACTGGGGACGATTCCCGACGGAGGTGGTTCAGGAAAGATACAGCGGTAGCAGGCACTTTCACCGGGGAGGATGGTAAAAATCTGTCCCTCAAAGCGAAGGATCCCCCCGTGTATAAATGGTTTTTTTGCGAAGTAAGCGGCATCATTGATCAGGAATTTTACCGGGAAATTGTCTGTGCCGTCAATGATGTAATCGTAGTCTCCGAAAAGCTCAAGTGCATTTTGAGCATTGAGATATTCCTTGTACGGGATAACCTTTACGTCTGGATTGAGGGCTGCGATCTTGTCTTGCGCTGAGCCGACCTTGGGTCTGTCGAGGTCTGAAGTGTGATGAATGACCTGGCGGTGGAGATTGGAGAGATCCACCACGTCGGGATCAATGATTCCAATGGTGCCGACCCCGGCCGCAGCCAGGTAAAGAGCGATGGGTGAACCAAGGCCTCCGGCACCAACAACGAGAACGCTGGCCTGGCCGATAAGCTTCTGCCCCTTGCCGCCAACCTCTGAAAGGATGATGTGCCTGCTGTAGCGTATTAGTTGTTCTTCTGTAAAAGCCATTATTTCCAAACGGTCCAGCGTATCTGAATCCGTCTTATCCTTATTATCCGTTAATTATATATTAAAATATTTCTCGATGCTGATATATCGCTCTCCAGTATCAGGAAGAACGGTCACGACTCTTTTCCCTCTTCCCAGTTCTTTTGCAACCCGGCTGGCAGCGAGGGCATTGGCACCGGATGAGATACCGACAAGGAGTCCTTCCTGTCGGGCAAGCTGTTTTGCCGTCTGGTAGGACTCATCATCTGTGACGGTGATGACCCGGTCAATAATATTTCTATTCAGGATCTCCGGGATAAATCCTGCGCCGATGCCCTGTATTTTATGCGGACCTGGCTCTCCCCCCGATAAGACGGGAGAGGAGTCGGGTTCTACCGCAACGATCAGTGACTGTGGATTTTTTTCTTTAAGAATCTCACCCACGCCGGTGATTGTTCCACCTGTTCCTACGCCGACGACAAAGGCATCAACCTT
>JBHHXE010000066.1:0-11645 GCA_046756865.1 Nitrospiria bacterium | reverse complement strand
CGGCAATGGTCATGCTCGGGGCCAAAGCCGTCAAAGGACTTGCCTTGACCTCTATTCTATTTGAAATGACCGATAAAAATGCCCTGGGATTCTGGGAACATTCACTCGGAACAGCCACCGTCGCCAATATCATTGCGAAGCGGCTGGAAGTGACAAAGCCGGAGGAAGTCTCAACGGCGGCCCTGTTGCACGATATCGGCAAGGTTATTATTAAAACAAAGCTGGGAGAGGACTATGCAGACCTTCCCGCACGGGTCAAAGAGAAAGAGATCTCCATATTGGAAGCGGAATTAGAGTTGCTTGGCGTAGACCATGCCGAAGTTGGGGGCTGGGCTGTGGGGATCTGGGGTCTCCCGGAGGCATTATGTGAACCGATTTCCTGCCATCATGATGTTGAGAAGTCGGAAGCATACCGGATTGAGACCGCTGTCATTCATCTGGCCGATGTCCTGATTAAGGCCAAGGGGTTTGGTTTCACTGGGGATCATTTTGTTCCTCCCATTCAGCCCTCCGCATGGGACATACTGAATTTGGATGAAGCCTTACTGGAAGAGATCACTGATGGGCTTGACCAGAAACTGGTCGAAGTAAAACAATTCAGTCAAGAGATCCAATCCTCAGAATATATACATGGATAGCACGCCTACTCGAGAACTCCACCACAGAAGGGTAAGGATTGAATGCTTTTGTGCGAGTTCCTATGAAGTCAATGAATAGAAAAGCCGGAGTAAATAATGAATGAAATTCAAGGCCAGCAGTTGATGACCAAAAAAGTTACATGCGTGAATCCTGAAACAAAAGTTACAGAGGTGATTCTTCTGATGCAAGCCTACCGGCATTCATGTATCGTTGTCACCGAAAAAGATGTCCCTGTTGGAATTATTACTGAACGGGATATGGTTCAGATACTCGGAAACTCGCTCAAAGATCCTGGAGCCACGCAGGGCATGGCCTCTGACATCATGTCCTCCCCCCCGATAACACTCGATCTCAATGTCTCTGCCTTCGATGCGCTCGTCATCGCCCGGAGCAAAAGGATACGGCATCTTCCTGTGGTGAATCCAGATGGAACGGTTGCCGGCCTGCTCACGCAGACGGACCTTGTAAGCGCCCATTTTCTGATGATTGAGAAGGTCCGGGAATTGGTAGAACTCTCTGTCACCACAAAAACAGAAGAGCTAAAAGAAGCGAATAAAGAACTCAAAGCGCTTGCGCTCGAAGATGCCCTTCTTCGAATCGGAAATCGCCGTGCAATGGAGGTAGACCTCCAATACACGCATAGCACGGCAACACGCTACAATAAAGACTACTCTATCGTTATTCTCGATATCGACCATTTCAAGTGTTACAACGACTACTACGGACATTTGAAGGGAGACAAGACCCTTAAAGAAGTCGTAAACAACTTAAAGTCCTCCATGCGGAAGTCAGATCGACTCTACCGCTATGGCGGAGAAGAATTCCTTCTACTCCTTCCTGAGACGAAAAGAGAACAGGCTGAGGTCATGGCACGACGAATGGTCAAACGCCTTGCCGATCTTGCTATTCCTCACAGTCAAAACCCACTTCATGTGGTGACGATCAGCGGCGGAATAGGAGAAATAGGATCCGGTATCAACGGGAAATCCCACTGGAAAGGCGTCGTGGCCGAAGCGGACCTGGGCTTATACAAAGCCAAGCGAAATGGTCGAAATCAAATCGGAATCGATCCCATGGAACGAGATCTTCGGGTTGCTGAACAAAATAACTAAGCGGCCTTACCAAGGTGAAATCCTGGCCTAGCCCACTCCATCATGGGGTGTGAAATGCTTGAGTGGTGGGGTACAGCATCATCAGGATGCCTGCACCGCAAAAGAAAGATGACCCTTTATGAAAGACAAGAAAATTCTCATTGTTGATGACGATTCCACTGTACGGGAACTCCTCCGCCTTTTGCTGGAGACAGAAGATGTCGGGGTCATCATCGAGGGTTCCAATGGGCTCGAGGCCCTGGAAAAGGCAGCCAATGAAAATCCGGACCTGATTCTTCTGGATATCATGATGCCGAAGTTCAGCGGCCTCGAAACACTCCGCCGCTTAAAAGCCAGCCCCGAAACTGCAAAGATCCCCGTCATTATGTTAACCGCCAAGGGAGATCCTGTTTCTTTACAGCAGGCGAAGGAGTTGGGCGCCCTCCTACACATCAGGAAACCCTTCTTCCCGAAAAAATTGACCTCAAGCATTAAAGAGGTCCTGGAAGCACAGTAAGAAAGCCTCCGACTCCTCCAAACAATAATCAATGCTTATTGATCTCTATTGTAGGCCTCGATGATACATTCAAGCAGTTGCTTGTTGAAGTTTTCCAGGAACATGTATTCCCAGGCGGCTTCGTTCCAAACAATTTTATGGAAGAAATCTGCATGTTCTCCCTTGGACCGGGGCCGGTCAGGCACGCCAGGCAACGAGATCATAAACGTTGTTCCACCACGCTGATTATTTCTCGCCTTGATCTGTCCACCAAGACCTTGAATAATAAAAGAGCACACCCATAAATTGAGTCCCAATTCCTTCGGGTCCTGGCTGCGGATATAAAAAGGCTCGAAGACCGCCCCAAAAGATTTTCCACGCAACCCGGGTCCATCGTCTTCAATTTCTATCTGGAATCGTGCGGGTTCGCACCCACTGCCAGCGTTCACCTTTGCGGATATCCTCACGACCCCGCCCATGACCAGGCTTGAAATTTCATCTTCGAGCAATAGCTCGAAGATGCGGTGAAACATTTCCGGGGTCGCCTTTATTGGAGGAAAATCTTCAGGGATATTGTTTTCTATCCTGATTTTTTTATCTTTCAGCCTGGCTTCCATCGTACCCATCACATCGAAAACCACCTCCTGAATCCGAATCTGATGATATTTCTCGTCCTTCAAATTTTTTCCCGCTTCATCCAAACGAGAGAGAATAAAAAGAATTCTGCCTACCTGCGCTGAAACGGGGCCAAGCAGATCCAACCAGTCACCGGCCTCTTTTAGGGCTTTATGACGGAATCCTTCTTCGAGGCCTTTCTCAGACACCTCATCTATAAATTCCTTCATTTTTTCCACAGGATTTTGAAGATAGTGACTCAACGTAGAAGTAAAAGACCTCAGGTTTCGATCCAGGTCCGTGGCTGCACGCTCTTCCAATACAGCTTCCTTTTCCATTAAAATCTTCTTTCGTATCTCCCTAAGCGCAAAAAAAGCCAGGCCTTTCGTAAGGAGGGCCTCCAGCTTTGGAATATCCCAGGGCTTCCTGACATATTTATAGATGCCACCTTGATTAATCGCATCTCCCATTGCTTCGAGATCGGCATAAGCTGAAATAAGAATTCGCAAAACATGGGGGTAACGCTCTCTGCATTTCTGGAGAACATGCGTCCCCTTTTCCTCAGGCATCCGTTGATCGGTCATCAAAATCCCGATTCGATCTTTATTCTCCTCCAAAAGGTCCAGGCCTTCCCGCGCGCTTGAGGCCGTAAAGACTGAAAATTTTTCGCCAAAAATATTCTTGAAATGCTTTAAAGATGTTTCCTCATCATCCACATAAAGAATGGATAGCCTCTTTTCAGGATATCCATTACGAGCTTGTCTTATCATTTCTGCACCCTCTCCAGCATCCTTTTTTCTTCCCGCTCCTGCCTCTCTAAAGACATTGTAATAATAAATTCAGTGTACTGTCCCGGCTCACTTTTTGCGGAGATGGCTGCGCCGTGCTGTTGGAGAATTCCGTAGCAAATCCCTAAGCCAAGGCCCATGCCCTCCCCCACATCCTTCGTGGTAAAAAAAGGATCAAAAATTTGATCCATATAATCCATGGATATCCCCACACCGTTATCCCGAATGATCAGAAGGGTCTTGCCCCCTTCAAGGCGGCTCTTAATCCATATTCCCGGTTCCGCACCTTGAAAGCTTTTTTTCCGGACCGCGTCCAGGGCATTCTCAACCAGGTTAATCAGAACATGAACCAAGGCGTTTTTATTTCCCCATACCTTATGGTGCTCCGAAATGTCAACGTCAATGATGACGTTTGTTGTCAAAGGATCCTTTGCAAACTTGATCGCCGTCTTTGCAACTTCGCCTAAAGTGACCCAGTCGAATTGACTCGAATCAGGATGAACAAAATCCCTCAATGCCCTTACGGTATTTTTGATCCGGGCCATGCCTTCTTCGAGGTCGTTGAGCGTCTCACCAAAACTGGCTTGCGCCTCTTTTGGCAGCAAATGGGTGCGTTGCTTTAACATATAAATGGCGGAAAAAGAGAAGTTGAGCGGGTTGTTCACTTCGTGGATAATCCCCGCACTCCATCTCCCCAGAGAAGCCATCTTCTCCGTTTGCACCAGTTGAAGCTCTATGAGCTTAAGTTGCTTCAGGGTCGATTCCACGGTCTCCTTTTGTTTTGCGAGATCTCTTTGGAATTGATACGATCGAATCAGATTCCAGATTCGAAGATGAAGCTCCGTTGACGAAAACGGCTTGGTCAAAAAATCGCTCGCCCCATTAGAAAGGGCTTCAAGCTTTGCTTTTTCGTCGGCGCGTGCCGTCAATATGATAATAGGAATTAAATGCGTCCTGAGATTTTTTCGAAGTTCGTGACAGACCTCAATGCCGTCCTTTCCCGGTATCATAATATCCAACAGGACAAGATCCGGGGAGGATTGAACAGCCTTCTCTATTGCCTCCTCACCCGCCACGGCCTCCTGCACTATGAAATCATGGTCTAATTGAGACCTCAAAAATTGCCGCATGTCTGGCTCATCTTCGACAATGAGGACGCTCGGGATATTTTCACTTTCGCCATTTGATCTGGAAGATTGAGGCCTCGGCTTCACTGCGTCTGGTGAAATACCGACTATCTCTCCGACGGATAGGTTTTCCTCTCCAGAAAACCCCAACTGCTCTCCGGAAGACATCTCTTTTGAGCCCTCTTTGTCTGTGGAAAAAGAGAGCGCCGACCTTGGCGCATCGGGCGCAGGGAGATAGATCGTCACATTTGTCCCCCGTCCAGGCTGGCTTTTGACAGAAACCTGCCCTCCCTGGATTTCTACCGACTCTTTAACGATCGACAAACCTATTCCGGTCCCCTGATATTTTCCCCTGGACAAAACCTTGCCCTGCCAGAACCGATCGAAAATATGATCCATATGCTCCTCAGGGATTCCGATTCCGCTGTCCTCCACGGTCAGGATCAGAACCTCTCCTTTTTTTTCAGCCTGAATACTGACTCGTCCACCAGAGGGCGTAAACTTGATCGCATTTGTCAGCAGGTTTAAGACGATCTTTTCAAGTTTACTGCCATCTGCCAGAATCGGCGGCATTTCCTCAATGCTGGTGCTTAAGGACACGCCCTTTTCCAGGGCTGCATTTTCGATAGAGAGGACAAGGCCTTTGATAAATTTATCTGATTGAAGCGGATCTCTATTTACAGCCATCTTGCCCGATTCTAGTTTGACAAGATCTAAAAGATCGTTAATCATTCTAAGTAAACGGTGGACGTTCCTCTGGATCAGATCCAGGTCGCCTTGCACTTCGTCCGGCAGAAGATGTCCTGATTCAACCCGAAGACTTTCAAGCGGCGTCTGGATCAAGGTTAGAGGTGTCCTTAATTCATGACTGATGTTCGCGAAAAACCGGCTCTTCATCCGGTCCAACTCAACCAGGCTGCGATTGGTCTCCTCAAGCTTGGCCCGATGTTCGTTGAGTTCAAAACCGTGAGCAAATTCACTGCTGAAAAGCTTCCTGTGGTTATAGCTGCCCGCCACAACAATGATCATTGTAAGGAAGGTGAAATAAAGGCTGTTAAAAAATACACTCCCGTCTTCTATGTCCCCATGGAGAATACAGACGGAAACATACATCATAATGACAATGCCCTGAAACAAGAGGTTCTGTTTTAATGTCCAGAACATGATCAGCCCCGCCCCGATCAAAACGAGGCATAATCCGGCATAGTATGGAGAAGCGGCGCCTTCTGTTTCAAAGATCATCCAGGAAATAAAAACCGCCGGGAGTGAAACCACGAGAATCTCAAGAACATTGAGATGCTTTTTCACCGGAACCAGAGTAAGCCCTATCCAGGCAACCCCCGCCAGCAAGGCGCATAAAACCCTGAGTTTCAAGAAAAACCATAAGTACTCCGGATAAATAAAGTAGTCCAAAGAAATCCCCGCGGGCATCAGAACAACAATGAGCAAACATGCTGTCTTTAGTCGCTTGAATCTCACATCATGTTCATGTTCAAGGAAGGCTGCTTCGAGTGCGGTCGGGTTCAGGTTCTTCTCTTTAGACATCTTCAGGTTTCCTGATTTCCATGAGAAGGTTCACTCCAGTCGGGTCAGCTTTAATGCACGAAGATCCAAAAGGCACAGCGTCCGGAACAAGTGAGTCCAACTGGTTCGCATCCCGGTAGATAAGGTGCCATTCCAGGATGAGTTCCATAATATTGCGGGCAGGGTTAGAGGCCTCCACATTCGTCACGACCAACAGCCCCCCCGGCGCGAGGAGATCATAGAACAGGCTCATCAGTTTCTTGCAGAGTCGATCCGAGAGATAGTCAAACAATCCCGCACAGTAGACAAAATCATAGGCCTCTCCCTGCCAGTGCTCGTTCGACCTGGAAGCCTCTTTCAATAAATCCAGAACCGATTTCTTTATCATCCGGATGTCGGTCTTTCGACCAAGAGTTTGACCGGCTTGGGCAAGAAGATCTCCCGTACGTTGTAACACCTCATCATCAAAATCAAGCAGATTGAATTGCACCTTTTCGCAAAGATCACTTTCGCTTAGAAAATCGTGAACCTCCTTGGCCGGACCACAGCCGACATTGAAAATCTTTGCGCAACCTCCCTGTCGCACAACCCGGCCCGACTCATCCTTTAACCGTTCAGTGAGATACTGTATTCGATTTCGATGTGCCTCTGCCGGAAGTTGGCTCAGGAAGTAAAAGTTCATCATCTTGGCATAGAATGATCCGCCCTTGAGCGGGTCATCCAGGATCATACTCACCATGCCATAATCTCCCGCATAGCCTAGGGGCTTGTGAAAAACCCTTTCAGCAAAGGGGGAACAAAGCAGCCATGGGTGGAGAAGCCGCTTTGCGTAATGTCGATAAAATGGTTCAAGCTCTGCATGAATATTTTTAGCCGCCCTTTCAAACTTTTCAAAAGAATAAGTGACTGTAGACAATATTGGGTCCTTCAGTGATTGAATGACCTGCTGCTCCCTCTCAGCCAGATCCCCGGCTTCCATTTGAATCGCCGCCTCAACTTGATTGAGCCAGTGCCTCAAATCGCCAAATAGCATCTCCATATCAGCCACGACCACTTTAAAATCCGGCGCGACCTTACCAACATCTTCCCATTCCTTTTTAACGGAGGAGAAACCCTCCTTCAATGTCTCAGCATCCTGAAACGACAGCATTAAATCCTGTTCCTTCCAGGAATCCTCCAGCGAGGCCTCGCAAATGACAAGAAAACCGGTGTTGATCAGGTTGCTCACAATGGCCCGGCCTGCATAAACAGTTTCATCCTTCATCATTATTTTAAAATCATTCAAAACCTCTGACAGTCGAAAGATCCCCTCAGGCTTATAAACCTCAAAGACCGCCTGGTAACGCGTGAGTTTCAGTAAAGTCGCTCGAATCATTTCGCCCCGGCTGTTCCGGCAAACAATAAAGCTTGCAACTTCAGAATACATGGATTGACTCACAGCAAACCCGATTCCGCTTTGGTTCTACACATAAGATCTCCTAAGGGTATAACTCGAACTGAATGAGAGGGTACTAAACCATCCGAAAGAATCTTGAGAGAGATGAATCGTTTAGAAATCCCTCTCCAAAAAGGCAAGCATTGCGCTCGCAATGGGCATTCGGTAATGACTGGAAATCACCAGACAGGATCATCTAATATCATTTCCCGAAAGTGAGTCGAATCTTCGTGACGGGGGCTTATCGCCAAAGGATCCGTCGGCAAGGTCATGATGAAACACGTCCCCTTTTTTTTGTCCTTCATCGCTTTAATTTTTCCACCATGGTGGTACACGATAAAAAAGCACGCCATGAGTTCGAGGCCTAAATCCTCCGGATCTCGACTTGGCGTTTTGAGCGGGTCCGTAAAACATTGAACGGACCGGGGGGAAAGTTCAGGTCCATTATCAACGATCGTTATTTGAACTCCAGAAGATCCATTTACGGGTCGCCGGAGGGATCGGGCGCTTAGGCTGACCTTCCCGCCCACAGGGAGACTTTCTATTTCATGCCTCAGAAAAGAGTCAAAAAGATGTTCAAACTTCTCTCTATCCACTTTTAGGGAAGGTAAGTCGGAAGGGATGTTGTTCTCGATAGAGATATTCCCCTGCCCAAGCTCGACTCTGTTCTTATAGATTGCTTCTGAAACAACCTCGTGTAAGCAGACCTCGGATGAATATTCAAAGTTTGGCTCGAGAAAAGCCTCTTCAAGACCATCCAGTAAACGGGAGACTTTTTTTGTCTGAGCCTGAACACTTGGATATAAATCCAACCAGAACTCGGGATCCTGCAAGGGCTCCTGAGAAAGGCTTTTCTCGGCAAGGACCTGAGGAATCCAGTAATGAAGAAAGGCGTTGATGGAAAACATGGCGTTGCGAAGGTGATGGCTGAAATTCGCCGTCAGTGTGCTGAGGCTCACCAGACGATTGGAAATCATCATCCGCTGGAGGACATACAGTTTTTCATTCAGGAGCTGGTCCCGTTCTTTTTGAAGGGCAAAAAGCTCTAAACCCTGCCGGATCGTTATTTCTAACTGCGGAATATCCCAGGGTTTGGTGATATATTTATAGATGGCCCCCCGATTGACGGCATCAATTGCGGCATCAATATCCGTATAGGCCGTGACGAGAAATCGAAGGATCTGAGGACGAAACTGTCGAACCTTCTTCAGTAAGGCGGTGCCCGTTTCTCCGGGCATCCGCTGATCGGTCATCAAGATACCGATCTGATCTTGATTCTTCTCTAAGACCTGAAACCCCTCCTTTGCGTTTGAAGCCGTGAAGATCTGGAATTTCTTCTCAAAGATCTCCTTAAAGTATTTTAGGGATTTCTCTTCATCGTCAACATAGAGAAGAGCATATTTTTCTTCAGGATTCATACCCCCCCCCGGGTTCAAGATCCCAGCCCTCGCGCCAATCGCCACCGGATCACATCATCGGAATAATACGCCTATGCGGCAATTCGGTCAACAGGCCATTCAAACCCAAATCCGAAATTACAGTATTAGAAACCGTCGATTTACCCAATAAGACTGCGTTATCGGCCAAAAGGTTTACCGTACGGGTGAGTCGCCCCACTCACCCGTACAGCCTCAGGCCTTGCTTTTCAGACAACTTATGCGGTTCGCCCCAAGATCAAACCCTGACCTTGGGCGGAACAGCAAGGCCACAAATCCACGTTCAGGTGCATGGCCCCTGGGGCCTCCGGTCCCGAGCTGCCCGCTGTCGTTGGTCCCCCAGCATTCGATCCGTCCCGCCTTATCAAGCACACAGGTGTGAAATGCCCCGGCCGTGACTGCGACTGCAGTATTCAACTCGGGAACTGTCACCAGCCCCCCCTCGCCCGATTGCTCCGAGATACCAAGCTGGCCGTTTACGCCGCGTCCCCAGCAAATCAGCTCCCCTTCTTTTCGGAGCGCACAGCTATGGAACGCTCCCGTTGTCACTGCAACAGCGTCTGTAATGCCGGGAACTCTTTCCGGGCTGTGGGAATTTCCAGACGCTTCGTTCCCGATTTGCCCATCATTATTCTCACCCCAACACCAGATTGACCCATCTGAGACAAGCGCACAAGAATGATCCCCCCCGGAAGAGAGGGCCATCACATTTTCAAGCCCTAAAACCATCCAGGGTTCGCCAGTACGGCTGAACGTCCCTCTCCCAAGCTGTCCATTGTCGTTGCCTCCCCAACAGGCAACCTGGCCGACCTGAAGCAGGACACAAGTATGACTCCCGCCGGCAGAAACGTCTCTGGCCCTGGTAATCTTCGGCACCTTTACGGGCACGGAAGAGCTTGTCGGCACGGCCCCCGTTCCAAGCTGGCCGTGCTGGTTCCCACCCCAGCATCGAACCGTCCCGCCTAAAAAAACTGCACAAGTGTGGCGCGAGCCCGCGGATATGGCGATCGCATTGTCAATCTGTGAGATCTCTTTCGGATGTGGACGGCCTGAGAAAGGGCCATCCCCGATCTGACCGCTGTCATTGGTTCCCCAGCAACTCACTTTTCTGTTTAACAAGAGAACGCAGGTGTGGAATCCACCCGCCGACACCACGCTCGCAGAAGTGATCTCCGGGACGGTCTGCGGGAGAAGCGCCCCTTTATAGTTCTCATTTCCCAGTTGGCCGTTTCCATTTCTTCCCCAGCACTTGAGAGTGTGATCAGAAAAGAGACTGCAGGTATGGTAGGCTCCTGCGGAAACCTGGACCGGATGGACATTCCTGATCCCACGATCCGGAACGAATAAGAAAATGCCCCCTCCTGTGAGCACAATCACAAGTACACCGAGGAAGATGACCTTCGTCCTGTACGAATTTTCACGAAACCCGTGCATACCGATTGCCCAGCTGACCTGCAAGTACTTTACTCCTAAAGAAGCAATTTCACAAATACCCCGCTGATCCAATGGACTCCGCCCAATCTGCGCACTTTTTTCAGAACGTGGTATATTTAACTGAGAATGCAGGACGTAGAAAAACGCCACCACAACATAAGTTTTCCTTGATGACGCCTCGTAATAATTAACCCTAATGGAAATAAAAAGAGGATACGCATGAATCGCATGACGACCGCCATTTGTTTCACCCTGATAATCACTCTGGGAGGATGCGCCACGACTGGAACCTCCGGGATGAGTACCGTATCAAGCAGGAAACAAGCCATTCTCAGCATGAAAAATGAAGTTCTCACAGAACTTTTTAAATTCAAGCCGGATGTGAGGTCTCAAATTAAAAAGGCGCCGGGCTACGCCGTATTCAGCAACCTGAACATCAATATTATTTTAGCCAGTTTTGGAGGGGGGAAAGGGGTTGTCAAAGATAATAGAACTGGAAAACACACATACATGAAAATGGGTGAGGTGGGTCTCGGCTTGGGCATGGGCGTCAAAGACTTTCGCGTGGTGTTCGTCTTCCACAGCAAAGCCAGCCTGAACCGTTTTGTAGAACATGGCTGGGCATTTGGCGTTCAAGCAGATGCAGCCGCGAAAGCGAGTGATAAGGGAGCTGCGATCGGAGGCGAGGCGACGGTCGACAATATTACGATTTATCAGCTGACTGAGAGCGGCCTGGCCCTTCAGGCGACGGTTAAAGGAACAAAATACTGGAAAGACGAGTCCCTGAACTAGGCTTCTCCTTCTGGGATTGGATCATGTTCTATCTTTGTTCTTGCTTTCACAGCCCCGCGTGGGTATAATACTCCTTGGAAATATGCTCTCACGTAACAGATTCTCTGTTGCGCGTCCGTACCATCCCAAAAGCGATTTCTGAAAAAAACAAACGGCTTATCCCGATACCAAGAACAGGGATTGCCAAGCATATCCGCAATCATTGCGGTCCTTTCTTTTCCACGCGTCCGGCGGGTAGAGAAGTGTAAAACCCCGGACGAGGAAAAAA
>JBHHXE010000065.1:0-11864 GCA_046756865.1 Nitrospiria bacterium | reverse complement strand
ATAAAGTGTTAGAGAATATGTCATTGAAGGTTTTCTCATCGCGCGGCTTGACTTGTTTCGCGCCCTTCCATAGAATAGCGCCTTATGAAGCAAAAAAAATCAGAAGCGCTGTTTGAAGAGGCTCAGAAACACATCCCCGGCGGGGTGAATTCTCCTGTGCGCGCCTTCAAGTCGGTCGGAGGGAACCCCCTCTTTATCAAGCGGGCGAAGGGGAGCAAGGTTGTCGATGCCGATGGAAATCGTTTTATCGACTACGTCCTTTCCTGGGGACCGATGATTGTCGGCCACGCGCACCCAAAGGTGGTCGAAGCCGTTCAGAAAGCCGCGGCCCTCGGGACCAGTTTCGGCGCGCCGACAAAGCTGGAAGTGACGCTCGCCAAGCGGGTCCAGAAAAATTTTCCACTTATGGAAAGCGTTCGCTTCGTCAATTCCGGGACGGAGGCGACGATGAGCGCCATCCGGCTCGCCAGGGGATTTACCGGTCGGAATAAAATCGTGAAGTTTGAAGGCTGTTATCATGGGCACGCCGATTCTCTCCTGGTCAAGGCCGGGTCCGGCGCCACAACTCTCGGCATTCCCGATTCTCCGGGTGTTCCACCCGATCTCGCACGCGACACGATCACGGTCCCCTTCAACAACCTGAATGCCCTTCGCAAAACCTTTGAGGATATAGGGAATGAAATTGCCTGCCTCATCGTAGAACCTGTCCCCGGAAATATGGGAACCATTATTCCGGATAACGGATTTCTGCCGGGTCTTCGTGAATTAACCCGTCCCTACGGCATTGTTCTTATCTTTGATGAGGTCATGAGCGGCTTTCGCGTCGCGCCTGGCGGCGCACAGGAACGCTACGGGATTCGTCCGGATCTAACATGCCTTGGAAAAATTATCGGTGGGGGATTACCCGTCGGGGCCTATGGCGGGAAGAGAGAGATCATGGACCGGATCGCACCGCTCGGACCAGTCTACCAGGCGGGAACCCTCTCCGGGAACCCCCTTGCGATGGCCGCCGGAATCGCAACCTTGCGCCTGCTCCAGGAACCCGGTGTTTACGAGAAGCTTGAGACCCGTTCAGCACTCCTGGAAGAGGGAATCGCCGGGGCCGCGAGGAAGGCAAAAATCCCCCTTCAGATCAACCGGGTCGGATCACAGATGACCTTCTTCTTTGCTGATAAAAAGGTTAAAGATTACAAGGGTGCTTTGATGGCCGACCGGGACCGGTTCGGAAAGTTTTTTCTCGGCCTGCTTAAAGAGGGGATCTATCTTGCCCCTTCTCCATTCGAGGCCCTCTTCCTCTCAATCGCCCACAGTCCCTCAGACATCGACAAGACCATCAGCGCCGCCTACAAGGTGTTCAAGAAGCTCTAGAGCCTATGGTTCAGAACGAAGCCACGCGATCAGAGATCGACCCTAAGAAATTTCTGAAAAAAAGCAATGCCATCCTCCGCCGGATCGAAAAACACAGCCTTCTGATCCTGGCCGCCTGCGGCGTGGCAACCCTTTTTGTCTTTGGAAATTTCGGAGTCTCACTCATCATCGGCGGCCTTCTAGGCATGTTCAACTTCAGAAGCCTGCATCGCATGTTTCAGAAACAAATCATTGATCCCCTTTCCAAAAAGAAACAACAACTCCTCTACAGCCTGAAGCTCTTCCTGATCGTCGGTCTCTTCTTCTGGATTCTTCAGTGGGAATCGGCAAGCGTTCCGGGAATCATCACCGGATTTTTCATGATCACCGGCGCGGTTTTTCTCGAATCAATGCGAAAATGAGATCGTCCGGCATTCGGCTGCCGAATCAAGGGCTTATGCTGCGTTGACTTCACGGGAAGAATGCTCAAAGTATCAGGGCTACTCCTCCGCTCCTTACCGCTTGTCGCCTTGCCGACTCGACACCCTCGGTGCCCGGACGACTTGCCGTATTCGGAACTTATTCCGCCTTCTTCGAATTCGAAAAGGAGGAGATCAAATCGATCGGGACGGGAAAGACGATGGTTGAACTGTTCTCTGTCGCAATTTCAGTGAGGGTTTGCAGGAAGCGGAGCTGGAGCGTCGCCGGCTCGGTCGCGATGATCCCTGCCGCATCGGCCAGTTTCTGAGAGGCCTCGAATTCTCCCTCGGCATGAATGACCTTGGCCCGTCGTTCACGCTCCGCTTCGGCCTGTTTGGCGATGGCCCGAAGCATCTCCTGCGGCAGATCAACATTCTTCACTTCAACCGCGCTGACCTTGATGCCCCAGGGTTCTGTCTGCTGATCGATGATTCTCTGAAGCTCAATATTAATCTCTTCCCGCTTCGCCAGAAGATCGTCCAACTGGCTCTGGCCGAGAACGCTCCGAAGGGTCGTCTGCGAGATCATGGATGTCGCGTAAAGGAAATTTTCCACATTCAATACCGCCTTCTGCTCCTCGATGACACGAAAATAAAGGACGGCATTGACTTTCACTGTAACATTATCCCGTGTAATAATATCCTGTGCCGGGACATCCATTGTGACCGTCCGGAGGCTGACCCGCTCCATCTTGTCAATAAAGGGGATCAGTATGATCAAGCCCGGTCCGTTCCCTCCATAAAACGCCCCCTTCGACAGTACCCGCCCCAAACGAAAGACCACCGCACGCTCATACTCTTTCAAGATCCGGATTCCGTTGACGAGGATGAAAAATACGAAAAGCAGGGCCACCATCACTGGAAAGGTCAGGGACATGATATCCTCCTATTGTTTGATGCAGCCTCAAAAGTGCCTATCGGAATGGCGAAAGCGACACCTTTCAGTTTGATCACACATACATCATGACTTGATCACCTTCTTTACTTTCAGCTTCAGTCCAACAACTTCGATGACTTTCGCCTCTTCCCCCGCCCGAATGGCCTCCTCACTCTCGGCCTGCCAGATTTCTCCCTGGAGCCGAAACGGTCCTCCGGGAGAAAGATCAGCTTGCGCCACGCCAATTTCACCCACAAGTTGTGATGACCCAGTCTGGGAAGGCGTGCCTTGCGCCTTCAAGGCCGCGCGAAGAACCACAATAAAAAAGAGCGCTGTAACGGCAGTTGTCGTAAGGATCACGGGAAGTGAGATCCGAAGTGAGGGAATGTCAGATTCTATCAACATCAATGATCCAAACAGGAGGGAGGCCACAGCCCCCATGGCAAGAATACCGAAACTCTGAACCACCAATTCGGCGATAAAAAGGGCAATCGCGAAAATGATCAAGAGAAGCCCGGCATAATTTATCGGCAGAGTTTGAAAAGCAAAAAAGGCGAGAATCAGGCAAATGGCGCCGACCACACCCGGGAAGATCGCACCCGGACTGTAGAGTTCTGCGATCAGCCCGGTCGTTCCGAGAAGCATCAGGATGTAGGCCACATTCGGGTCGGAGATGGCCTTGAGGATGCGGATGCGGAGACTGATCGGGTTCCTGACAATCTCGGCATCCAGCGTCGAAAGGAGATGCTCCCCCTTCACCGTGACCACCGTCCTGCCGTCAATTTTTTTAATCAGGTCCGGGAGGTCCTCCGCAATCAGGTCGACAACATTTTTTTCGAGCGCTTCTTTCTCTGTAATCGAAACCGAGTTTCGGACCGCATCTTCGGCCCAGACACCGTTTCGGCCTTGACGCTCGGCCAGGGAGCGGATATAGGCTGAGGCGTCATTCTCCAGTTTTTTCCGCATCTCCTCATCGACTTTCTGCCCCCCCATGGCCACCGGATGGGCCGCACCGATATTGGTTCCGGGAGCCATTGCCGACAGGTGTGCCGCAAAGGCGATAAAAACCCCCGCCGAGGCCGCACGACCGCCGCTAGGCGCCACATAGATAATAATCGGGACTTCTGAGGCAATCATCGCCTTGACGATATCGCGCATGGACAGATCTAGCCCCCCCGGGGTGTCGATCTCGACGATCAAGGCCTCGGCTTCGGCCTGTTCTGCTTTCTGAATGGCCCCGACGATCAGTTCGGATGAAACGGGATTGATGATCCCCTCATAGGCAAGGACATGGATCACCTTCGCCTCGGTGGAGGCAGGGGAGAAGGTCAGCAGGAAAAGAAAAAAAGCGGACCAAACAAGGGGATTCATACGGTGATCTTATCCCTTATTGGACAGGGGAGTCAAGCGGGGGGGGGGGGGAGTGAACCCGAGATCCATCTCATGGATATCGGGAAGGTGCTTGTTGCAAATTTCTTCGAAAAAATCTTCGCGATGATTTACTGAGAAGCCTCATCAACAGGCGCTTCTTCTACGGCCACATCTGTAGGCTCTTCTGCAGGCCTTGCCTCAAGCGCTCCACCTGCTTCGTCCGCGGCCTCATCAGTGGCGACAACTTCGACATTAACCCGGGCCGTAATCTCGTTGTGGATCTTGATCTTGACTTCGAAGGTTCCGAGCTCCTTGATCGGCTTGTCCAGAATAACCTTCCGTTTGTCCACTTCAATTCCCCCAGCGGCTACCGCCTCGGCAATATCTTTTGAGTTCACCGAACCGAAAAGCTTCCCTTCTTCACCCACCTTGACCGGGATGCGGATTGAAAGGGCCTCGACTTTTTTGGCCGTCTCTTCGGCAGCAAACTTTTCCTTCCTGACCTGATCGGCAACAACCCGTTTTTCATGTTCAAATAATTTTACATTCCGGGTTGTCGCGAAGGTCGCTTTTTTCTGGGGCAGGAGATAATTTCTTGCATACCCGTCTGCAACATCAACCAGATCTCCCATTTGACCCAGCTGCACAACATCTTCCTTTAATATAAGCTTCATGTTCTAACGCTCCTTAAGTCACACTTCCCTTGGCCCCTTCCAGTTTGGACTTGCGGAAGAAAGGGTGGAGGGAATTTTAATAATAATCGGTCTGTGTTGTCAATAATTAATACAACGCTTTAATGTCCCCTTCTGCCCGAAAGACGATCTTCCCCTCTTTTACATCACCTATAATTTTCTCCCCGCTTTTCCATCTCCCTTCCAGGAGTCCCATCGCAAGCGGGTTTAAGATGTCCCGCTGGATCACCCGATTCAGGGGCCGTGCCCCGAAAACCTTGTCGTAGCCCTCACGCGCTAGATAGGTTTTTGCCTCCGGAGCCAATGTCAGGGAAATCTGTTTTTGGTCCAGCCGTCCTTTCAGGCGGGCCATCTGTATGTCGATAATTTTTCCCAGTTGATCCAAGGCCAGGGGATGAAAGATGACAATATCATCAATCCGGTTCAGAAATTCCGGTTTAAACCTGGTCCGCAATGCCTCAAGGACTTGTCGCCGGATACCAGCTTCATCCCCGTTCAGATCCTGAATCTCCTGGCTCCCGATATTCGATGTCATCATCAAGACGGCATTCTTGAAGTCAACTGTCCGTCCTTTTCCATCGGTCAGTCTCCCATCATCCAGGACCTGAAGGAGAATGCCGAAGACGTCCGGATGCGCCTTTTCGATCTCATCAAAGAGGACGACGGCATAAGGCCGCTTTCGGATCGCCTCGGTCAACTGACCGCCTTCTTCGTACCCGACATATCCGGGCGGCGCTCCGATCAGGCGTGCTACGGCATGTTTCTCCATATACTCCGACATGTCAATCCGGATCATCGCCTCCTCATTGTCGAAGAGAAATTCGGCAAGGGCGCGTGCCAACTCTGTCTTACCGACACCGGTCGGCCCCAGAAGGATAAAGGATCCGAGCGGTCGATTTGGATCTGAGATCCCGGATCTCGCCCGACGGATGGCATTGGAGACGGCCGTAATGGCCTCGTCCTGCCCAACCACACGCCGGTGAAGGCGCGCTTCCATATCAATCAGTTTCTGAAGCTCCTCCTCAACCATGCGCGAGACTGGAATTCCTGTCCATTTAGAAACGATTTCGGCAATATCTTCCTCGTCAACCTCCTCCTTCAACATCTTCTGATCGTCTTGAAGTTGCTGGAGTTGCTTATTTTCCTCCGCCAGACGCGAGTCAAGCTGGGGTCGTTTTCCGTAACGCAGCTCGGCCGCCTTTTCAAGATCCCCCGCCCGCTCCGCATGCTCGGCGTTCTGACGGCAGGAGTCAATCTCTTCCTTGAGTGCTCTGATTTTCTGAATGCGCCCTTTTTCCTGTTTCCATTGGGCTGAAAGATGATCTTCTTCCCCTTTTAATTCGCGCAGATCTCCTTCTATTTTTTTTAGGCGCTCCCTGGATACATCATCCTTTTCCTTACGGACCGCCTCCCGTTCTATCTCGAACTGGCGTATTTTTCGGGTGATCTCGTCGAGCTCAGAAGGCATGGAGTCGATCTCCATCCTCAGGCGAGAGGCCGCTTCATCAATCAGATCGATTGCCTTATCCGGAAGAAAACGGTCATTGATATAGCGTTGAGACAAGACTGCGGCAGAAACCAACGCGGCATCCTGAATGCGGACTCCGTGGTGTACTTCATATCTCTCTTTTAAACCACGAAGGATGGAAACCGCCTGATCTACAGTCGGCTCTCGGACCAGAACCGGCTGGAATCGCCTTTCGAGTGCAGTATCTTTTTCGATATGTTTCCGATACTCATCTGTCGTTGTCGCCCCGATAGCGCGCAGCGCTCCGCGGGCCAGGGCCGGTTTCAACATATTCGAGGCATCAACTGCCCCTTCAGCGGCGCCGGCGCCGATCAGCGTATGAAGCTCGTCAATGAAGAGGATCACTTCTCCCTGAGCGCTGACAACTTCCTTGATGACCGCCTTGAGGCGTTCCTCAAATTCTCCACGGAATTTAGCCCCCGCGATCAGCGTACCCATATCCAGAGAAAGGACCCGCTTTTCTTTGAGTCCGTCCGGGACATCCCCCGAGACAATCCGCTGCGCCAGACCCTCAGCAATCGCCGTCTTCCCGACACCCGGCTCTCCGATGAGGACGGGGTTGTTCTTGGTTCGACGTGAGAGGACCTGGATAATGCGCCGGATCTCGTCGTCCCGCCCAATGACCGGATCAAGCTTTCCCTTGTTCGCCAGTTCGCACAAATCTTTAGAATAACGGGCCAGCGCCTGGTATTTCTCTTCGGGATTGAGGTCGGTCACACGATGCGTTCCTCTGATTTCAACAAGGGCCTGGAGAACATTTTCACGCGCCACCCTGCTTTTTTTGAAAAGAGCTTGTACCGACCCTTGCGGACTGAGCATCGCGAGGAAAAGATGTTCGGTGCTGATATACTCGTCTTTGAGCTGCACCGCCTCCTGATCGGCCCGCTCAAGCAGGGCGGCAACATTCGGAGCAATAGATAGCTGCCCAACGGCGCCTGGACCCTGAACCTGAGGGATCTTCTCCAAACGGCGAACCAGTTTCGTACGGACCTCCTCTACGGGGACAGCCATTTTTTTGAAGAGGGCGGGGATAAGCCCTTCCTCTTGTTCCAGCAGTGCCAAAGCCAGGTGCGCCTCGTCAATTTGCTGATGATGAGACGATTCAGCCCTTTTCCCGGCATCCTGAAAGGCCTCTTGAGCCTTTAATGTCAAGCGTTCCTGGCGCATTCCGTTCTCCCATCTTTTAGACCGGTCAACTCGATTCCCTATTAATGTATATAAGTCGCCTGATCATCAGATTCAAGGCCAGGGCAAAGTCACGGGGAAAATTGACAGAATCGCAAGTCGCTGGTACGTTTTATGTATACAAGAATAGTAACACTTCATGGAGAGAAGATGCGCTTTTTACAACAACTCACACTATTATTTCTTGGTCTCCTTCCCTTTGAGGCGTTCTCGATGCAGATCTATCAATACACCGACGCCTCCGGGATCACCCACTTTACCAATGTGCCGACTAATTCCCGTTATCAAAAAAGAAAATGGAAGGTCTATGGATCACAGCCCCTCTCCAGAGAACAGCGAAGGGCACAATACGACCCCTTTATCAACCTTGAGGCCAGGGCACAGGGAATCGACCCGGCATTGATCAAGGCAATGATCCGTGTTGAGTCAGACTTTAATACGGAGGCTGTTTCCTCAGCGGGGGCGCAAGGCCTGATGCAGGTCATGCCCGCCACAGCAAAGGATCTCCACCTGGAAGATCCCTTTGACCCGGAAGACAATATCAGGGGTGGGACGCGCTACCTGCGTTACTTACTGGATCGATTTGGGAGTGATATCACGCTGGCGCTAGCCGCCTACCACGCGGGACCGGGAAACGTCACACGATACGGAACAATCCCGCCGATCACGAAAACCGTCCGCTACGTTAAAGACGTCCTCCGTTTTTATGAATTTTATCAAGAAGAAGGGCGCATCCTTCCCTGATTGCAAACTGAAAGTAAAAACGGTGAAGGGTGAAGGGTTAAAGATTTAACCCAACCATTCAATCACGATTCAGGGCATTTCAGATTGAGAGCTATGCTCTCTGTGCGGGTTTAGGCGAATCGGCAGTTTCCGCAGTTAGGAAGCACTTTGCCAGGGATGTCTTTGTGATTTGCGACAGCAGGGTACGTGCTTTTCGTGAGGGATTTGAAGTCACTGCGCCGCAGTAAGGGCCGTCTTCAAGAAAATGGGCGCCGATGCTCTCATTTCTTCTGAGTGCTGATTCGATCATGGCGGCAGAAGTCCATAGCATATTCCTTGTCTCGCAGGCAAGCCGTGTCATGGCCGGGCTGGAGAATACCCACTGCCATTGCCCCCATTTCTCCATTGCTCTTTTAAGGGAGCGCCGCCTGCGGATGATCCCCACCTCTTTCCACATCATTTCCCGCAATTCTTTTTGGACCAGGAGATATTCCACTTTGGAGGCAGATCGGGCATTCCCACCCGAAATGTCCGTCCCACCAAATCCTGTCTCTGAAAATTCGGCTCCGGATTGACATAAATCATCAGGCGGCTCCAGAGGGATTGACTTCGCCTGCCCGACGGCCTCTCCGACACGCGCACCAAATACCAGGCCCTCCAGCAAAGAGTTGCTCGCGAGGCGATTGGCGCCGTGAACCCCTGTACAGGCGACCTCTCCAACTGCATAAAGGCGAGGGATGTTCGTCTCCCCCTTCAAATTTGTTAACACGCCCCCCATCAAATAGTGAGCGCTTGGTGTAACCGGGATGGGCTCGCGCGTCATATCAATTCCGTATCGGAGACAGGTTGCGTCAATCTTTGGAAAACGACCTCTTAAAAAAGCGGGCTCAAGGTGAGTTAAGTCCAGGAAGACATATTTTTCACGACCCATTTCATTTAAGATTGCTCTCGTAACGATATCACGCGGCGCTAATTCTGCATCGGGATGATAGACATCCATAAACCGTTTACCTGAAGTATTCCTCAGGACTGCGCCTTCCCCCCGCATGGCTTCAGAAAGGAGAAAAGAGGGGGCCGCCGGAAGAGAAAGCGCGGTGGGATGAAACTGAAAGAACTCCATGTCCGTCACCACGGCGCCCGCGGAAATGGCCAGGCCGATACCGTCTCCCGTTGCGACCACCGGGTTGGTTGTTTTTTGATAGACTTGCCCCACGCCACCGGTGGCAAGGATTACCGCTTTTGCCAAAAATAAAAGCCGTTCCCCCGTACGTTCGTCGAGCACCCATGCGCCCTGGCAGAATGTATTCCCCGACTTACCCTTATACCGATCCGGGCTTAAGAAAAGATCCATGGCAAAATGGCCATTCCGAACCGAGATGTTTTTTTTCTGCTCTATCACATGATGGAGGGTCCGGACAATTTCATTTCCTGTGGCATCGCCTTTCGCGCGGAGAATCCGGTTTTGGCGGTGCGCCCCCTCACGGGCCAGCGCAAAACCATTCTCCGTCCTGTCAAACTCTGCCCCCCAGCCTATCAACTCTCGGACGCGCTCCGGCCCTTCTTCCACCAGGACTCGAACGGCATCTTCCTGGCAATGACCTCTGCCGGCTTCAAGCGTATCCTGATAGTGCGACTGAATGCCCTCGTCGTCATCACTCAGGGCAGCTGCAACACCTCCCTGGGCAAAATCGGAGCTGGATTCGCCCTTAATCCCTTTGTTCAGAATAAGGACATCACCGTATTGTCCTGCTTCGATGGCGGCACGTAGACCGGCGATGCCGCCGCCAATAATCAGGAAATCCGTTTTGATGGGTGAGATTTTTTTAGACGGCATAGATTATTTCTCAGAATACCCCAAAGGGCGGATTCCCCTTGATACCGAGAAGATGCAGGTTTCCCTTTGAAGTCCAACGGAAGACGGCGTGCCCTCTTTTTCTAAGAGATGTCCCTCCGGATATGGGCGTCCAATCCCCCTTCCACCGAACGACCGTCACCAGGGATTCTTTCTCAATCCGGATCTGTTCAATTGTCATCTGAATATCGGCTTTGGAAAAGCCCTCGAAATCTCGTTTGACCTGATCTTTGAAGGGTTCCAGTGGATGAAAAGCGGCATCGAGCTTTTCAAAAAAACGCTTTCCATCTTTCTGCTCATAGGCTTTCGCCATCTTCTGGATTACTTCCCGGAGACGGGTGGCCTGAGACAACACCGGAGAAGCCTTTTTAGGATCACTCGCGCAAGCTCCAAGAAGGAAGAAAATCGAGACGATGAAAAACATTCGGACCGACCGGGAAAAAAAGATCGCACCAACAAGGTTCAACAGGATAAGGTCTTTCTCTTTATTTCGCATTCGTTTGATTCCCCAAAATGTGAAGGATAAGGACAAATTATAGTGTAAAGAAAGGGCAAGGGCAAGGATTGTGCGCTATCCATGCATAAAAATTATCCCCTCCTTGTCAACCGATTTCAGCTCCATGCGTTAAGCAAAGTACGACATGGGGAGATTTCCTCCCCGAAAAACCCAAGGAGGAAAATAATGAAACCATCAAGATGGATCGCCGCTTTTTTCTTCATGCTCGCTTTTGGTTTACATGGGCTTGCCTCGGCTCAAACCGCTCCGGCACCCGATATTGCGCCAGTCCCCACCCCCTTTCCGGGCCCCTCACATCAACCCGACATGGTGACAGAAGGAAATCTCTGGACCGTGACCGCCTATCGGGATGCCTTTCGCCATACCCCCTACCGGACGCGCCAAAATCTTTGCTATTTCTACCTTGGAAAAAGAGGGACTCATGATCTGTATGCCTGGATCTCCACCTCGTTTCCAAATTGGTGGGGTTTTGCCGAGAAGGAGGGAGACCAGATTCAACAACTCGGAAACTTTTCACCCGCAATCCGAACCGTTCCGCTGGAGCGGTGGTGGGAGGTCAACTGGCGTGGACATACCTCTATGCAATATGAACTTGTTCTGAGGGGAAAGGGCAGAATTGTACCGAGGGATGTTGCTACAGGCCATATCAATGCCTCGATTGAACCCGGATTTGCACGCGCATTTGCAAATATGAAGATGGTCCGGACAGGTAAATGTCTACAAGTCCTGGCAGACCAGATCAAGAACGTCCTCAAAGGAAGTCCGCCTGTAACATCGGGAGGGAACGTTCAGGTTTCCGATGCCCTGATTGATCTTCTGGTCAACCGATCAGCCGAAGTGCCGGTACAGAATCTCAGCAACGGGGCTCCGGCAAGGAGTCCATTCGATCCGGAGCTCTTTCCGACCGAGTAATACCCCTGTGCAGAAACAGCCCGCAGTGACTGAGTCACTGCGGGCTGTTTCTTTTTTCAGATTAGAACAAAGCGTCTTCTAACCCACACTTTCCAACACATCCGGGGGCCTCACAGACCTGATGAAAGCCGATCTAAGTCCCTGATCCTTCATGACATTTTAAGAATTTATGATACACTTACTGGCAAATGTTTCAGAACGATGGCATGGCTTCGCAGACAGGTATTTTCTATTCTGGGAGACTTTCACCCCTAACGCAGAGCAGGTGGAGATGACCAACTCAGAACCGCCCTGGTTGAAAGTAAAATCATGGAAGGACCATCATTTTAGGAACCCCTGATTAAGTCTGGGTTGAATTTTTCAGGAGATAAAATGTTTCGT
>JBHHXE010000064.1:0-11912 GCA_046756865.1 Nitrospiria bacterium | reverse complement strand
GATGCTGCCCTGAACATCTTGCTTTTCTACATAAATCCTTGTGTAAGGGCCTAGGCTATCGTTGCTCATTCTCATTTTTCTATCACAAAAAAGATCGAATCATTCACCCATTCCAGGAGATATCCTCCCTGTATTCTCCATAAACGCTTCGGAAGAGATCAGAGATCTCTCCAACCGTCGCCTTTGCACGGATCGCGTCAAGGACAAGGGGCATCAGATAGGCCTCCTCCTCCGCAGCGCTTCGGAGTCGGTGGAGCGCACGCGATAACTTAAGCTTGCTCCTGCGCTTCCTGGTCTTTCTCAACTTTAGAACTTGCGCCCGTTCAACGGTGTCTTTAATCTTCAAGGTCGGGATCGCCCTTTTTTTCTCTTCGAAAAAAGTGTTGACCCCCACTACAATCTGCTCGCCCCGATCTATTTTCTCCTGAGTGTCGACCGCAGCCTGGTGAATCTCTTCCTGAGGAAATCCCTTTTCAATCGCAGGAACCATTCCCCCCATCCCGTCAAGTTTTTTGAAGTATTTCTGTGCCTCTTTTTCCATGCGGTCTGTGAGCCATTCAAGATAGTAAGATCCTCCTAAAGGATCTATGGTATCGGCCACCCCGCTTTCATGCGCGATGATCTGCTGCGTTCTTAATGCGATCGTGACGGCTTCCTCGGACGGGAGGGCATGTGTTTCATCCATGGAGTTGGTATGGAGTGACTGTGTCCCGCCCAGAACAGCGGCAAGGGCCTGAAGGGCAACCCGGACAATATTATTATGCGCTTGCTGGGCCGTTAGGGTACACCCGGCTGTCTGGGTATGGAAGCGCAGCATCAATGATTTTTGATCATATGGTTTAAATCGGCGGCACATCTCCCCAGCCCAAAGACGGCGCGCGGCCCTATATTTTGCGATTTCCTCAAAAAAATTATTATGGGCATTAAAGAAGAAGGAGAGTTGAGGCGCGATGGTATCCACTTTGAGTCCCGATTCAATGGCCGATTCCACATACGTCAGCCCATCATATAGCGTGAAGGCCAACTCCTGAACGGCAGTGGAACCGGCCTCCCTTATATGGTAGCCGCTGATGCTGATCGGGTGAAAGTGAGGCGCTTCTTCAACACAAAAACGGATCGTGTCGTTGATCAGTTTCAGGGACGGTTTCGGTGGGCAGATCCATTCCTTCTGTGCAATATACTCTTTTAGGATGTCATTTTGAAGGGTCCCTCTTACCTCCTTGAAGGAAAGCCCCTGTTTTTCAGCCACAGCAAGATACATGGCAAAGAGGATCATCGCCGGACCATTGATTGTCATGGAGGTGCTGACCCGGGCGAGGGGAATCCGATCAAAGAGTCGGGCCATATCATCGAGGCTATCAATCGCTACGCCGCACTTTCCGACTTCCCCCAGTGATTTAGGGTGGTCGGAATCATAGCCCATCAATGTTGGCAGATCAAATGCAACAGAGAGACCCGTCTGGCCATTATTCAGGAGATAGTGGTAGCGCCTGTTGGTATCGGCAGCCGATGCAAAACCGGAAAACTGACGCATGGTCCAGAGCTGTTCGCGGTACATGGTGGGATAAATCCCGCGCGTGAAGGGCATCTTGCCGGGTTGGCCCAAGCCTGAGTCCTGATCGGGTTTACGAATCGAAGCTTTCGTATAAAGTGGCTTGATCTTAATCCCGGAAAGGTTGGTAAAAGCGGGCTTGCGTTCTTTCTTTTTCTTTCGCATGGTGATGCCCCCTTAGATGTGGAAGCAACCAACGCGGCAGACACGGAAAGAAGGTTCACGATCGAAGAAGATGTCGCGCGATCACCATCCGTTGTATCTCAGAGGTCCCCTCGTAGAGGGTCGTAATGCGGGCGTCTCGAAAATAGCGTTCTACTGGAAATTCCTTGATATATCCATATCCTCCAAAAATCTGAACAGCCTTATACGCGACACGGTTGGACATCTCAGAGGCATAGAGCTTTGCCTGAGCCGCCATTTTTGTGGCCGCCTCTCCTTTTTGACGTGTCCATGCCGCGCATTGGGTCAAAAGACGGGCAGCATCGATTTCTGTCTTCATATCGGCAATCATCCATTGGATTGCTTGAAAAGCAGCAATAGGCTTTCCAAACTGCATCCGATCCCTGGCATAGTCTATTGAGGCCTCCAGGCATCCCTGCGCAATGCCGACGGACTGTGCCGCAATACCGATCCGGCCTCCGTCCAATGTGGACAGGGCGATCCTGAAGCCCTCGTTTTCTTTTCCCAGCAGATTCTTCTTTGGGACACGGCAGTCTTCAAAAATAAGTTCCGCCGTGTCGGACCCGCGCAGGCCCAGCTTATCTTCCAGCGTCCCAACAATAAAACCGGGCGAATTTGTCTCGACAATAAAAGCGGAAATCCCTCTCTTTCCAAGGGAAGGGTCTGTCACAGCATATACAATTGCAGTATCGGCATGCTTCCCATTTGTAATAAAGCGTTTTGTGCCGTTGAGAAGATAGGCGTCGCCATCCGCGCTTGCCCGAGTGGCGATGGCTCCGGCATCGGAGCCGGCCTCAGGTTCTGTCAGGGCATAACAACCCAGGGCCTCCCCCCTCGCAAGCGGGATAAGGAACCGCTTCTTCTGGTCCTCAGTCCCAAACCGGGCAAGCGGGTCACAAACAAGGGAATTGTTGACCGTCATGATGACCCCCAGAGAAGCCCAGACTTTTGAGATCTCCTCCATCGTCAGGATGTAGGTCAGAAGATCCATCCCCGAACCGCCATATTCAGGCGGGATGAATGCCCCCATCAAACCCATTTTGCCCATTTTTTTCACAAGGCCGGCCGGGAATTCACCGTTATGATCCATCTTGGAAGCCAGCGGTACAACCTCTTTTTCGGTAAAGCTGCGTACCATTTTAACCACCACCTTCTGTTCTTCCGTCAGATGGAAGTTCATAGTGCACTCAACTCCGGCGGATAGCGGAAGAACCCTCTCCCTGTCTTTTGTCCAAGATAGCCCGCCTCAACATATTTGCGCAGAAGGGGTGCGGGACGATACTTGCTGTCCGCAAATTCCGTGTAAAGAATCTCCATTACATCCAAGCAGGTATCCAGCCCGATCAGATCAGCAAGGGCAAGCGGGCCCAGGGGGTGATTCAGTCCTGACCTCATCGCGGTATCTATATCTTCTGGGCTCCCGACGCCTTCCGTCAGGGCGCAAACCGCCTCATTGATCATCGGCATGAAAATCCGGTTGATGATAAACCCCGGGTAGTCCTTGGAGACAATAACCGTTTTCCCCAGTTTTTCGATGAACTGTTTTACCCTCGCAAAGGTTTCGTCCGAGGTCAACCATCCACGGACGAGCTCAACCAGCTTGATGGCCGGGGCCGGATTCATAAAATGAATTCCGATCACACGATCCTGTCGGTCTGTCGTCGCGGCAAGGCGTGTGATCGGGAGGGAAGAGGTGTTTGTGGCGAAAATCGTCTCCTTCGGGCAGATCTCGTCCAGACCCTCAAAGATTTCCATTTTAATCTCTTCTTTTTCCGGAACGGCCTCGATGATCAGGTCACATTGGACCAAGTCTTCAAACTTGGTCGAAAGTTTAATATTCTTGAGTATTTTTTCACGAACCCACTCTGTCAGTTTTCCTTTTTTTACCGCCTTATTCAGCCGGTGCGTGATCTCCCCAAGGGCATGCTCCAATACTTCCTGTTCGAGATCGTATAAGATGACGTGAGGACCCGCTGACGAGACAACCTGGGTAATTCCAGAACCCATCTGCCCCGCTCCAACTATTCCGACAACCTTGAATTCCATTCATACTCCTCTTGTCATGAGTTATGATTATTTCATATAGTAACTGTTAATGGTTCAGCATGCCGCCATTTGGCTTCACGAGACTCATTTCTTCAGTGCAAGGCGCAAGGAGCGCAAGATTGCACCGAACCTGTCATGCGTGAAGATTCGAGCACCACAGCAACGGAGAACAATAGCGGCGTGCTGAATCGTTAATGGCGTTCGATAAGCATAGCAAGCGCTTCCCCTCCACCGATACACAAACTGGCAATGCCGCGAGAGAGGTTCAGATCTTCGAGAAGATAAAGGAGGGTCGTCAGAACTCTACTCCCGCTGGCACCAATCGGATGCCCCAGAGCAATCGCCCCGCCCCGGACATTAACCTTCTTTGAATCAATCCCCAGACCTCTAATCACCGCGAGGGACGAGGATGCGAAAGCTTCGTTAATTTCGAAGAGGTCGATATCGTCAATGGAAAGATCTGCCTTCTTCAGCAGGGAAGTTATTGCCGCAATCGGTGCCGTCGTAAAGAGGGCCGGTTGCGTCGCCGTCGATGTATAGGCAATAATAGAGGCCCGGGGCGGGATTCCATTTTGCCGAGCTGCTCGCTCAGACATGAGGACCAAGGCCGCTGCACCATCATTCAGGGAAGATGCGTTACCCGCTGTCACGCTTCCCTCCGGCTCAAAGCATGGCCTTAACCTTCGGAGTTTGTCAAGGTTAATACGTCCCGGCTCCTCGTCCTCAGTTACAATCCCTGCAGAAACACCCTTCCTTCCATTTTTTTCATTCGTTTGAACCGGAACAATTTCTCTCTTGAACGCTCCGGATTTTTGAGCCTCTTGCGCCCGGCGATAACTTTCGACAGCGTAAGCATCCAGGTCCTGACGGGAGAGTTGATACTTTCGCACACAGGCCTCAGCCGCCGACCCCATATGGAAATCGTTATAGACATCCCATAGGCCGTCATGAATGAGGCTGTCGGTCAACATGCCGTGACCGAGACGATAACCGGATCTGGCACGGGCCAAAAGGTAAGGAGCGTGGGTCATACTTTCCATGCCCCCCGTAACCAGAATCTCTGCGTCTCCAGCGGCAATGGCCTGCGCCCCCATAACCACGGCCTTCAGGCCTGAACCGCAGACTTTATTTACCGTTGTACAGGGAACGGCTTCCGGGAGACCCGCGCCCAGAGCAGCCTGTCGTGCCGGCGCCTGTCCCAGGCCGGCCGACAAGACATTCCCCATGACAACCTCACCGACCTGCTCTTTAGAAATTCCGGACCGAGATACGACCCCGGCGATTGCGGCACTCCCGAGCTGTGTTGCCGACTGCGAGGCGAGCGCCCCGTGAAAACTCCCGATGGGTGTCCGCACGGCCCCTGCGATGATGACCTTATGAATCATAAAAAGGCCTCCTCTCCCCAGGGGGTAATTATAGCATATCCCTCCTTTTCGAAGAACTCCCGGTCCTGGCGCTGCGGGGGTTAACCATCCCGAAAGGAAGGCCTATTGTGTTATAATATTTTAGTCATCGTTTGTAACGATTCTGCATGCCGCTATTTTCTTCAGGACAGGTCATCCCGGAAGAAGAGGAGGGGGGGTGATGCCGAAAAAAGTTGTCAAAACCTTCGATGTCAGACAGTTTCAGATTTTGAATGAAACCGGAAGTACCGATCCGGCCCTCCAGTCCGGCCCCCACAAAATCTCTGAAAAAGAAGCCAGGGCCTTCTATGAAGCAATGGTCCTGATCAGGGCCTTTGATGAGAAGGCCCTGAAACTCCAACGTGCAGGGCGAATCGGCACCTATGCCTCGATACTCGGCCAGGAGGCCATTCAGGTCGGTTGTGCTTTTGCCCTCAATCAGTCCGATTGGCTCTTTCCCGCCTTCCGGGAAAGCGGCCTTTCCCTCCTACGCGGCATCCCCATCAAGGTGATCTACCAGTACTGGTCCGGTGATGAACGCGGCAGCGCCTTCCCGGAAGATTGCCACGACTTTCCGATTTCCATTCCCGTTGGAACCCATATTCCTCATGCCGTGGGCGCCGCCTGGGCGGCCCGCTTCAAAAAAGACCCGATTGCAGTTATGACGACCTTTGGGGATGGCGCAACATCAAAAGGGGATTTTCATGAAGGGCTCAACTTCGCTGGGGTCGGGCGGCTTCCGATCGTTTTTGTCTGCCAGAATAACCAGTGGGCTATTTCGGTTCCGCTCTCGAAACAAACCGCATCCGCCACTCTGGCACAAAAAGCGATCGCCTACGGTTTTGAGGGTATCCAGCTTGATGGGAATGATGTCTTCGGAGTATACCTTGCCGCAAAAGATGCCCTGGAAAAGGCCCGTCAGGGAAGAGGCCCAACCCTGCTCGAATGTGTAACATATCGTCTTGCCGACCATACCACAGCGGATGATGCCTCCCGGTATCGATCAGAAAAAGATGTTGAAGCGTGGCGGAAAAAAGACCCCCTCTCCCGCTTGCGCACCTATCTGGAGAGAGAATATCATTGGTCAGCCTCTGAAGAGGGCACCCTTCTTCGGGAAACACAAAGAAGGATAAATTCTGCAGTACGTGAACTGGAGTCAATTAAATCTCCCGAACCCGAAGCCCTGTTTGACCATGTCTTTAAAACATTACCGCCTGCGCTCATTAAACAGAAAAATCAGCTGAGGAAAAGAATACAAAGGGAGGGAAAGGCTTGAGTAAACTTACGCTGGTCCAGGCGGTCAATCAGGCGCTTCATCATGAGATGAAAGAGAACCCCGATATGGTATTGCTGGGCGAGGACATCGGTCGGGACGGGGGGGTCTTTCGCGCCACAGAAGACTTGATTGATCAATTCGGAGAAAGTCGCGTGGTGGATACACCGCTCTCGGAATCGGGAATTGTCGGCGCGGCCATCGGAATGGCCGCTTACGGGCTGACCCCCGTTGTTGAGATTCAGTTCATGGGCTTTCTCTATGGCGCCATGGAACAACTTATCTCACACGCCGCACGCCTCCGAAGCCGAACACGGGGGCGGTATACTTGCCCGATTGTTGTCCGTACACCCTATGGGGGCGGGATTCACGCGCCCGAACTTCATTCGGAAAGCACCGAGGCGCTCTTTGTCCACACCCCCGGCCTAAAGCTTGTTGTTCCTTCCACTCCTGCGGAGGCCAAGGGCCTGCTCATCTCTTCTATTCGGGACCCCGATCCGGTCATCTTTTTAGAACCGGCAAAGATCTACCGGGCGATTAAAGAAGAAGTTCCTGAAGGAGAATATCATATCCCGCTGGGCCAGGCCCGCACGATCAGGGAAGGGAAGGACGTGACCCTGATTACATGGGGGGCAATGCTGCACCCCGTGTTAGAGGCAGCAGAGATTATGGCTACAGAGAAGGTCGATGCCGAGGTCATCGATTTACGCACCCTTTCGCCACTTGATAGCGGGACCCTTCTCCGCTCGGTTAAAAAGACGGGACGCGCCGTCATCATCCACGAAGCTCCTCGAAGTTGCGGCCTCGGTGCAGAAATCTCAGCGCTGTTTTGTGAGGAGGCTCTGGATTCTCTGGAAGCCCCGGTTCTTCGCGTGACCGGATTCGATACCCCCTTTCCGCTTCCCAAAATGGAAAAATATTACCTGCCGGATGTCGAACAAATCGTAGGGACCATTGAAACGGCTGTAGGTTACTAAGCATGAAAAAGTCATTCCAGTTTCCGGATGTGGGCGAAGGCATAGCGGAAGGCGAAATCGTCCGGTGGTTGGTCTCCGAAGGAGATAGGGTCAGGGAAGATGAACCCATCCTGGAGATTGAAACGGACAAGGCAGTCGTGAGTCTTCCCTCTCCCTATACCGGAAAGATCTTATCTCGCCGGGGAAAACCCGGAGAGATCATTCCGGTCGGCACGGTCCTGATCACGGTCGAGATTGCAGAAACCGCTGAGACTGAAACCGAGGCACCGACGGGAAAAGCCTCGATAAAAAAGAAAGACGCCGGATCGGTTGTCGGGCAAATTGAAGAATCGGAAGAGGAATTTATCACTCGTCCTGTCCCCCATCATTCAGACCGCCCCCATAACGACAAAATCCGTGCGGTCCCATCCGTTCGGCGCTACGCGAAGGAAAGAGGCATTGATCTCGCGGAAGTCCGGGGAACGGGAAAGGAAGGGCGGATTACACGCGATGACGTTAAACGTGCGGCCTCCCTGCACGGGGAAGCCACCATTCCGGCTATAGGGAGATCTTCGCTCGGCCCGATTGAGCGTATTCCCTTTCGGGGGGTGCGCCGAAGCGCCGCCAAACGGGTCATGACATCCTCCCAGCATGTCGCCGCAGTGACCTTCGTCGAAGATGCAGATATCACGAACCTGGAAAAGGTCCGATCCAACAAAAAACAAATGGCTGAAGATAAAGGTTTTAAGCTGACCACCCTTCCCTTCATCATCAAGTCGGTCGTTGCGGGCTTGAAGGCCTACCCCTATCTGAATGCCAGCCTGGATGAAGAAAAGGACGAAATCCTGCTCAAGAAATACTACAATATCGGCATCGCCGTCGATACCCCTGAAGGTCTGATGGTTTTTGTCATCAAAAATGCCAATGATAAAAGCATTCTTGCCTTAGCCGAAGAGATCTTCATTTTAACGGAAAAAGCCTTCTCCAGAACGATAGACCTCTCCGAACTGAAAGGAGGAAGCTTCACCCTCACCAACTACGGCGTCATCGGAGGAATCTACGGGACGCCCATCATCAACTATCCCGAGGCCGGCATCCTGGGGCTTGGAAAAATAGAAGACAAAGCCGTGGTCCGATCGGATGAAATTGTCATCAGAAAAATGCTCCCCCTCTCTCTCACCTTTGACCATCGCATCATCTACGGTGCTGAAGCGGCCCGCTTCATGAACACCGTCATCAAGCACCTGGAAGACCCCGACCTGATGCTCGTTGAAGGTAAGTAATTACTTCACCCTCTCTCATGTCAGTCACTCTGTCGAGTCTGTTTTTTCCACAAACTGTGTAAAACCTCCACGCTAACCCTCACCTTTTAATCTGTAAGTGATTGAAATCAATGTCTTGTTATCTCAACTTCAGCTCAAAACACTTGGCATCTTCTTTGCTTTTCGTAGGATTAAAGGAGGCTTGTGATATCTGAATAATGCTATGACATCAATCAGGGTTGTATGTTCCGAGGGGTTTGGACCGATATGCAGGCCATTGAGCTGAAGATGGTGAAGCGTAAGAGAACTGGAGGGAGGGGTTAAAATGAAGTGCTTTAAAACAAAACAACTCGCGTTTGGCGTTACTCTGAGCATCATTGTGGGGATCTTTATGTCGTCTCTGGTTCCCTACGCTCACGCCGTAGAGATCAAATTTCTGAAGGTGAAATACAACAAGGTACAAGAACGGGTGGACTTAAGAGCTAAAGAGGTAAGCGGACTGAGGTTTAACCAAAACGTAACCCAGGAGGCACTTGGAAGAGTCATATTGGCAGGAGGCCCCGAGGTGAAGATTGACCAAGCGAAGTTCGGCAAGCTTATCAGTTTATCAGGGCAAGTCCGTTGGCATGCGGACAGGGCCGGAGAGCGCCTGATTGCTTCGGTTCAAGAACTAGCGACCGTTGCTGCAAAGGAAGCAAAGATTCTCGGACCGGGCTCGATCCAGGAGCGGCTTGGCACCATGATCCTGGCAAATGCACAGAAAGAATTTACCGCCTTGGCTTACGCAAAAATCGATGACCTCTACAACGCAGCAAGGCACCAGGAGGCTCTGGGGCGCCAGATTCTAAGGGAGGCGCGGCTCGACTGGGCCAGCGGCGAGATGGGAAATGCCGTTTTTGCGACGGCCCGAGGGAAGATCACGCCGGCAATTTCCGGCGAAGTCATTCAAGCGGTCCAAACCACCGGGGGATTCGGGCTGGTGGACGATTTTCGAATCGGCCTGACTCTTCTGGCAGGTGAGCGTGGACCAGTGTTCTCCCGGCTTATGGGGTCCAAAACGATGCCAGCCTCCGTGAGCGCCGTCACATATGCGGATGCCGGATGGGGTGGCTTTGCAGAATACGGATTCGCCACGGTGGCCGGTTTTATCTTTGTTATGTATCTGTTTGCCGGGATCATGATCGATGTTGAACCCCCGGTCGAAAAAGAAGAGGAAAAACCCTACGAATATCAAAAAGCGGCTTAAGTGTGTAGGGCACTGAAACAGGCAGATATGGAAAGGTAGCCCCCCCCTTCTGAAAGGAGAATCCCATCCCAGCGGATGGGGTTCTCAGGAGGGGGTTGGGCGGGTCGTTATGTCCCGGGTGTGTCCCGGGCTTGATTGCTCAGATTCGAACTCGGTGTTCAGCATGATGTCAGAAGGCTGGTGCATCTTCCGTTTTTAATCGATCACATAATCTTTGGTTATTATCTCCAGGATATGCCCATTCGGATCTCTAAAGTACAGTCCCCGCCCTCCGTGGTTGTTGTTGATTTTCCCGTCATCTAAAGAATTCGGTTCACTTCCAAAACAAATATCCTCTGCTTTAAGACGGTCAAGTATTTCGTCAAACTGCGGATCACTGACTTTAAAAGCGTAGTGATTAGACGAAAAACTTTCTTTAACCGCAAAATCAAGTACCAATGTCGGGTTCACCCGAACAACAGCAAATTGACCCCACTCTTTGACAAACTCGAAGCCAAATATCCTCTCGTAGTATTTAGCTGATTCCACATTATTGTGTGAGGGTACGATAGTGTGGTTGAGCGTAATTTCCATAGATTACTCCGCCTTCCAAACAATAAAACAATCACGCTTATGCCAGGGAAAGAAGTTCAGAGCCTGGGTTTATGCGACAGGGTAATCAGTATACCCCTTCTCTCCAGGAGTAAAAAAAGTTTCCTGATCCGGCTGATTCAAAGGCAAATCATTCTTGAGTTTATTGACCAGGTCCGGATTGGCTAGAAATGCCTGCCCAAAAGCAACTAAATTGCCTTTTTTTCCAACGAATATGCGTTCTGCCTTCTCCTTGTCGGTCAGGAGTAAAACAAACAATTGAAAAAGAGGTCAAACGTCGATAAAGGCGGCTATCAAACCGATTAAGCCGCCAAAGAAGCCGCCCCAGACAACGAGCCAACCGAGATGGTCGCGGATCATCTCCTGGATGATTTCTTTGACAAGTTGGGGCGTCAGCTCATCCAGCCTCATCCGGACGACATTTTCCACCTTGTTATGCAGATCGCCCTGGGCTGTTGAACTGGAGAGCATATCGTGGACGGTCTTCTGGAAGTTTTCACTTTTTGAGATGTCATTTAAGGCATGCTTCATCTTATCGACAAAAGGGCCTTTCAGGGGAGTGAGCGCTTCCACCCCGCCGAACATCCCGAGCATCGCGCCAAAATTTGACTCCATTACGATTGAAACGAGGGCATCAAAGGAGGGGCCAAGATCGGTCTTGTTGATAACGTCCCCGAAGTCAAAATGCGGCCCCTCTCCTTCTGTTGAAGTACTCTGGTAGAAACGCTCAAAGTTCTCCCTGGTAAAGAACTGCTCCATGATGAGCTTGTGGATGCCCTGCTTGAAGTCCTCAAAACGGGAGGGAATCACGCCGGAACCGTAAAGCCCCGGCACCTTTTCAAACAACATGTGAATGGCAAGCCAGTTGGTAATGGCCCCTGAAAGCGCGAAGAGTCCTACGCTGAGCAAAACGGGCTGGGGCATCGCAATACCTATTCCGGCAAGACCCAGAGCGACTGCGTTGGTCAAGAGGTTTTTGTGGATGAAATGCGGGTATTTGCTTGCCATATAAAGAAATCGGTTCTGTCGTTAATTTAAGAAAGAGAAGTCATTCCCTCTGGCCCTATACTGCCAGCATAAACGATGAGCTCAATAGAAAAACTGGTGCGCCTGGCTGGAATCGAACCAGCAACCTACAGCTTAGAAGGCTGTTGCTCTATCCGATTGAGCTACAGGCGCATCGTCATGAAGCCGGGAAATCTAAATGGTCGGGGTGAGAGGATTTGAACCTCCGACTCCCTGCTCCCAAAGCAGGTGCGCTACCAGGCTGCGCCACACCCCGTTATTACTTTAATACTCTTTATACACTGAAAAGGTCAATCTATAGGAACCCCTGATTAAGTCTGGGTTGAATTTTTCAGGAGATAAAATGTTTCGATTCAAGGCGCAAATTGCAGAGA
>JBHHXE010000063.1:0-12127 GCA_046756865.1 Nitrospiria bacterium | reverse complement strand
GGGTTTTCGCGACTCCTATTATCCAACAAGTCAGGCCTACAGGCCATGCCTTTTTTAACTTTTACCGGACACTACTGATTACGCTTTATCATTGCCTTGTTCCCTAAACGGTCTACTTGGTTCGCCATGAACCGTCCTCCTAATATTCAGAATATCGCCAATCACATGACGGTGCTTGACTGTTTTTCGTCATGATACTGACAGGATTCTTGTGGCCTAAAGGTCATTATTAGGGCATCTATTTTTTGTATAATAATGATCTTTTCGATCCGCACTAATACCAACAAGTCAGTCTCTCTCAGGTCAGCGCTGGGACACGGTGGCTCTTTGAATTAGAAAGTTTTCTGCTCCACTGAAGAGATTTAAACATTACTCGGGGGGATAGTGCAAAAGTAATACCGTTTTAAACGAGAACGGGGAAAAGGCTGGTAACTCCAAGAGGTTCATATGACTTGTGTGCCCAGGAAACAGCACGAATCCTCCTTTTGTGCTCATGATTGTAAATGATTTTCTTGGTCGGTTTCAGGTTGTCCTTATTTCTCTAAATGGGTATAATTTTTTCATAGGAGGCACGCTTACATGAAGCTTGAACAAGGGTCTGCCTTAATCATTGTAGATATTCAAATCGACTTTTGTCCCGGGGGTGCGCTTCCCGTGCCGGATGGAGATAAGATCGTTCCGATCGCAAACCAATACATTCGTATCTTTTTAAAGGCGGGTCTGCCTGTTTTTGTGACGCGTGACTGGCATCCTTTTAATCATGTCTCCTTTAAGGCAGAGGGCGGGATATGGCCTCCCCACTGTGTTCAGGGAGCAAAAGGGGCGGCATTTCATCATGATCTCTTCCTTCCGGAGAATGTAATGATTATCTCGAAGGGAAATGATCCAGTGGAGGAAGCCTATTCCGGCTTTCAGGGAACATCCCTTTCAGCACAGCTTAATAGACGGGGAATCAGGCGTGTCTTTACTGGCGGCCTTGCAGTAGATTACTGCGTAAAGATGACTATTCTGGATGCCTTGCGGCATGGGTTTGAAACCATCCTCCTGGAAGATGCCTCCAAGGGAGTCGAACTCGCCGAAGGTGATACGGCCATGGCCATTTCGGAGATGCGACAGGCGGGTGCCCAGTCGATACAGATCAAGGATCTGGAAAGTGACTAAGGTCATCAATGTTTCATATCGCTGATTTTGACGACATCAAAAAGGGAAAGATCACAGACGTCTACTTTGAGCGCTCAATGGAGATTTTGCGCGCGAAGAGAATCAATAAACATGTTCGCGCTGAATTCATTGCCAAAGAGTTTCCCGGAGAGTCGGAATGGGGCGTCCTCGCTGGGCTTGAGGAGGCCGGCGAAATCCTGAAGGGGCTTGGCGTGAATGTCAGGGCGATGCCTGAAGGGACGGTTTTTAAGACAAATGAGCCTGTAATGGAAATCGAAGGCCCTTATCAATCCTTCGGGCGGTTTGAGACCACCTTGTTGGGCTTGATGTGTCAAGCTTCTGGGATTGCGACGAAGGCGGCCCGTTGCAAGAGGAAGGCGGGGAAGAAAAAAATAGTCAGTTTCGGAGCGCGGAGGATGCACCCGGCGCTCGCACCCATGATTGAACGAAACGCCTTTATGGGTGGCTGCGACGGTGTTGCTGTTATACAGAGTGCCGAACTCATAGAAGAAGAGGCGACTGGAACGATGCCCCACGCCATGATCCTGTTATTCGGTAATATGATCGATGCGGCGAAAGCCTTCGATGAGATCATTGATCCTTCTATCAAGCGGGTCGTTCTGGTTGATACCTTCGGTGACGAGAAGTTCGAGGCGATTGCTGCGGCGGAAGCCTTGGGGAACAAACTTTATGCAATCAGGCTGGATACTCCGTCATCCCGGCGTGGTGATTTTCTGAAAATCATCAAGGAGGTCCGTTGGGAGTTGGACGTGAGGGGTTTTCAAAAAGTCAGGATCTTTGTAAGCGGCGGAATTGATGAAGGTGACATCGAGAGGTTGAATCCATGGGTCGACGCATACGGTATTGGAACGGTTATCAGTAACGCGCCGGTGATAGACTTTTCAATGGATATTATCGAGGTAGATGGCAAACCGCTCTCCAAGCGCGGAAAGATGTCGGGTGCGAAACAGGTCATCTCTTGTCAAGATTGCCTGATGAGGGAGATTATTCCGCTGTCGACGAGCAAGCCGGTTCACTGCCGCTCATGTCAATCAGAGACCGAACCCCTTCTTCTTTCCTGGATCAGCAGTGGAAAGATCCTCAGCCCTTCAAGGAAGGTGCGGGAAATAAGAAATGATGTCCTCAGGCAGGTTCAAATCTTGTCCTGATCAGGGTGATCCCAGGCCTAAGGCTCTGAAGGGCTCATTTCCAATGGTGATATCATCAAAATAACTTTCGGCGGAGGTCCCGGTATCGTCAGAATCAATCATGATTGTGATTCCACCTCCTTTCGGGGGTTCTTCATTGAAAAGGGCTCTATAGTCCTTGTAGATATTTCGTTTCTCCGTAACCCATTTCCCCAGGTGTTCCTCGCCGCTTTGTAGAACGACGTAGCGTGTGTTTGAAGATTTTCTGCTGGTCAACGTCGCCCCCTTTGGCGCGCCGCTCTCCCAGATGTATCCAACCATGCGCGTATTGAGCATTTTGGGAAAGCGGGGGAACATGACATAAAGCTGGGCGGCCTGGTCGTCCTTTTTCTTTTCCCGGACATCTCCCCCCGTGGGAATCCGGGTTACTTTCCAACGCCAGGTTATGAATGGCGTTGCTTGTGCATCAAAATCATGATCTTTATAAATGCCAAAGCTTTCTTTCTGACTTTTTAGATAAAGGACCCTGTTTTCATCTTCGGTGTGGATTTCAATGGTTCTTGTGTTGCCAAACCATTGTTTGAGTTTCCAGCCCTTGGGAAAGCCCTGGTTATTTATCCCTTTTGAAAAATCCTCAAAAAATGGTTCGCTAGCCCTTACTGAAAGCGGGGAGAAAAGAACCGTGAAGAGAAAAACAATGAGATTAAGAGCAAGTAATCTATGCATAATCCTGAACTGTATGGGGTGGGCGTTCATTCCGACGATTATATCACAAATTTTGCTTGAAAATATTTGTCGTTTATACTTATATAAGCACTGATGATTTAAACAATTGCAGCGGCCAGACGCGCATCCTTAAAATTGTAGAAAAATACAGCAAAATAGAAGGGCCGATGGATAAGCATGAGTTTTTTAAAACGCTTTCATTGCCGGGGATCGATCCCGGAGAGGATGCCATAAAAAAAGAAGTCTGGGCAATTGGAGGAGGGAAGGGGGGGACAGGAAAGACATTTCTCTCAACAAATCTGGGTGTTGCTCTGGCCAAGGCTGGAAAAAAAGTTTTGCTGGTTGATGCGGATCTTGGTTGTGCGAATCTCCATACCTGCCTGGGGGTGAACCCCGAGGTTACGCTCTCCGACTTTATTCACGGAAAGGTCGACCGAATTGAGGATGTGCTGATTCAAACCGAAATTCCGAACCTGGCCTTGATCTCAGGGGCTTATGCTTATCTGGAAATCGCCAACCCAAAATATACTCAGAAGATGAAATTTATTCGTAAAATACACGGGCTTGATTTCGAATATACGATTCTGGATCTGGGTGCGGGAACAGCTTATGCAAACCTTGATTTTTTTCTTTCGGCAAGCCAGGGTATTTTAAATGTCATTCCGGAGCCGACATCCATTGAAAACACCTACAGTTTTATTAAGAGTACTTTTTACCGGCGTTTCAAAAGGGTTGCGCGTGATCCTGCGGTCAGAAAGGTCGTGACGACGGCCATAAACGAAAAGAACCAGAGGGGAATTCGAACCCCTCATGATTTGATCGACTACATCGATACCCTAGATAAGAAAACGGGGCATTGGCTGAAAGAAAAGATCTATTCCTATAGCCCAAAACTCGTCGTGAACCAAGTTCGCTCAAAAGATGATATCACCCTGGGCTTTTCGATGAGAAGTTCCTGCCTGAAGTATTTTGGCATCAAAGTTGATTATGTCGGCAGTATCGAGTACGATGATCACGTTTGGCGTGCGACAAAAAAGAAACGGCCATTGCTTATTGAATATCCTTCTTCCCGTGCCTCACGTTCTGTAGAAAGGGCCGTGACAAATCTCCTTGAGAAGGAAGAACTTAATTTTGATTTAATTTTACGGACGTGATTTCTTTATAAATGAAAAGGTTTTCAGAGCAGAATTATTATGAGTTGCTTGAGGTTTCTTATAATGCCACGTGGGGGGAGATCAAGAAGGCATATCGGTTAGCAAAGCAAACCTATAGCCAGGATTCTATCGCCCCATACTCCTTGTTTGATGCCAATGAACGGGAAATGATCCTCAACCGCATTGAGGAAGCCTACGAGACCTTGATTGATGGAGAAAAAAGAAAACAATATAACCTGGACATACTAAAGGGGTCGCCAGAATTGGATGATCAGACTTTTAACGATACGGGGGGATTAACTTCGGATCAAACGGATGAAGAAGTTCTTCTTTCAGGTCCAATATCAGGAGAGGCTCTGAAGCGGGTTCGGGAAAAACGTGGTGTATCTCTCGAAGAAATTGCTGATTTAACGAAAATCAGCTTGGCCTACCTCCAGTTTTTGGAGATGGACCATTACAAAAGACTTCCGGTTGAGGTCTATCTCCAAAGTTATCTCAACCAGTATGCGGCAATATTAAAGTTGGATTCAGCCCGAGTGGTCGAGGGCTATCTGGAAAATTATCGAAAGTGGTCAGATGAAAATGAGTAGTAGGGGACTACCCTACGGGAAAATATAATCAGGAGATTGTTAAATATCTCTGTGAAAGAGAGAGGGCTTGATGGAAGAGAGCAAAAGGTATGTCTTAAGTGTCGCTGGCTTGGTTGAAAAAGAAGGGGAATGGGACTATGAGGCGCTTTCCCGCCTCCCGCAGGATGATCAGGTAGAGGAGATTGATCAGAATCGTTCCGGAGTGATCGGGGCCGGCATCCGATTAAGTGCTTTGCTTCGGGAAGCAAAACCGCTTTCAAGTTCGGATTATATTACCTTCACCTCTCAGGATGAGATTTATGCCGCAAGCATTCCTTTAGAAGAAGCGCTGGAAAATGGGATCTTGGTCTATAAAAAAGAGGGGGCTCCGCTTCCCGAATCAAAAGGAGGACCTGTCCGTTTGGTTTTTCCTCAGGGCGAGAATGATTGCTGCAATGTGAAGTCCGTCAAGAAGATAGAGTTGACGCTGGGCAAGGGGAAAGATACGACAACAGGAGATCCCGATCATGACAATCCCGCCATACATGGTCATTCCCACGATCATAAAGGTCAGCACGGTCACGGACACTCGCATTAAGATGCTTTTATGCCCTGATTTCTCAGGTTTTGCCTGAAGCCGTCATTCTCCTATGCTGGTTAGGCATTTTCATGGAACCCCTTCCGCTTTGGATGGGGTTTACGTGTTTTATGCGTCGTCACGCTATTCTTTTTTTCGCCAATTCTTGTGTAAATCCAGTGTCTCCCTCCCATAAATTGCGGATCATGATGTATACTGTTTAAGACTGTTTGTTGGTCCCATGGAGATGGGGCATGGCATAATTAATTAAAATTAAAGGCTTAGGATTTCTAAATGAATCAGATGGATAACATTGCACCCAGAGAAATATTCCAAAAAATCACAAAAAATATAGAACAGGTCATGAAAGGACAAGATCGAGCGATCAGGTACCTTCTCGTTGCCTTCGCCAGTGGGGGACATGTTCTCCTGGAGGATTTTCCCGGAACGGGTAAGACTACTCTGGCAAAATTGCTTGCACGGTCGATTGACGCAAAGTTTAGGCGGATTCAATTTACGCCAGACCTCCTCCCTTCGGACATTCTGGGTGTGTCCATCTATAATCAGAAAAGTCAGGAATTCCAATTTCATAAAGGACCGATCTTTACACAGATATTATTGGCTGACGAAATCAATCGGGCATCGCCGCGCACACAATCATCACTCCTGGAGGCGATGGCTGAAGCTCAGGTGAGCATAGACGGCATCATTAAGCCGCTAGATGATATTTTCTTCGTCATCGCGACCCAAAACCCTGTTGATTTTCACGGGACCTATCCTCTTCCAGAAGCTCAGATGGATCGATTTGCGCTTCAGTTCAGTCTCGGTTATATCGCCCCTGAAGAGGAGGCGGAAATTCTTGAGTCTCAGTTGAGGGGGCATACGGTGAGGGAAGTCACACAATGCATCACGATGGAAGAGGCCGTTCTTCTCAGAAAAATCGTAAGGCAGGTCCGTATCAGCAGTGAGCTCAATCGTTATATTGTGGAGTTGGTCAAGGAGACGCGTACCGCGGAGGGTGTGGAATTGGGGGCAAGTCCGCGTGCCTCCCTGGCCCTGATGAGAACGGCGCAGGCGCTTGCCCTTTTTGATGGAAAGGACTTTGTTACTCCGGAGCATATACAGGAGGTCGTTGTCCCTGTAATTGCGCACCGCATGGTCATGGACCCACAGGCCAGCTTCTCGGGAATTACGGCAAAGAGTGTCGTAGAAGAGATCGTGAAAAAGGTTGCGGTTCCTATCTAAAGGCCGGCGCCATGGTTCCCGGACCTTGCTTCATGTGTCGTCATTATGGCATATGCCGGGTTTTGGTCTATCATATGTGGACACCGGCTTTTTCCGGCGTGATGTGATGGTTGGCATCCCCGGGTTCGCTCTGGGATTGCATATTTGACGGTAAACTATGAAACGTTTGATATACCAGATCTTCAGAATTCTTAGTGTTATTCAGAGTCGGATGAAAAAACGATTTACGGTGGGCGGCGCATTTGTCCTGTGCGGGCTTGCCCTGACCGCCCTCTTTGGACTCGATACGTCTCGCATGATGATCTATCAGTCTTTTACTTTTCTTTTCGCACTCATGGCTGTTTCGTATGTTTACAGCCAGTTCTTCGATGCTGGGTTTTCTGTTAAGAGAATTATTCCTCGCTTCGGGACCGTTGGGGAACCATTGAGGTACCAGCTTGAGGTCAGAAATGAGAGCGCAAAGACCCAATCGGGCTTGACCCTTCTAGAAGATCTCGGTGAGACTATTCCGACTTTCGATGAGTTTATTAATTCGCGTGAACCAAACGAGGAAGACAGAAATTGGTTTGACCGTTATGTCGGGTATTATCGTTGGCAATGGATTGTTTCCCGAAAAGTTCAGGGTGGTGTCAGAGAACGGACGCTCCCTTCTGTGAAATCCGGGAAAATGGTCGAGATTCAAAGTGAACTTGTTCCGTTTCACAGAGGGCGACTTTGCCTGAACGGAGTAACCATTGCAAGAAAAGATCCTTTTGGCCTTGTAAAGACCCCTCTCACTGTTCGTGAAAATCAGACCGTTCAGGTCCTTCCTAAACGATATCCACTCCCTGCAATTCAATTTCCCGGCGTAAAGAAATATCAGCAGGGGGGGGTCGCCATGACGTCTTCAGTTGGTGAATCGGAAGACTTTGTCTCTTTGAGGGATTATCGCATAGGCGACCCAATGCGCAGGATTCACTGGAAGAGTTGGGCAAAGATCGGAAAACCTATTGTTAAAGAGTACCAGGAAGAGTATTTCGTCCGGCATGCCCTCGTTTTGGATACTTTTCTTGATTCGGACTTTAGTGATATTTTTGAAGAAGGTGTCTCTATTGCTGCATCTTTTGCCTCATCAATGCAAACCATGGAATCATTGTTGGATTTGATGTTTGTCGGCGGGGAATCCTATTGCTTTACCGCGGGCAGAGCGCTTTCCAGTATGGAGCGGATACTGGAGATCCTTTCTTCTGTCCGATTATGCCGGGACAAACCTTTTCTAACCTTAAGCCGGTCTGTCATAAACCGGATATCAATGATTAGCGGCTGTATCTGCATCCTCCTTGCATGGGATAAGGAGAGAAGAGATTTCATTGATCAATTAAAGCGATACGGAATTCCCCTTCTTGTTTTGGTCGTGGGTGACGCCAGTATGCCTGACCCGCTTGATCTGGGTCCGATGAAGGAGAACCCATCCTCCCTGCATCGTTTAGAGGTCGGAAAAATCAAGGAAGGACTTTCAAAGATATGAAAACTCCACCCTTTCTTCTGGGTTTTACGCTGCTGTTCTGGGGATGGCGGGTCGATCTTCTTCCCCTGGCATCCATGATTGCGGCTGCCTGTGAGGGGGGCCGTTTTATTCCCTGGAAATGGGAGCCCTCCCGTGATGATTTCAGGCGCATCTGGGATGTCAGCGCAATCCTCTTTTTGGGGGTCATCGCATATATTTTTACCGCAAATCAACTGCTGGATAGCATCCTCATCTTTATACAATGGCTCCCATTTCTTTTTGCCCCGATTGTCATTGCTCAAATCTATAGTCCTTCAGAGAAAATTAGTATTGATACCTTCTATATTGTTCTTAGAAAGCGGGTGCTGAAGGGGGTAGGCAACATTTATTCTTCATTTAATTTGACTTATCCATTTTTACTCATCTGTCTCCTGGCTGCCGGGGGTGTCAATGACGGGTCTTACCGGTTTTATATCGGCTTAATCCTGTTTTCGGCCTGGGCTTTATGGCCCTTAAAATCGGAGCGATGTTCTTTTCCAGTATGGATTTCTTCTTTCATCCTGGTGGGTGTACTCGGGTATTGGGGACACACAGAGTTGCGCCGTTTACAGGTCAGTCTTGAGAACTTGATCATAGAGTGGATGTCTTTGGAGGGAACAGACCCCTATAGGAGTACAACGGCGATAGGGGATATCAGGACCTTGAAGGAGTCGGGACGAATATTGTTCAGAGTTGACCAGCCTGTAGTACAAAAAGGTCCTGTTCTTCTCCGTGAAGCCAGTTATAATCTCTATCAACCACCTTTATGGTTGGCTTCAAACGCCGGGTTTAGACCCGTTCAATCGGAAAGAAACGGGACAACATGGACACTTCGCAAAAATACCTTTATAAACAAAGAACTGACTGTCGAGGCTGTTCTTAAAACGGGTCAAAAAATATTACCCTTACCTAACAGTACCTATCGAATAGAAGACCTGCCTGTGACGGGCATGAAGCGCAATGGAATGGGAGATGTCAAGGTTGATTTCGGCTCCGGATTTGTCTCCTATCGGGCACGATATGACCAGAACGCATCTTTTGACAGACCGCCGAATAAACTAGACTTGTTCATTCCTCTTGGAGAATCTGAAGCCGTAAAAAAAATAGCCACAGAATTGGAGCTTCACGGCTCAGCACCATCCGAAGTCTTGGAAAAGTTGAATTATTTTTTCCAGAATACATTCCGCTATTCACTTCGTCTAGAAGGAAACAGTATAGAAGAGTTTTTGTTTCAATCCAGATCCGGACACTGTGAATACTTTGCAACAGCTACGGTTTTGCTGCTTCGTGAAGCAGGTATTCCGGCAAGATATGCAACCGGATTTTCGGTTCAGGAGTACAATCCGAATGAGGATAAGTTCGTTGTTCGTGAAAGACATGCACATGCCTGGGCTCTGGCCTATATTGATGGTGTATGGCGTAATGTGGACAACACGCCAAGCACATGGGCTTCGATTGAAGCAAGTTCCAGCTCAATGCTGGAGCCCCTGCGTGATCTTTGGTCGAGAGGGGTTTTCCTCTTTTCAAAATGGCGCGGGAGTGAAAAGGATTTCTCCCTGATAACGTATTTCGGCTGGCCTTTCGCTATCCTTTTCGGAAGCCTGTTCTGGCAGTTTTTTCTCAGAAAGCGGGTGACCCGTTTTATTGCGCAACGTAAGGATCGAAGAATTAAGCGTTATATCGCTAGCGCAGATTCTGATTTTTATTTGATTGTCAGAAAACTACATGCCCTGGGCCTTGGCCGCGAGCCCGGGGAACCGCTTTCTGCCTGGATTAAGAGAGTCGACCGTGGAAAATTATCATCGGAATCGCTCCAGTCTCTCCAGTCGATACTGGCCCTCCATTACCGACATCGATTTGGCCCTGAACAACTTTCTCCAAAAGAAAAAATGGACCTCAAACGGCGGGTAAAAGCGTGGTTAAGCGTCAATAAGGTTGATTTGGCCAGGTCTTAGGAAGCATGCCGGAACCCAAGATAATGCGCTTGTAATCTTGTGATATAGGGAGCCTTGAGGCGTGGAAATTCATCCACTTATCGATTTTAGCTCATCAATTACATCATTTATATTTGAATACCTGTATTTCTTTTTCTTTTCCAGGCAGGTCATGATTATCTTTTCCAGGCGGTCAGGCAGGATGGGATTGGATTTTTTCGGCGATACAGGCAGGGTGTGGAGATGGTGGTAATAGATGTCGCCTTTGGTAAAAGGGGGGCGTCCTGTTAGCATTCGGTAAAAAGTGCAGCCGAGTGAATAGATATCAGACTGTTGGTCGACTTTATTTCCCATAATCTGCTCAGGGGACATATAGAGCGGCGTGCCTTTTACAGAAGTTTTATCTATGACAGAATCCGACATAAGCTTTGCCAAGCCAAAATCCATGATTTTGACCGCATGATTTTGAATTAACATGATATTGGCCGGTTTAAGATCACGGTGAACGACATTTTCACGATGGGCGTAGGCGATTCCCGTGCAGATTGACTTCATAATTCCGAGTGATATCCGGACCGGATGCAGACGCTTTTCCAGAAACTTCTTCAAGGTTATTCCGTCCACATATTCCATCGTAATGTAGATTTCATCTCCATTTTTTCCGGTGTCATAGAGAGTAACGATGTTCGGGTGATTTAAGGCTGCAGCGATACGGGCCTCCTGAAGGAAGTTTTTCAGCATACCTTTATTTTCTTTAATGGCTGTCGGAAGAACCTTGTAGGCGACAATTCGCTTTAAAAGGGTATCCTCGGCTTGATAAACGACACCCATTCCGCCTTGTCCGATTTTTTTAATTATTTTATATCGGATCGAACTGTCCGGGAGGGGAGAGCTCCCCTCGGCCCGATCTGAACTTTTATTTTTCAGTGGTCGGTTGGCCTTTTTTACTTCCCTTAAGGCTTTATTCAAAAGTTCATTGCGCTGCCTGACATCCTTATATTTTAGATCTTCAGCCAATATCTTTTCATAGATTCCTGCTGCTTCTTTAAATTTTTTGTTTTCTTCGCACAGAATTGCATGCTGATAATACAATTCAATGTTTTGAGGGGAGATCCCTTCCCGGGTGGTGATCTTGTGGAGACGTTCCGTTGCCGCAGATTCCATACCGCGTTCTTTCAGTAACTTGACGAGAACGATTGAAGCAGGATAATAATCTCCGGAATGAGAATCAACCTTTTGGAGATAGGATATACAGCGGTCTGATTTCCCCATTTCTTTGAAAAGAAGGGCGGCGGAGTAGTAATCTCCGAGCAGTTCATGGAGTTGAGCTGCGCGTTCAAACATCTCGAGTTTTGTATAAAGCGCGGCCGCTTCGCGTAAATCCCCACCCTTTTCAAGAGACATTGCCGCGGATTCCCGATCTCCTGCCAGATGGAACATTTCGGCAGAACGGTGGTAGTCTCCCCCGTTCATGTACATCTTTCCAGCGCTTCCTTTTTCACCGACCCGCTCATACATTTCACCGGCTTCAATCCAGTTTTCGCCCAATTCAAAAGCCTTCGCTGCAGCCAGGAGGTCAGAATCTTCCTGGTATTGTTTTGCCATGATCCAGTGGCTTCGCTTTTTATCTCCTAATTCTTCATAAAGCTTTGCCGCCTTTTTAAAGGTGCCGGCGCTTAGGAAGAGCTTAGCTGCTTTTTCTTTTTCTCCGGCCTGAACAGCCGCCTCGGCCGCCTGGTTCGGAAAGTCCGAGGCGGAAAAGATTTCCAGGGCCTTCAGATAGAGTCCGACCTTGAGATAGAGTTGGCCGCTTTTGTACCCGGCCTGTTTAACTTGTTCCCGCTTGTCTGAAGATTGCCCTGTCTTTGCGATATTCTGCCTTAAAAAATGGGCTTCGTACTCTTCTGCGGCTTTCCCGTAATCACCGGACTGCTCGTAAAGCGCTGCGGCTTTCTCTATATTTCCAAACTTCTTGTAGACCTCCGCCGCTTCCTGATAACGCTTTCCTTTTTCATACATTTCAGCCGCAAGTGTATTTTTCTTGCACTGGAGGTAGGCCTTCGCGGCTTGAAGATATTTTCCGCCTTT
>JBHHXE010000062.1:0-12134 GCA_046756865.1 Nitrospiria bacterium | reverse complement strand
AGGAACAAAGAGCCTATTGACATCTTGTGGATAACATTCTAAATTAGACCTTTTCGCCAAAATCCGAGAAATAATGCGACTTGCCCCCTTCAGAGTCAATGAGACCAGAGGATCTTCCCAGGGGAAGCCCTATAGATTCCTTATTGTCCGAACTGCCGTCACGCTGGCCCTTTTACTCCATGCCGGACTGGCCCGGGCACAAATCGATGTAGAAGATATTTTCCCGAGTATCATCGCACCCGAGCCAAAAAAAGCGCCTAAGGCGCCCGTAGAAATCAAAAAAGAGGCTCCGCTGAAGAAGGAAGCGCCCAAAGCGCCACCCTCTGCACTCGACCGGGTGATCAAGCGTATCGGCCGCGACCTGACTTGGGGTGGATATTTACGGAATGAGACGGCATTCCGGATCGTAGACCCCACCGGCTTTGACAAAATCCTCAATATCCTCCAGCTTGAGGGCCGCTACCGCTTTGCCCCGGGGATCAGCCTTGCAGGGAGATTTTGGGCCTTTTACGACGCGGCATACGATGTGGAAAGCATCAGCACGATCAGCCCGCGCAAAGGTCCGGCTGTCGCCTGCCCGGATGTCATAAACCCAAACACCGCGAACACCAACAATATCTGCGATATTGAGATCGTGGATCACCGGACCAAGTTTAAAGAACTCTACCTGGATATCAATCTTGAAAACTTCGATCTCCGGATCGGCAGACAGATTGTCCGTTGGGGGGTTGTGGAAGGGTCCCGGGTGACTGACGAAATAAACCCCCTCGATTTCTACGAGTTGATCCTGAGGGATATTGATGATCGTTATATTCCCCTTTTTATGGTCAAAGGGAACCTTTATCTGGGCGCCAACTCCTTTGAAGCAATCTGGATTCCCGAGGTTCAGGGGCATCGGCCCGCGCCGCGGGGGAGCGAGTGGCAGCAGTTTCAGCTCCTGCCGGGACATATCAAGCCGCAACATGCCTTTCAGGGTTTCACTGATTCAGACCAGCTTAAGGAAAACATCGACAACGGCGAGTATGCCCTGAAGTATACGCGCGTCTTCACCGGGCATGAAGTTTCTGTGAGTTACTTCTACACCTGGGATGATTTCCCGGCCTCCTTCCGAAGTATCCAGGAGGCCTCCATTTTCGGAGGAGAGGTTTCCGTCAACTTTCAACCCCGCTACAACCGGCTCTCCATTTTGGGAACGACCTTCTCCAAGACCTTTTCCCGTTTTGTCTTAAACGCGGAAGCGGTTTACGTTGACGGCAAGTTTTTTGGTACCCGGCTCCAAAACCTTCCTGCCAGTCAGCGGGGAGAAATTCAAAGAGATTTTGTGAAGGGTGCGATCGGCTTTGATGCCTATGCCCTCGGTATCGACATCTCGCCCGCGCTCATTCTTCAATATATTATTGGCTATGAAAAACCAATCATTCAGGATATCGTCGATGTTGTCGGCGCCTTATTCCTCCGAAAGGAATTTGTCCATAACGTCTGGTCTGGAAACCTGCTCCTCCTCTGGTTTCAAAATGATAACAACTGGCTGATCCGACCCCGTACCAACTACAATGTGACCGACCGGGTACGACTCTCTTTCGGCCTGGATTTATTTGAAGGAAAGATCGGGAGCGGCCAGCCGGGAGAATTTAATTTTATCGGATTTTTTGACAATAACGACCGACTCTTTTGGGATATCACCTACAGTTTTTGATGATGAAAAAACTCCGCCAATACATAGGATTATTATTGCTTCTTTTTCTTGCCGGATGCAGCGCGCAGGATTTTCCGGGCTGCTGTGATCCAACCGGGGACCGGGATGTCTCGTTCACTGAAACCTTCCTTTTTAACTTCAAAACAGGTGTTGGAAATATTTCAAAAGGGAATCCGGCTGGGAATCTCCAGATTGTGTCCAATGCAGATCTTTCAACCTTGCTCTCTGCGGCCCAGGATCAACAACTCCTGGGACAGAATCTCGGCATGGTCAGCGGTGTGGTCCTTTTCAACGGGGCACCTGTCAAGGATGTCGCCCTGAAGGTCACGGATTCCACGACCGGGAATATCATTGCCATCCGGGTCGAAGGGGAGATCGAACAAAGCGGGGGAACTGAGCTTCTACGCCTTCCGGACGGGACGATATGCCCGGGAACCCCTGCAAGTGATCCGAAAGACCCTCTCAACGGATTCCTTTCATTTGATGCTGCGGGGAATATTTCGAGCAACCTTTGCGTTAGCACAACGGCTCGGGGCCAGGGAAGTATCTATTACAACAGTCCGGGAGGAATACCCGACTTTTCAAATAATAAAGGAACGTCTGAGGCAGGCTCGTTTTCGATTTTCAATGTTCCTGCCGGCGACATTCACCTCTGGGCCTCGCGCGCAGCGCGAGGCAGCACACGCATCACGGTTTTTTCCGAGAAGATCTCCGTCGGGAATATACCGGTCTTTCCCATTCCGGTCGCCACAACGGACGTCGACGGCAACGCAGTGGACATTTCTCTCGGTGAAGGGAACAACCGTGTTTTCGATGCGACAATGAGTATTCTGGGGAGCAGTCCGCTGATGACCGCAAGCAGCGGAGCGGATGGGAACTATGTTTTTAACTCCATCGGCGCCAACAGCCATTTTATGATGAAGTCTGAAAAGAGCGGCTTCTGGACAACTTATCAGAACCTCAACACCGCGCCATTTCAGGGGCAGGCGAATATCCCAACGGTCAACCTTGACGCGAAGTTCTATCCTAACACTTACCTTGACGGTATCGCTGCCGGCGTCGGCATTTCAAGCATCGATACGTCAAAAGGGATTATTGCAGGGCGGGTCCAGAAAGGAGATGGAACACCACAGCACTGCGCCCAATTAAGCATCACAAACGGGGCGGGGGTTAATCTTTTAAATACGCCCGGCGTAAAGATTGCCTATCCGGATATGGGCGGAGCCGCGGGAACGGACAGACCGGACTGCACACGGAAAGATCCGAACAACAGTTCGGCCCCGGACCCGAACCAGACCTCCCTGAGCGGACAATTTATCATCTTCAATCTCCCTCCAGGAGAAGTCTTTATTCGATTCCAGGCAAAGCTCAAACCTGAACCTTCCGTCACCCTGATCAGCGGCGGGGCAATTGCTTCAGCTTTTTCCGGGGTCGTCTTTGACCTTGACCTCTTCAATTCCGGCAATGGGACTTCTCAGGCGCTTTCAGGCCTGGTCAACGACGAGGGGAATAGTCCTTCTCCGGATGTGGATATTGACATCCTGGGGATTGATCAGCGCACCTACAATGGCACATTTGATCTGACCTCGGTGAAGAGTTCCCCGTCAGGGGACTATTCAATACCGCAAAATACCACCAAAGAAGATCCGCCTTATCCTCTGGTCGCCGGAACACCCTATCGGCTGAAGACCTCAAAAACAGGTTCAGCCGATACCTACCAGGACGTCATGATATTAAATTCAGCAACCCGGCAGGACCTGGTCATATCAGGGAGTACGCCCCCCATCGCGGGAGAAGGGGAAATCCACGGCATACTGATTAATCAGTCAAACGGGCGCCTGGCAAAAGATGTCACATTAAAAATCACTGATTTAAGCGGGACCTCTGTCGGCGGCGGGACAATCACTTCAGCAACCGGCATGTTTACGATCTCCAACCTCTCGCCCGGCCTGGTGAACATCAAAGTCATCTCAGGGGATGATTCCGGAAATATGGTAGCCCGTGTCTATGATCAGGGCGTTTCCTTCGTGAAGTTTCCTATGGTCAAGGTCATCCCCGCAGAAGTCACTGCAAAAGGAAGCCTGAAGGATTTAAGCGGGGCCACCGTCACCTCTCCGCTTAAAATACTTGGCCGGCCCGGCACACTTCTATCATCAGACCTGGCTGACCCCGCAAAGGGCATCCCATTGGATACGAACAGCCGCTTTGTCATTAGGGCGACCAATGCAGGATTTGATACCTATAACTACTTCCCGAAAACCAGCATTGTGGATTTAAACGGGCTGGATCTTTTCTCCATCTCCCGGAGCGAAATCACAGGAATCGCTGGTGGAACAGCGCCCAGCGCCGCCAACGGAATTATTCTCGGGAAAACAGTCGAGAATCGCTTTGATCTGCTTCCTCCAAGCACAAACTGCAACCCTGCCACAGCACATGGACTTACGGCAGGATTTTTTGATCAGGACACCAACCTGGATATCGCCATTTCCAATTGCACCGGCGCGGCGCCAACGGATAGGGTCAGTATCTTTTTCGGAGACGGGAATGGCGGGTTCAGCACACCGGCAGGACAGGATATCATCAGCGTCGGAAATAACCCCGTCGCGATTGGCCAGGGAGATTTTGACGGCGACGGAAGCTCCGACATGGCAGTCGTCCATCAGGGGGATGATCCGAATACAGAGACCGGCATCTCGATTCTCCTCGGTGATCCAAATGGCCAGTTTACCAAAGTCCCCAATCCGCTTGTGGATAGCAATGAGAACGCCCTTCCCATTATCGCTAATCCCTCAGCGACGCCTCCTGTGACCGGGGTTTCCTCTCCGGTCAAGAATCCTGTTGCCCTGGCCGTTGGACTCTTTGACTCAGACACCAATCTGGATATTGCCGTGGTTAATAACAGCACCACGCCTGCCCCTTCCGTTTTCATCTTATTGGGAAATGGCGATGGCACTTTTCGCCCGAATGTTGACCCGACGACCGGGGCACTCATCTCAAATCCCATTACAGGGACGCCAACCGCAATATTGGCCCATAATTTCAACAAAGACATCCAGAACCAGCTCGACCTCGTCATCGCCAGTTCAAATGGAAGCGTTTTAGCCCTTCATGGCAACACTGCGGACGGCACATTTACACAACCCAACCCGACCTCATGTATTACAAATCCGGTCCAGGTCAAAAATTCGGCCGGAACAATCGTCCCTCCCAGAGCCATGGTGACGGTCGATCTTAACTCAGACAACGTTCATGATCTTGCCGTGGTCTCCGGAAATACCCTTGCCATCTTCACAGGCAATGCGAGCGGCACTTTCGACCCGCTCGAAGACCTGACGGGGGGACCGCTGATAGATCCATTAACCGGAAATCCATTACTGGACGCCTGCGAGAACCAGATTTTTCCCATTGCAACACCTCTTTCCTTCGGAACCGACCTCACGGACATTACCTTCGGTGAGTTCAATGGCGACAACCGGGTGGATCTGGCTGTTTCTGACAAAGGGAGTGGTGCGAATGATCAGGTTTTTGTCCTCTTTGGAATTGGAGATGGAAGCTTTTCCGCACCCATTCCACTGCTTTCCACAGCACCGGCTCCGGGGATCATTCCCGATCGGATTATGTCGGTCAATATGGACAATAACGAACTTATTGACCTCATCCTTGTCGGTTCCAGGCTTGGAAGCCTTCTTGGGGACGAAAAACCGGTCGGAGGAATCGCCGTCGAGGCCAGGAATATGGCAGGTCTAACCACCGGTGGAACAACACGCTACCTTGATTGTAATGGAATAGTTGATTCGAATCTTTCAGCAACAGTTTCTAATTGTCCTTCTCCCGATCAAGATGGCCGCTTTGCCATACTCGATGTTCCCCCGGGTCTGGCCGCGGTTCGGGCTAAAAACAAAAACGACTTTGGCGGAACAACCTGCCCTGCCCCCGTCAAGTGTGCCGCAGGAAACAGCATCATTAACACCTTTGCGGACAGTGTTTCCTATACAACCGTCAGGACCACGGCCCTGGACCCGATTGAAGTAACTGTTGACGGCGTCACCTTCGATCCGGTCGGCCCCCCTCCGGCAGGTCGCCCGGTCGGAACGGTCCGAATTGATGTCCTGGGCATAAACCCTCCCAACCCGCCAGTTGAATCGGCAAGCGGACTCGGGACGGAAGGAGACTACACACTGACCCTCGACGCCAACAGTGAATACATCTTGAAACTCTCCTTTCAGGGCCCCTAACCCGGCCCTCCGATAAAAACACGGTCGTGGGAGTTTCCCTCACTGAACCCACTTCTCCTTTTTTTTACACTTGACAATTTCTGAGATAGTGCTATTTTATTAATTTTCATGCCACCAATAAGACAGAATCTCTATAAATGTACTACCAAAAAGTCACCCCCTACAGTCTAATCCTGCCGGATCTGTTCCGGTGCCCTTTTTCAAAACCCTGGATTCCGGCCTTCGCCGGAATGATAACCTTCTCAACAAACTGAGAAGCATAGATCAATCTCCAACGAACATAAAGGAAAGATACCATGATTTCTCCGGAACGAAAAAAAACTTCACCAAATGACAAGCGCTTTCCATTGAAATGCAGATCGTGCTCCCGGATACTGGCCCTGCTGATCCTCCTTGTTTTTTCCGGCGCCACAGAGGCCGCTTCGGCGAAACTTCAAGTCGTGGCGACGGTTGCGCCGATTACCAATATTGTGCTGAACATCGGGGGAGACCGAATTGATCTTCACGGGATTGTTCCGGAGGGGACCGACTCGCACACCTTCGAGCCCGCACCATCTGATATTAAATATCTGGCCGGGGCCGATCTGCTGATCTTTAATGGCCTCCATCTGGAAGTCCCGACGGAGAAGCTGGCCAGGGCCAATATAAAAACCGGCGCCAGAATCCTCAAGCTGGGCGATCATACCATCGCGAAGAAAGAATGGCGTTTTGACTTCAGTTTTCCGGAATCCGAAGGCAGCCCCAACCCGCACCTATGGCTCAATATCGCCCATGCCATGCGCTATGCCGAGCTGGTCCGTGACGCCCTGGTCGCGCTTGATTCCGAAAATAAGGCCTTCTATGAAGAAAGAACCCGCGTCTATCTTTCCAGATTAAAGCCGCTTGATGCGGCAGCATCAAAGGTCATCGCAAGCATTCCTTCAAAGAACAGAAAGCTCGTGACCTATCATGACTCCTGGGCCTATTTTTGTCCGCGCTACGGCTGCACCGTCATCGGGGCCATTCAGCCTTCGAGCTTCTCCGATCCCCCGCCCAGAGAGATGGCCCGGCTCATCGACCAGCTCAAGGCAGAGAAAGTACCGGCCATCTTTGGATCAGAGGTCTTTCCAAGCAAGGTCTTAAACCAGATCGGGAGAGAAGCCGGGGTCAAATTTATCTCTACCCTCCGGGATGATGACCTCCCCGGCCCCCTGGATGCCCCGGAACACAGCTATATCGGAATGATGCTGGAAAACCTCCGGACAATGGCCAATACCTTAGGAGGTCAGCCTGACGCGCTACAGGGGATCGACCCCAGGAATCTGGACTGAGAACATTGACGAAACGCAGCCGCAAATAACCAAGGGAGGACAGCGTGTCAAATTTAGTGCGATTCGGGGTTTCAATTGATGAGGGCCTCCTGAAACAGTTCGATGATTACATCGAACGGAAAAAATATACGACCCGCTCTGAGGCCCTGCGGGACCTCATCCGGGATCATCTGGTCGAGGAAGAGTGGGACGATAACAAAGAAACGGTCGGGACCATTACGATCGTTTACGATCACGATGTCCGGGAATTGATGGAAAAACTAACCCACCTCCAGCACCATTATGAAAAGCTGATCCGGTCTACCCTGCATATCCATCTCGACGCACATCGATGCCTGGAAGTCCTTGTTGTCCAGGGCAAAAGCGGTGACATCAAAGAAGTTGCGGAGAGATTGATCGCGACAAAAGGCGTCAAGCACGGGAAGCTGACCGCCACGACCACCGGCAAGGACTTATAGAAATGGGCGCCGTTCACCAGGTGGCTCAGGAAAAGGAACGCGCTGAGGCTGGAAAACCGCTCGTTTCCTTATCGCATGTCACCTGTGGATATCACAACAGACTTGTCTTTCAAAACCTCTCTCTTAAGATCTTTCCAAGACAATTTGCAGGGCTGGTGGGGCCGAGCGGCGCCGGGAAATCAACCCTCCTCAAGGTCATTCTGGGCGTAGTTCCGGTACTTTCGGGAAGCGTCATGGTCTCAGATATCCGGGTAAATGGCAATCACCCCCCTCATATCGGATATGTCCCCCAGATAGAAACCGTCGATTGGGATTTTCCCGTCACTGTAGAGCAGGTTGTTGCCATGGGGCTTTATCGCCACTCCGGGCGGCTCCCCTGGCTGACGCGGGACGAACGGATGAGAATTAAAGATCTCCTGGAAGAGCTCGGGATTGGATCTTACGCGCATCGGCAGATCAAAGCCCTCTCCGGGGGAGAGCAGCAACGGGTATTTTTAGCCAGGGCGCTGGTCGGGAATCCGGAGCTCCTCATCCTGGATGAGCCCACCTCCGGGGTTGACCTGAAAACGCAACACGCCATTCTTCATCTTCTCGGCGAACTCAACCGGCGCGGAGTGACGATCCTGATCACAACGCATGATCTGAACGCCGTGGCAAGACATCTTCCCTGGGTCATCTGTTTTAACAAACAAGTCATCGCCCAGGGAGACCCCGACGAGGTTTTTACCGCGCCCGTACTCTCCCGGACCTATGACTCGGAAATGTCGGTCATCCGGCATGGCGATATTATTCTCATTGATGACAGCCCCAGGGCCGGGCACCATTTTAAGCGGCATCAGCATGGGCCTGAGAACCAAGGTCCCGGACATCAGGGGTCCGGGGGAAGACATCGATGAACTTCGTGACCACGCCCCTCCAATATGAGTTTTTTGTCCACGGACTGATTGCGGCCTCACTCGTCGGCGGGATCTGCGGCCTGATCGGAGTCTACATTGTCCTGAGGCGGATGAGTTACATCGGACACGGCCTGTCGCATGCCGTATTTGGCGGGGCCGTGGTCAGCACGGTCATGAAGTGGAATTTTTATCTCGGCGCGGGACTCTGGGGCTTCTTCTCTGTCTTGCTGATTAACTATGTATCCGGGAAAAAGAAGATCGGGGCCGATGCCGCGATCGGGGTGATCACGACCGCCAGTTTTGCTGTCGGGGTCGCCATTATCAGCCAATACCGCCGCTTTACAAAAAACTTTGAAGCGGCACTCTTTGGAAACATCCTCGGGGTCACCTCAGAAGATCTCTGGATGATCGCCATCGTGGCCCTCATTTCCGCCCTCTTGATCTCTGCTTTTTACCGGCAGCTCTTGTTCACCACCTTTGACGCCGATGTCGCGCGAGTCTACGGCATACCCGTCGGCTGGACGGAAGGCCTCTTTTCCCTGATCCTCGCCGCTGTCATCATCGTTTCGATGCAGATCATGGGGGTCACGATGATTGCCGCCGCCATCGTCATCCCGGCCGTTGTCGCCCGCCTGATTACGGACAGCTTTAACAAGATTGTCTTTCTTTCCGTCCTGATCGGTGTCCTCTCCGGCATCTTCGGGATGTACTTCAGCTTTTATCTGAATGTCTCCTCCGGCGCAACCATCGTCCTGACAGGTGCGGTAATTTTTATCATCACCTATGTCATTCAACTTTTAAAAGAACGAAGTGTTCTGCCAAAAGCAGGGACACGCCCCGTCCTCCCCGAAACCGTCCCGACCCACCAGCATCCACACGAGCACGCAGGCTTTTTTCATGTTCACGAACATGCCAACCATGAAGAAAATTCTTCTGAAAAAAGCTAAGCAGAATCAGGGGGCAACGGTCAATAGAAGATCATAAGATCCAAACTCCCCCGCGGAAGGCGGCGCCAGGGGAGCGCGCTTGACCTCCACGGTTATTGGACCAGAGCGCGTCGCCGTATACCGGACGCTTGAAGAAAGCGGTTCAAAGAAACCCGCTCCCTTCCCGTTCAATGGGCAGTTGCTGCTTCCGTCGGGGAGGACTCCACAAAAAAAGTGGGTTATTCCGCTGCGATTGTCATTCGTTTGGACTACCCTGTTGTTCTCCAATACCGTCAAAAAAGTATCCGCGCCGCTGGTCAGATTCAGGGTCTCAATGATGTAGGTTGTTCCCATAACAGCATTGAATTGGATTGTATCAAGATCAGCTGAAGGATCAGACACGCTCCGATAAAAGGTATGGTGCTGGAGGGGTATTCCGGGCTGCAGTAAGGGGGGAGGAGAGCTCTCCGGTTCATGCTCATCCGGGAAAAGTTCAATTTGCCTGTCCTTCAGAATAAATTGAAGGTCATCGATTTCCTGCTTGGATTGGAAGACCTCAAAAGCAAGCCAGAAAGACTCCATTGTTGCTTTCCGCGACAAGAAGGGCGTGCTCCTGAGCAACTGCAATATCTGATCAAAAGTCAGATCAAGCGGGTCCTCATCGACAGTGACCGGATCGGATGGGGCCGGTCCATCCAAAATATCCCAGAGCATACCGGCCACGGCAAGTTCGCTTGTCGTATAGATGGCCCCCGGTCTGAAGGGTGACGTGGGAACTTCTATATCAAAGAAAAATGTCGTTGTACCCGAATTTGTATCGACATAGAAAGGATCTGAGCGTACAGCACTTGAAAAAAAATTGGCCCAGCCCTCCGACCAGCTCAGTCGAATATCCTGATCATTTTCTGTTATCCCATGGATGCCGCCGGGTGAATCATCACGGGAAAATTGATTCAGGGCAAAATGCCCGTATTCATGCGCGATGATAGCATCATCATAGACATCGGAGTCCCCCGCAATGCAATTACCGCCCTGCCCTCCTCCACCTCCACAGATAAATACAGAGTGGGTTTGTCCTGAGGTCAAGAAAAATGTCCCCTCTGTCCCCCCCGGCTCCCAATAGCCGGTGAGAAGGGGCAGGGGGCAGGGAGCAGGAGATGAAGCCGCAGAAGGGCAGAGGAAAGCGTTTGCTTTTGAGAAAACATCAAGGAGATTAAAAGCCCCGCCGATACTGGCCTCCGGGGCCAGGACGTCCCGGATCACAGTCGTTTCTGTACTGTTATCAAAAGCGCTGGAGATCACTGAGAGGAGGGCCTGATCGGTCCGATTATTTCGTATTTCAAACCGGCCGGAGCCTGTAGGGCCGGCCTGGGTTTGTGCAACAATTTTAAGGTAGGCTCCCCCGCGTGTTGAGGAGGGATCTATCGGGGAAGGCAAGAGATAGTTCCCCTGCTCATCGGTGACCCCCGAAGCCAGAACCTTAAATCCATCAATGGCAACGACCTGAATCACTGCATTCCGGATCAGGGTCGGGACAACAACCCCCGTAAATCCGTTTTTGTCAAAGGGCTTATCCTCATATTGTGCCCTTCCGGAAAGGGTAAAAGGCTGCCCCGGGTCCGGGCTGACCACACCGATAAGGGCGCTTCCTGTCCCTGAAAAGGAAGTGGCCGTGATTCGCGCAACACCGACGGCTTTCGCACTTGCCAGACCATTGGCATCAATCGTAACAATTTTTTCATCATCGGACACCCATGTAACAACACCTGAGACGGATAGATCAGACGCTGAGAGCTGCAAGGTTTTCCCATTGACAATGTTAACCTGAATTTCAGGCGCCGTTTTTTGTGGAGAGGCAAGCGGTGTACTGCTCTTTCTCCCGCAGGCGGACAGGGAAAGGCAAAAGAACATCAGCATCCCGATGCGGATTCTTGAATGCATCAACTTATTTACCCCTAAACTCAAGGGTCGTCTCTCCACCTTCTTTTCGAATGAAGGGTTTATGAAATTCAAAACCTTCTTTCTTTGAGTTCTTTAACCTCAGCCCGCTCTCCTGAGAAAAGCTTCCCCCCGTGGAAAACTGAATGTCTGCCCTTCCCCTGATCTCCTGAAGCGCTTCTCCCGGATCCGAGATGATCACTATGATTTTCCGGGTCTCTCCCTTTTCCAAAGACCCCTCCCAATCGGCTTCACCTTCAAGAACGAAGACGCCCGGTGGAAGATCAATAGAGAGTGTCACCTGGTCCGACCCCACATTGGCCTTCGCCTCAAACCTCAATTGAATCTCCCCCCCCGACAGGCTTTGATGCCGAAGCGACAAGCGAAGCGGAGGCCTGGGTTTGGCCTCGGCAATGGAAGCGGAGAGCATGGCAAGCATAAAAGGCAGTATGAGGGAAGCAAGTATTTTTCTAAACATACTTAAAAGACCCCTGACAAAATAAACGTGGAAGGTTCACCCGGATCGAGGAGGCGCGAGCCGTTCAGAATGCCCCCATTTTGCTTTGCGAGGGGCGTATGGACCGCTAAACTCAGTTTACCATATTTGGAGGGACTCTCCCTGAAAAGCAGGCCTTGAGGTTTTCCAGAACAATGAGGCCCATTTGAATGCGTGTC
>JBHHXE010000061.1:0-12462 GCA_046756865.1 Nitrospiria bacterium | reverse complement strand
ACCTGCCTGGGCCCATGCTGTTGATTCAAATAATCCGAACAATGTACGCTCCTCTCGCCTTGCTCTGAAGAAAAATCCAGCGAGGCTGAATAATCACTTTTCTCTATGCTTTCAATTCCGGTCTCTCAATATTAATCCCGGGAGGACTGTCGCTGCCCGTAAAATTCGCGGCAGAAATTGTCCAGAGCATCTTTCCTGATCGCCTGGCGCAACCCTCTCAACAACCCGAGATAATAATATAAATTGTGTAGAGAGTTCAAGCGGATTGCTAAAAGTTCTTTTGCTATAAAGAGATGGCGCAAATAGGCCCTCGAGAAATGACGGCAGGTGTAGCATCCGCAATCCGGATCGAGAGGCTGGTCATCCTCTTTGTAGCGTGCATTTTTGATGTGCATTTCCCCATGTCGGGTAAAAAGCGCACCGGTTCTTGCGTGTCGGGTCGGGAGGACGCAGTCAAAGAGGTCGATGCCCCGCCGGACGCCTTCAACCAGATCCTCAGGCCGTCCGACGCCCATCAGGTATCTCGGTTGATGGGCCGGGATGATGGGGACCACCCTTTCCAAAACCTCCAGCATTTTATCCTGAGGTTCTCCGACGGAGAGGCCGCCGACGGCCAGACCATCGAAGTCCATCTCAAGGAGACCCTCCACCCCTTTTTCCCGGAGGTCGCCAAAGAATCCGCCCTGGATGATGCCGTAGAGAAATTGATCTTCGCGCGAATGGGCTTCCTTGCAGCGCTTGGCCCAGCGAAGCGTTCGATCCAGAGAGAGGGTGGTTTTTTCATAGTCGGAAGGATAAGGAAGACACTCGTCAAAGGCCATGATGATGTCGGCCCCGATGTTGGATTCAATTTCGATAGCTCTTTCAGGGGTGATGAAATGCTGCGAACCGTCAATGTGGGACTGAAAAGTGACACCCTCCTCAGTCACGCGCGTGAGGCCGGTCAGGCTGAAGATCTGGTAGCCGCCGCTGTCGGATAAAATCGGTTTATCCCAGGAAATGAATGAATGCAGCCCTTTCCGCTTTTTGATAAAGTCATCCCCAGGTCTTAAATAAAGATGATAGGCATTGGAGAGGATGATCTGCGCTCCGAGTTCGTTGAGGTCTTCGGGACTCATCCCTTTCACTGTCCCTGCCGTTCCGACCGGCATAAAGGCCGGGGTCTCAATCTCCCCGTGATCGGTTCTGACCAGACCATTGCGGGCAAAAGAGGTTTTGGTTGTATGGACGATTTTAAAATGCCCCGCAGCCCTTGCGGAAGGTTCAGCTTGCGTCGCGTCCGATTCCGGTAAGTGCATTACATTTGCTCCGGAGCAGAGATGCCGAGCAGGTCGAGGCCATTGCGAAGGACGATCCGGACCGTCCGCATAAGGACCAGGCGGGCCTTTGTTAAGGCCGTATCTTCTGTGATAATCCGATGTCCAAAATAGAAGCGGTGCAGCATCCCGGACAGTTCCTGGAGGTAGAAGGTAATCCGGTGAGGCTCCAGGGCCTCTGCCGCGGAGAGAACGAGCTCCGGGTAGCGTGAGGTTTGTTTGATCAGCGCCTGCTCTTCGGGCAAGGTGAGGTGGGACAGATCTTCTGTGGTGATCCCGCGTACGGTCTCTTCTACATCCCATCCCCGGTCTTTTGCGACCCTTTCAATGCTGCACACGCGGGCATGAGCATACTGGACATAAAAAACGGGGTTTTCATTTGTGGCTTTCTTGGCCAGCTCCAGATCAAAATCAAGAGAGGTGTCCGAACGCCGCATCAGAAAAAAGAAGCGGGTTGCATCGACGCCGACCTCGTCAATGACATCTTTGAGTGTCACAAACTCCCCGGACCGTTTGGACATCTTGATCTGTTTTCCATCCCGCAATAAATTTACCAACTGATGGATCAGGACCTGAAGCCCTTCTGGTGGATATCCCATCGCCTCGACGACAGCCTTGATTCGCGCGATATAGCCATGATGGTCTGCCCCCCAGATGTTAATCAGGCGGTCGTATCCCCGCTCGAACTTCTCCTGATGGTAGGCAATGTCGGCGGCAAAATAGGTCAACTTCCGGTTGCCCCGCCTCACAACGCGGTCCTTGTCATCTCCGTACCGACTTGTTTTAACCCAGAGGGCGCCCTCATCCTCAAAGAGAACTTTTTTGGATTCCAGAAGTTTGAGCGCCGCGTCGATCTTGTTCTCACGATGAATCTCTGCCTCCGGGGTCCAGGTTTCAAAATGGACACGGAAGGTATTAAGATCCCGCTTGATCCATCCAAGTATCGTTTTATAGCTGTGACTGATGAAGAAAGGAAGATGCATTTCCGCCGGGCCGTACATGTAACGGTCCCCTTCTTTTTCCATTACCGACCTGGCGATATCGATGATGTATGCGCCCTTGTAGCCTTCATCCGGAAGATCAATTTCTTCCCCGAAAAGCTCGCGATAGCGGAGGTAGGTCGATTCGCCGAGGAGGCGCATCTGCCCGCCGACGTCATTGATATAATATTCCCTGTCAACCTGGTAGCCTACTGACTTTAATAGCCGTGCAAGCGCGTCTCCCAACGCGGCGGCGCGTCCGTGGGCCACATGAAGCGGTCCGGTTGGGTTAGCGCTGACAAACTCGATTTGAATTTTGCTCTCTTCCCCTATTGATGCGCGGCCATAGTTTTTATCTTCCCGGAGAATGTTGATAAGCTCCCGGTGCCAGGACGCCCTTGTCAGAAAGAAATTAATATAGCCGGGTCCGGCGACCTCAAGCTTTTCGATTGTGGGGAGGAGGAAACCGTCCTCGGGTTGATTTGCTCCTTCAAACTTTTGTCTCAGCCCTGGATCGTTCAGTTGTTTTGCGAGTTGTGTTGCGATCTCTCTCGGGGAGCGTCCTTCCACTTTAGCCAGGAGGAGAGGGAGCGTCGTCGCAAAGTCTCCATGGCCCTCTTTTTTGGGGGCTTCCAGGGGAATCTGTGTCCTGCTGACATCTTTAAGCGTTCCCGCTTGCTGTGCCTCGCTGACGACAAACGCAATCCATTTGATAAGTGCCGTCTTTATTGCCATTTCGGGTCGATCCGATCCGTTTTCTACGGTTAAAAAGGAACTGTTGAGTATAGTCCATACATACTAGAAGTCAACTTTATTTGTATTTGAATTTTATAAACCCCGGAGCTTCCTTTTGACTTGTAAAGAAAAGTGTTTTTATGAAATAATCCCGAAAAACTTCCAGGAGAACAGAAATGGGCGATCAGAAAAGGAAATTTCTCTTTGCGCTTATTGTCGTGGTGTGTCTCGGGGGCGGGGGCGGATTCCTTTATCTCGGGAGTCACTTTTTTTCCGGTCGTGCTGTCCCTTTCTGGACCTTCTCAATCTACATCGTCGTTTTGACCATTATCATCATCTTTTTTGCCTACCGATTTATTTTTGTTCACCCCTATCAGGTCGATGACGAAGAAGAATAACCTTCGGAGTTCCTGTTCCGATAGCGCGCTGGCTCCGGGTGATTTCCCCGGGCCTTGCCTGTCCATTAGCGTGAGGGGCGGGCGGCATGGATGACGGGCTGGACGACCTTGATTGTGACAGCGGCGCGCGGGGGATTCGGGACAGGGGTATACCGCCTGGCCACTGCCCAGAATGTAAGCTTGCCGGTATAGCCAGGGGGGATCTGTATCTCCCACACATAGGGTGGGACCGAATCCAGCTTAGAGGGTGAAATACCTTTTGAGGCCATGAGAAGGACGCCAAACAAGGGTGCACTATCCCCCGGATCGACGCGGACCTTCAGGCTGCTCCCTGCTTCAACAACCTCCCCGTTTAATGGGCTGATAAATTGAAACGCCCAGGCCTCCGCAAGCCCAAGACCTGCAGGGGCCGCAATAAAGGGCACAACAAAGATTAAATAAACAACAAGGTCTTTCCACAAAGGCAGGAGTATTCTCTGCATTATTCAGCACTCAGTTAGGGAGCATTGGATACTGGCCTGTCCAGCATGTTCCGGACTTCATTTGCGCGTTCCAGGGCTTGATCTGAACCCAGTTGGACCAGGGTAACATGGCCCATTTTTCTTCCCTTTTTGGCGCCCTGTTTGCGGTAGTGGTAGAGCCGGGCGCCCGGGATGGTCAGGAGGTCTTTCAGTCTTTTTGGGGATTCAACGGCAGCCAACTCAGACCCGAGGATGTTGACCATGATGGCTGGAGAGAGGAGCTGAACTTCAAGCAGGGGTAGCCCGGAGAGAATGCGCACCTGATGTTCAAACTGGGAGATGGTGGCAACATCCATGCTGTAATGCCCTGAATTGTGCGGGCGCGGTGCAATTTCGTTGATGAGAAGCTCACCCCTTTCCATGAGAAAAAATTCGATGCAGAATATGCCGACCCCGTCGAGGGCGGAAATGATCTTTTCCGCGAGAACTGCGGCACTGCGGGCAATATCCGGGCCAATATTTGCGGGAACTTGGCAGAGCCGAAGGATGCCGTCTTCATGCCGGTTTTCAGTGACAGGATAGGTTTTGAAGCGCCCCTCCTTATTCCGCGCGATCATGATGGAGAGCTCCTTGACATACGGGGCCCATTGCTCGATGATCCAGCCCGAATCCCGAGGCTGAAGCGATTGCTGAAGTGACTGGACATCTTCCCCTTTCCTGAGCAGCCACTGTCCATGGCCGTCATAACCTGAAGTAGCCGTTTTGCAGACGGCGGGAAGGGCAAAGCCGTCCATGACCCGATTGAGATCTTTTGGATGTTCAAGAATCCGGAAAGGCGTCACAGGAAAATGATGCTCCGCAAGAAATTCCTTCTCGCTGATCCTGTTTTGAAGGAGGCGAAGGATGCGACTCCCCGGTCTTACGGGACGTGTTGCCTCCAAGGCTTCAACGAGGGCCACTGGGATATTCTCCCATTCGTAGGTGACGGCTTCGCTCTCCTCGAGAAAGGCTTGGCGTGCTTTCGTATCATCAAAAGGAGCAGAAATAAAGGTGTCGGCGATGGCCCCTGCGGGCGCATACGGGTTAGGGTCCCAGACGGCGACATGAAAACCGAGTTGCCGGGCAGCGAGAACAAAGAACATCCCCAATTGCCCTCCACCCAGGATGCCAAGCTTACGGGGTAATGCTGCCATTGCTACTGTCCTTTCAGAACAGTACGGGTCTGCTTCTTACGGAATGCGAGGAGTTTTTGTCGCACAGGGCGGTATTTCAGGGAGAGAATCTCCGCGGCCAGGAGGGCCGCATTCTCGGCGCCGCCGATGGCTACAGTGGCCACCGGGATTCCGCGAGGCATTTGAACAATAGAGAGGAGCGAATCCATCCCTCGCAGGTGTTCCGTCGGGATGGGAACGCCGATCACGGGAAGTAGGGTCTTGGCCGCAATCATCCCCGGAAGATGGGCAGCCCCGCCTGCACCCGCAATAATAACTTCCAGGCCTCTACGCTCAGCGCTTTCCGCATATTCAAACATCTGATCAGGCGTCCGGTGTGCTGAAACAACACGCAGCTCATTGCCGATGCCGAGGGAGTCCAGGGCCGCGACCGCCTTTTCCAGGACAGGGAAGTCGCTGGTGCTCCCGCCGATAATCCCGACGCGGAGCTCCTTTTTTATGGTCTTAGTCTGAGTGTTTTTTTTCGGCATATCTACTATCGCTCCCGGAGGGTTTAGTGGCCTTATTTGTCTGACGAAGTGCAGAGAATCTTCACCGGGGCCTATCGTAAATCAAAATGGTGAAGATCGCAAGTCCGGGGATAATCCAAGCATATTGACTGCTGAATCTCCAATTGCACTGAAGAAGCAAATCTGCTAGCATGGCTCATTCTATGGCGGCGTACCCAAGTGGCTAAGGGAGCAGTCTGCAAAACTGTCATTCAGCGGTTCGATTCCGCTCGCCGCCTCCAAAAAACACCAGGTGACTCTCCGAAAAACGATTGCTTCCGGCTCGGTATCCCGCAGGGGGTGCATGTTTTTTTCCCCAGTTATTGGACGGCGTCAGGGCTGTTCTCCTCTGCCGCCTTTGCTTCCTTCCGCTTTTTCCGCGCCTCCCGGAGCGCCGGGTATCACCCTGCTTCGCTCCGCGATTTCGGAATGAGCAACCGCCGATTTGCCTGATTGTATGACATTCATCTGCCAAAGGACTCCTCGCCTTAAGTGACTACGTCTCGGTCGTCCCTCTGGCCTCCGGACGCGTCTTTCAGGAGAATTGATAGTTTATCTTAGGGTCCAGTCGCTGATCCTGGGACCCCCCTTCGGCTTTACTCGTTTTTTCATTTATGATATCTTTGTGCTATGTCGATCCTGAGGATTCATCCAAAGCAACTCCTGTTGTTTCTCATGATGGGACTCTTCATTTTTTTGTCTTTTTCTTTGATATCCGGACTAAAAAGGAGGAACGTGGCGCCTGTTTTTGAGCCTGAGGTCGGGAAGGCTGATGTCGGCATCAGTCGCTTTTCTTTTGTTCAGACGCACGCTGGGAAGCCGGAGTGGGCTTTGCGGGCGGAGCGGGCGGAAATGTTTGAGAAGGAGAGGAAGGCCGTCCTGAAGGATGTTGCGGTCACCATTCAAACCCAAAATGGATTCCCCCTGGCTTTGGAAGGGGATGAGGGAATCATTGACACTGAGAAGAAAGACTTCTCTCTCAGGAAAAAAACGGCGCTCATGGAGATCGTTTTAGGAAACGGCTATATCGTAAAGACCTCTGGCCTGAAGTGGGCTAATGGACCAAGGGCGCTGACAACAGATGGAAAGGCCACTGTCTCAGGCCCTCACGTTGAAGTTGAAGGCGCCGGGTTGAGGTGGCGACTTGATAAGCAGGAACTCGTTGTATTTGGTGACGTTAAAGCGGTCATTTTTTAGGGAGTGTTTTTTACTTGCCCTGCCATTGCTTTTTCTGGGGTTGACCGAAGTTCTGGCGGCAGAAGAGGGTAAGGGCTCGGCTGGAGACAATGAGCCTGTCTCCATCAGTGCGAGTAAAATGGTCGTACAAGGCTTGGAGAACAAGATCACTTTTGAAGGAAATGTTTTAATTAAGCGAGGAGATCTGAAGATTAAAGCGGGTTTGGCGGAGGTCTTTTTTAAAGAAAAAGAGGCGGGGAACCCATTGAAATCTTCGTCATCCTTGTTGCTGGAGGGGGCTGCTCAAGGAGGAAAAGAGATTTCCAGAATTGTTGTTTCCGGTGATGTGGACATACGGCAAGGCGTTCGGCGGGCCAAAGCCGAAAAAGGTCGTTATGACAAGGAGAAAGAGAGAATCACCCTGACCGGCCACCCCGAAGCCTGGGAGAACGATTATCATGTCAAGGGGGAGATGATCACGTTTTTCCTGGCCGAAAACCGGACGCTGGTTTCGGAAAGTGAGTTGGTCATTCGTTCTGAGTCTGGGGAGTTGGGCTTGAGGCCGAAAAAGTAGTTTTATTGTTTTTATTTATTGTGAAGCGGGATGTTAGAGGCTAGAGGGCTCGAAAAGAAATATGAGGGTCGCAAGGTTGTCGATCAGGTCAATCTCTCCGTCGGTCCGGGGGAGGTTGTTGGTCTATTGGGGCCTAACGGGGCCGGAAAAACGACCACCTTTTACATGATCGTCGGTTTGACTCCGCCGGGTTGCGGGGAAATTTTCCTGAATGGACAGCGCATTACTGATATGCCGATGTATCTCCGTGCGCGCGAGGGAGTGAGTTACCTTCCCCAGGAGCCGTCGATCTTCAGGAAACTGAGTGTTGAAGAAAATATTCGGGTCGTTCTGGAATCCATGGGGCTTAAGTCTTCGGAATGTGATGAACGGCTTCAGGGACTTTTGACGGAGCTTAATATAGCGCACTTGGCAAAAAGCAAAGCGTACACCCTCTCCGGTGGAGAGCGGCGGCGGCTTGAAATTACGCGGGCGCTGGTCCTTTCCCCTCAATTTATTCTCCTGGATGAGCCCTTTGCGGGGATTGATCCGATAGTGATCACCGATATTCAGAAGATTATCTTTCACCTGAAGAAGAAAGGGATCGGGGTCTTGATTACCGATCACAATGTCCAGGACACGCTCGATATCACCGATCGTGCGTATATCATACACGGGGGTAAAATTTTGGTATCCGGGACGTCTCTGGAGATTGCGAATAGCCCGGAGGCAAAAGCGCTTTATTTAGGGGATCGATTTAACTGGCAGGATCAAAAAGCCAGTACTTTTAATGCTTGAGGGGGTTTGACCGTGGCCTGGCCTGATGCTGGAGTGGGTCTGAGACTTGACATGAAGTTGGCTCAGAAGTTGGTGATGACGCCCCAACTTCAGCAGGCCATTAAACTGCTTCAGTTGTCGAGAATGGAATTGGAACAGACGATCCAACAGGAAATAATGGAAAATCCGGTCCTTGAAGATGCTGTCGGCAGTCCAGAGGACGCCGGTTCTTCGGAGTCGGAGGAGGGCGAAGTAAAAGCGGATGATCGTCCAGAGGTTAAGGAAGAGTTTGACCTGAAGTGGGAAGAGTATTATCTGGATGAAGGGCGAAGCGAGGGCTGGAATGCTTCAGGAGGGATTCCTGAGGAGGGCCCCACTATTGAGCAGACCCTTGCAAAATCGACCTCCCTTGTTGACCATCTCCTGTGGCAACTGGGCTTCTCAAGCCTTTCGGGCAAGGAAAAAGAGATTGGCACTCTTCTCATTGGAGATATTGACGACAATGGTTACCTGAGGTCATCGCTAGACGAGATTGCAGCTTCCCTTGAGAGCGCTCACGAATCTGTGGAGAAGGTCTTGAAGGTTGTTCAGGATTTTGACCCGTCAGGTGTTGGCGCAAGAGACTTGCGGGAATGCCTTCTCATACAGCTCAGGCAACTCAAGCTTGCCGGGACGCTCCCTGATGTTATCGTGAGCGACTACCTGGGCGACATAGAAAAAAAGCGCTACCAGCATATTGCCAAGGAATGTAATGTGCCCTTGCGGGAGGTGGTCGAGGCCTGTAAGGTTGTAGAAAGTCTGGAGCCAAAACCGGGACGTCCCTTCTCTTCTGAAGAAAACCACTACATTGTCCCCGACATACATGTTGTAAAGCGGGAAGGACGTTATGTTGTCGTGATGAATGATGACGGGCTCCCCAAGTTAAAAATCAGTCCATATTATCGATCGCTGCTTCGATCCAAAGACCAGGTTGCAGATAAAACAAAGAGCTACCTGGAGGAAAAGTTCAAATCTGCTCTCTGGCTGGTACGAAGTATTGAGCAGCGAAATCGAACGGTTCGCCTTGTTGCGGAAAGCATTGTGAAATTCCAGGATGATTTTTTGGAGAAAGGGGTTAATTTTTTAAGACCCCTCATCCTGAAACAGGTTGCTGATGATATTTCGATGCATGAGTCCACCGTCAGCCGCGTCACGACAAATAAATATATGTTCACCCCACAGGGGGTTTATGAATTAAAGTTCTTTTTTAACAGTAGTTTACCGAGCACCGGTAATGGTTCCGGGAGTCTTTCATCGATGGCGGTGCGTGAAAAAATCAGGAAAATGGTGATGGAGGAGGATTCAGCCCATCCCCTGAAGGATCAGGACATACTGAGGTGCCTGGAAAGAGATGGTATCGAGATTGCGAGAAGGACAGTGACAAAGTATCGTGCGGGCTTGAAGATTCCCCCTGCAAGCCGCCGCAAAAGACTGTTCTAAGGAGTCTGTCGGAGGCTCCTGCACCCGGGGAAAATGTAAATCGCTGCAACATTTGTAGATCTTATGTCTAAGGAGGACTGATGGACGTATTGATTACCGGAAGACATTTGGACGTGACGCCCGCCCTACGCAGCTATGTTGAAAACAGGGCAAAAAAAATAGAGAAATATACCTCAAAAGCCACTCAGGTCATTTTTACGCTCAAGGTGGAGAAGCACCGACATCTTGCCGAGGTGCTTTTGAAGGTGAATGGTTCTGTTCTGCAGTCGGAAGAAGAAACGGATGCGATGTACGCCTCAGTGGATAAGGCGATGGCAAAAGTTGAAAGGCAGCTCAAAAAACAAAAAGAAAAGCTTTGCGACCATCGCGTTCAGCAGGATGTTTTTATTGAACAAGCTGCCGCTGCGCCAAGTGGTTTAAGTGAAGAGATGGAAAAGAAAGAAGCATAGGAAGCGATGGTTGTCTTGTGGTGAGAGGGAGACGGTCGTCCAGTGCAACAATTATCCTGGAAAACCATAACGGCGTAAAATTTCCGAGTAATTCCATAGTACAGAGCCGCAGCGTATGAATTTTTGCGGGAGCGTGCAAGCCTTACTAAGATCGCCATGAGGGGGAAGAGAGGTTTGCTGAGTCCTCACGGGGGTCCCGGGCTGTTTTTTGAGGGCTTCCTGCTGGTTTTCCTGATCCAGGGCGATGGGTCTTGGTATCCCCTATGATTGTGAAGAAGAAAATTCGCCTGGTGATTGTCAGTGGCTTATCCGGGTCCGGTAAAAGTTCTGTCATCAAATACTTGGAAGACCTTGATTTTTTCTGCATCGATAACCTCCCCCCCCAGTTTCTCCTGAAGTTTGTTGAGCTGTGCAGGCAGTCAGGGGAGAGTATTGTCAAGGCTGCTGTTGGTGTTGATATACGTGAACGTGATTTTTTGTCGAACTTCCTGAATGTCTTTGACGAACTGAGGGAAACCGGGTATCATGCCGAGCTTTTGTTCCTTGAAGCCAGAGATGAGGTGCTGCTGCGTCGTTTTTCCGAAACGAGAAGACCCCACCCGCTTGCAAAAGAAGGATCTGTTATCGACGGGATCAAACTTGAGCGCGAAAAACTGGACGGACTCAGAAGGCGTGCGGATCGGATACTCGATACTTCCGATTATTATGGGCGTCAACTGGAAGGTGTGCTGACGCAAACCTATGTGGGGGATCAGACGGATCATCGGATGCGCTTATCCCTGGTTTCTTTCGGGTTTAAGTTTGGGGTTCCGACCGACCTGGATCTCCTTTTTGATGTCCGCTTTTTAAGCAATCCCTATTTTCAAGCGTCCTTAAAACCTCTTACGGGGGAGAGTTCGCACGTCCAGAAATATCTCCTGGAGCTTCCGGAGGCGAATATGTTCCTGGAGAGATTGTACGGATTACTTGACTTCCTCCTTCCGTTGTACAAGAAGGAGGGGAAGAGTTATTTGACGATCGGGCTGGGCTGCACGGGAGGAAGACACCGTTCTGTAGCGATGGTGGAATTCTTAAGAACGCATCTCCAGGAAACAGGATTCAAGGTCCATCATCACCACCGTGATGTGGGTCAATCGCAATGAAGGACTTATGAAAAGTTATGTGATTGCAATATCAGGTGCGAGCGGCGCGGTCTACGGTGTCACATTACTCGATTTTCTTCTTCGTGCGGGGTATAAGGTCTACTTGACGCTTACGCATGAGGCAAGGTTGATTATCAAGGGCGAGATGGGTCTTGATTGGGGAGGGAATTTTCAGGAGAGTGCCAAGATCCTGGGAGAAAAATATGGAGATTATGATCTGGTCTGTTGTAATGAAGGGGATATGGCCTCGCCTATTGCGAGCGGTTCTGTCCCGACGGAGGGGATGGTGGTTGCACCGTGTTCGATGAAAGCCTTGGCGGCCATTGCGCACGGAATTTCTTCAACGCTTGTTGAACGCGCGGCCGATGTGACTTTGAAGGAAAAACGTCCTCTGATCCTGATTCCCCGGGAGACGCCCTTGAGCCGAATCCACCTGGGTAACATGCTTTTGTTGGCAGATATGGGAGCGACCCTGATGCCGGCGATGCCGGCTTTTTACCATCGCCCGAAGTCAATTGATGACATGGTTCAATTCGTTGTTGGTCGGGCGCTTGATGCCCTCAAGATAAAAAATGAGCTTATTACGCGGTGGTCCGGAAAATGAAAATTCTCTACTCGAAAACAGACAGAGAGTGCAATCCTCGTCGCGCGGAATGGGGGTTCTGCAAGAAAACGATACGCCTCTTGATTCCCTTCATTTTTCTTCTCTCCTGCCAGACGGGACCGGAAGAGCAAAGCTTCAGGGATTGGTCGGATGTGACGCTTCTGGCGAGCGGGAATGCCTCCATCGAAGGAGAGTGGACAACTTCAAAGCGAGTTCGTGCGGTCCAGCAGGCCAAGATCAATGTTTATACAAATATAGAATCTCAAATTATGAGTTTGCGTACTGGCGCTGGCAAGCGTATCTTGGATTGGGCTGAGGAGAACAATGAAATTCGCAGGAAAATATCTGCATTTGTCAGAGGGGCCAAAATTGTCGGGCTTGAAAACAGCGGGAACGGCATCAAGGTCGAAGCCGAGTTGTATCTGGGAGAAAATTTTGAGGCGACGATCGGTCTCGCCAGAAGAAAGCAGAATCCCCCACCATCTCCGGGAGCCAGGAAGAAAGAATTTTAATCAAGCCGTTTAACCTTAGGCTGCCCGGCCAACATCTTCCCTGAAGACCAATACACCACAACATCTGGTGCCTGTTCAATTCGTAAAATACCTTCCCGAAGATACTATAGAAAATGTCTTCTCTATCCTTGACAAAACTTAAATACTAAGTATACTTACT
>JBHHXE010000060.1:0-12503 GCA_046756865.1 Nitrospiria bacterium | reverse complement strand
AGGGAAAATATACGAAGACCTCCCCCCATTATAATCTGTAGGGCCTGTAAAAACAATTAAAGTGCCCGCTGGAAGGACAAGCCCTACATTCAATACAAGTGTTCATCATCCCCATATCTGAGACAGAAGAAGCTTAGTCGGCCTTTCCCGGGAGGAAGGTCTTCAGGAGGTCAATTCCAATGACAAGGCGGTCCTTCCAATACCAGGCGGCGGCGAATAGGAGCGCTGTGATGATCAGAAATAGAGGCGCCCCAACCTTTCCTTTCCTGGAGGAGAGCTCCCATCGATAAAGAGAAGACAGGGAAGGTTTTTGCGATCCCTTTTCGAGTTCTTCTATCGCGCGTGCCGCGAGAGATCCTGTAACATATGTTGCATTGGCCACATAGGCGGCAAGAAGGGCCTGGTCTGCGGCAACGTTGATGAGGCGCGGAAAGCCCTTACTGAAATGGCGAATTCTGCCAACGGCTTTCGGCGAAAAGGCAACAGTGTCTGCGCCGCCGGCAGCCCTGATGCGGGATGCGAGATACAAGCCAACCTCTTCCTTTCCGAGCGGGCCGATCTCATGGATTAACGAAATCCGCTGTTTGAGTTGTCGCAGGGACCTGGATTCCAGCTTTTCCTTCAGTTCAGGCTGCCCAATGAGAAGAATCTGTATCAACTTTTCCTGCTCGGTCTCCAGATTGGAGAGGAGACGGATCTCTTCAAGACAGCCAATAGAGAGAAGCTGCGCTTCATCAACTATCAGGAGCGCACTTTTTCCTTGTGAGAGCAAACCGAGGAGAAATCCGTTTAATTCGTCGATTAGCAGCTTCTTGGACGGACTCTTTCCCCACAACCCAAAATCCTGGTTAATACTCTGCAGGAGTTCAATGCCTGAAAGTTGAGGGTTAAAAAGGAGGGCCGTCTTGATGGACCAATCAAGCCTCCCCATGAGAAGCCGGCAAAGGGTTGTTTTTCCGGTTCCGATTTCTCCGACGATAACGATAAAACCCTTCCGCTCCTTAAGGCCATATTGAATATGAGAAATGGCCTCATCGTGGTTTTTACTGTAGAAAAAAAAGCGGGGATCAGGGATAAGCTTGAATGGAGGGGTGCTAAAACCGAAAAACTTTTGGTACATCACACGGGTCTCAGATTACCGACAAGACGTTCTCAGTCCCCGGAACAGCTTGATCTTCGGGTATATCCAGGCATATCAATATCCCCTGAAAAACAAGACCAGAGTCCCACTGAAAAATCTTCTAAATGATGAGCAGTGAACAGTTACAATCACGATTTACGATTCTAGGTAATTATATGGTAAGGGGTCCGTTGACCGATAACACAGTATTTCCAGAAGAATCGGCGGTTCCCCATTCCGCAATCGCGTGATGAAGGCCCCCATCATAACGCTCGAGACCCGGGTTTAAGGAAGCGCCCTATTAAGCACAAGGGGACAAGTTCGTTCAGAATTAATCACATTCTCAATTTATTGTCAATGCGGGAAGGCAAAATGTCGGAAAAAATAAAAAAAGGCCTTGACATTAGGTTTATTAGGAGGTATTGTGTTTAAAGGTTGATAATGATTATCAACTTCATTCCTTAAAAAGATCCATCGTTCGCTATATTGCGAGCAGAATTCGGGCAACCGTACGGCAGGGAGAAATTTCATGGAACAAGTCATCGGCGTTCTTTCAGGCGATAGCGAATCAGAAAAGCTGGAGGTCTTTCTCAATTCTGAAGAAGGAGATGCTGGGCGTTTGCACATCCGACTCCTCTCCTGGGGTGAAGGGATTGGCTGGTACTCCCAGAAAACGATAGAACTCGATTGCCGAAATCTTGCCAACCTCCAGACCCTTTGCAAGAAGGCGGAAGCCCACCTCAGGACCGAAAGAAGAAAAACGCCAAGATCTTCCGGAAAAGTCATATCTTTCCCAACAAACCGTCCAGGGTCAGGATCTGTACTTTTGCCCAGGCCAAACGCGCGAGGCGTAGGATCGTAACAAATAAAGGAACATTCCTCATGTTTCCGGATTCTCTTTTCATGGATGCCAGAAAGGGTCCTGGCATCCTTCGTGTCTTTTCGCTTTTCCTCCTCCTTTTCTTTGTCAGTTCCAACAAGCAATACGTAAAGAACTCCACCCCCGGAGAGACCGGGATTCTCGTCGTCTCCCCGGATCCTGGGCTCATGAGAAACCAGGAAATTGGGACGCTTTTCAATACCTTTAAGGTGGATCAGCCCGCCGTCCGGGCCTTTATGGGAAGCGGGCACAAGGTTAGCGGTCAGACAGTATCGGCAATGGGAACGGAGGGCCACACCCAGGCCCCCTGAAGCATCGAGTCCATCAGAAAACAGGAATGAGGATGTCATGGAAAAAAACCTCGACCATCATACCGTGACGCTCTCTGAATCACCCTTCGGGAAGATTGAGCGCCGGTTTGACGATTACCACATCGGAATGCAAAATATCCGTCTTCGCTTTACCCGGGAGGAATTCACATCTTTGAGCAATCTCCTGAAGCGGGCTGAAGAGAAAGAAGATGAAGAGTTTCTCCTTTCACTTTAAAAACTTTCCCCAGGAGTCCATCCCCGCGATGGACTGTTACGCTTCGATCAAATAGAAATCATTAACCGCGAGGGACCCATGCAATGATACACAACGATCCGAAAGGACAGCATTTCACAAACAGGGATTCGATCGACATCAGGGCGTGTAACTGCGGTATGATCCACCTTTCCTTTTTCGGGCGGACAACCTTTCACCTCAGCCATCAGGAATTTCTTGAATTTTCCGGCGGGGTGGCCCAGGCTGCCGCAAGCATTCAGCAGGGCCGTAAGCATGCTGAGGTCCTTACACTCCAGGAAAGTGGCCTGATTCATTAAGGTTCCGAACCCTCACCGAACCCTCGCATCCGCCCATGATGGGATCATGATTGCATTCTCATGCCACTTCAGCTCATCGCAACCGGCCCGGGGCACATAATCCGCTCTCCTGTCCTTTCATCCTCCGAAGCTCCCCGATTGGAAGGGCTCCTCTCTCTCCCCTGGCAGGTGTTCCGTATCTTCAAGCTTTTTCGAACACAAACACGGAGCACAATCCTGTCTCCGACAGGGCGGGACGAGAAACCGAAGGGATCAGGACTCACCGTTCTCCGGGAAACATAAGGTGACATGGGGCGGACGCTCCTGATAGAGTTCGGAGTTGAGGAAGCCCGCCCTTGCAGGGCAGAATTGCGCATATAATACGTTCAATCTCATAGGAGGAGTGACCACCATGAAAAAAAATTGCAATGAAACATCAGATTGTGCATGGGAAGTTATTCTCACAGGGACCGGAGTAAAAGCATTCCTTCGAATGATTCTGGCCCTGGCCATTATTGTAACCGGGTCGGAAGCGATGAGCGCGCCGCACAATCGTACAGGGACCGAGATGACACCCGGCCCCAGGATGATCCGCGCCGTAGAAGCCCTGGCCCACGATTATCTGGCGGCAAGGGAGCCTCTCCATCTCAGTGGAGACCAGATCAAGGACATTCAAAAGGAGGTCAGTGCCTTTAAAAAAGATATCTGGCAAAAAGAAGCTTTCCTGACTGGAATGTTTGAAGAGGTCGGGCTGAAAAGGCGGTATGGCTTTCTTTTGAAAGAAACCTATAGCATGACCAACATCTTGACCGGCGGGGTCGAAACCGATGAGATGAACCGAATGCTCAGAGCCGTCGAGGTCCTCCAGGGAATCCTCAGCCCCGAACAAAAGGAAATTTTCAGGACCATACGCCGGCCCAGGGTCAATCTGGAACATCCGGAAGGATTTAACCTGCGAATCGGCCTCCTTGCCCTCGGTCAGTTTAAGCGTGCCTATGGAGATTACCGCGCGGAGATAAAGCTTACGGAAGCGCAGAAAACCGCCCTCCGGGAGACCATCCAGGCAGCGCGCCGTGAGGTCATCCGAATCGGGACGGAAATCGAAATCAGCCGGGCCGAAGCCTACGACATGATGAAGGAACCCATCATTGATTTAAAAAAGACGCGGGACGCCATGCAGAGAACTGCCGACCTCGAAGGGGAGTTTTTCCCGAACCTTTCGGCGTATTCGAAGAAATTCAAAGAAATTATCACGCCTGCTCAACAGCTTACACTCACGAACCTACAGAAGCGGAGACGGGTAGGGGTCCCCCATCGAATGGGAATGGGATCGGCTCATGCCGGGAGAGCAGGCAGGAAGTCCGGCTCTCTCCTTGACCGGGCTGAAGAATTAAAACTCAACCAGGCCCAGATCAAGAAACTGATCTCCTTAGAGATTGCAGCACTTCAACAGGCAAAAAAAGATGAAGTCGCGTACCGGATTCAGACCACGGAGTTGGAAGAGCGGATACAGGAAGGCGCTTCCGGAAAGGAGCTTGACAAGCGTATCGACGTGATTGCCCGCCTGGCCGCCGATATGGAGAGGGACCGCCTGAAAAAACAGATCGATGGTCTTAAAATTCTGGATGAAAAACAGAAGGTGGCGCTACACACGCAGGTGAAAAGGTCAGGCAGATCAAGCCACTAACGATCCAGATCCAGTATCAGAAAACAGAACGTCCTCTCACCCGAACTGTTGCGGATCGACATCGACTTCCAGTCGTATTCTGTCCTGGGACTTTTGCTTCCAGCGCTTGAGTGCCGGTTTCAGCGCTGCCGCAATACACTTCTGGTTTTGTGACTTCATCAGTATTTGATATCGATATTCTCCCCGGATTCGCGCCATCGGGGTCGGGGCCGGCCCCAGTATTTCAACCCCCTGTGCGGGGAGGTGGCGCTTGATCAGGGCCGTCAGCAACTCAGCCCCTCGAACGAGACCCTCTTCCCGGCGATTTCTCAAGAGGAGGCGGGTCAAACGGTAGAACGGAGGATAGAGACCGGCCTTTCTGGACTGAAGCTCTCCCTGATAGAATGATGTGTAGTCATGGGCCGTTGTGAAGGCAATGCTCGCATGGTCCGGCTGGAATGTTTGAATCATCACCTCTCCCGGACGTTCACCTCGCCCCGCACGGCCGGCCACCTGGGCAAGGAGTTGAAATGTCCGTTCAGGGGAGCGGAAATCCGGAAACTGAAGCGATAAGTCTCCACAAAGCACACCCACGAGGGTCACACTGGGAAAATCATGCCCTTTTGTGACCATCTGTGTTCCGATCAGGATATCGATCTCTCTCTGCGCCATCGCAGCTATGATCTTCTGGTGAGATCCTTTCTTCTGCGTGGTATCCCGATCCATTCGGGCAACGCTTGCCGAAGGAAAGAGGCTCCGCATCACTTCTTCTACCTGTTCTGTCCCGATCCCCAGATAAACCATGTGTGCACCCCGGCATTTGGGACATTCAGTCGGAGGAGGTGATTCAAAGCCACAATAATGACAGACGAGGCGCTTCCTCCCCTTATGGTAAGTGAGCGAAACCGTACATTGGCGGCAGGAGGGAAGCTCACCGCAATCCGCACAAAGGAGCGAGGACGAAAATCCGCGTCGATTAACAAACAGCAGCACCTGCTCTTTTTCCGTAAGTCGTTTTTCAATCGCGGCGATAAGCGGCCTTGTAATAAAGGGCTTAACCAAAGCCTCTTTTTTTCTCAAATCAACCAGCCGGACGGCTGGAAGAGGCCTTTCCTCAATGCGGTCCGGGAGATGCATGTACCGATACTTCCCACTCTGGCTGTGGTGATAGGTCTCAAACGATGGGGTGGCGGACCCGAGGACAACGACAGCATTCTCGGACCGGGCTCTGACCAGCGCCACATCTCTCGCATGATATCGCACCCCCTCATCCTGCTTGTAAGAAGCATCCTGCTCTTCATCAACAATGATGACCCCGAGCGCTTTCATCGGGGCGAAAATGGCGGAACGGACCCCGATCACCAGGCGGGCCTGCCCCTCCTTGATTCTGCACCATTCATCGTAGCGCTCTCCCCCTGAAAGGCCGCTGTGGAAAAGAGCAACCTCATCCCCGAATCGTTCATGGAACCGGGCAACGAGCTGCGCGGTCAGGGAGATCTCCGGAACAAGGAGGATCGCCCCTTTACCCTGCCGAAGTCCCGCTTCAATCACTCGAAGATAAACCTCGGTCTTACCGCTCCCCGTCACTCCGTGCAGAAGAAAGGGGGCAAAAAACTTCGTTTTAATCGCGGTAATCACTTTTTCGGTCGCCGCCTTTTGGGCGGCATTGAGCCGGATCGTCCCCTTCGGACGAAAACCGCTCTCCTGCCTCGGTACCCGCCGTGCCGGTTCCTCTATTCGATCTATCCATTTTTTTTCAATCAGGCGCTTCAAGGCCGGGCGGAGCGGGGCCTCCAGCGCCGCTTCGGGAAGGGAACCCCCTGCCGTGAGCAGGATGTCCAGAAGGGCGGTTTGTCGGTGGGCACGCCCGGAGAGAGAGGCTGCAAAGGCCGCGGTCTCTTCCGGACTCTTTCTTAAAATAAGGATGCGTCGAAATATTTTTTTGACCGCCGGGGGCGTGATCTCCCAGCGTGATTTAATCAATCCCGCTTTGACCAATATAGACAGCGTACGGCTTAAGGTCTTCCCTTCGAGCCGTTTCTTGAGCTGCGGCTCCGTCATCGGACCCTCCGTTGACAACAGATCCATCACACCTTGCCGGATCGTCTTTTTCATTTTCGCCCGAACCGGTTCATGACCTGAACCGTGGGCAGATTTACCAGAATCTGCAAGGCTGAATCTTCTACGAACAGAAAGATGTATTCCCTGGGGAAGACTCCCTTTGATCGCCGCGCCCAAAGGGGCAAAGTAATAATCCGAGATCCAAAGCAAGAGCTTAAAAAGAGGCCCGACAATGAGGGAGGTCTCGTCCAGAACCCCAAGGACGGCCTTGGTCGCCTTTACACCAGGCCGGGCAACCGCCCGAACGAAAAAGGCCATACGCCAGCCTCGGCCAAAAGGAACCAAGAGCCGTACCCCGGGTTCCAATTTTGTGTTCACAAGCTCTGGTGGGAGATGGTAATGGAACCGCCCCTCGACCTCGGGAGTGACCACTTCAATATAATGCCGTTGCACCGCATTCATGGATTAAACGTCGTCTTGGGGCAGGAAAGGCTTTTCATAAAAGACTCTTTGAAATATTGCGTGAACCCGATCCGCATGGCCTCTATAATCCTTCATAAGCTGCACCGATGCGGAGCCCCGGGTAAAATCTGTGTAGTCCATTCTAAGTGCTGTCGCTCTGAGTTCATCCGGGTCGGTCGGGATAAGGTGGGTCTGCTGATCACGAACCATCTGAAGCTTGTTTTCCAGGTCACGAAAAAACAGATAGGACGCCGATAAAAGTTGGAACTCCTCGGCAGAAAGGTAAGGGCCTCGAGACAATTTCTTTAAAACATCCATGGACCCCCGAACCCGAATTTTGCGGTCCTTCCCGCCAAACGCAACCTGGAGGGACTGAACAATAAACTCGATCTCCCGGATTCCACCCCTCCCCCGCTTCACATCTCTTTGGGTCTGCTTCTTCTCGGAGCACTCCTGCTCGATGCGCTCCTTGATCTCCCTCACCTCGATGAAACCGCTTTTCCCGAAGGATTTATCGTAGATAAAAGGCTCCGCCATCTCGAGGAAACGCCTCCCAAGCCGGAGGTCTCCCGCTACGGCACGAACTTTCACAAGGGAGAGCCGTTCCCAGGTTTCACCCCGGGTATCATAATACCGCCTATACCCTTCAAAGGGCGTCGCAATCATTCCTCCCTGTCCTTCAGGGCGGAGGCGCAGGTCCACCCGGTAAACATATCCCTGCTCCGTCGTCGCATTCAGGGATGCCGTCACCTCTTTTGACAGCTTTTCAAAATAGACCGCATTTGGAATGCGGTCCTTTCCACGGCCACCCGAGGACTGGCCTGAACGCTGCTCATAGAGGTACATCAGATCAACATCGGAGCTGAAATTTAACTCTCTCCCCCCTAATTTCCCCATCGCCAGGACCGTAAACCCGATACGGCGGTTTTTCCCGGAATCTCCCTCTCCCATGGCAATGCCATACTTTCTCCGCATCTCTTTATCACAAATCCAATAGGCCTTCTGTATGAGAACATCAGCCAGGTCTGATAGATCCGCCAGGGTTTCCTCAACAGCAGTCTTGCCGAGGAGATCTCTGACTCCGATTCGGAGAATCTCTTTCCGCTTGAAGATCCTGAGAAAATCAAGCTGTGTCTCTTTGGACTTCAAGAGGCGCAGTGCACTTGAAAGCTCCCCTGAAAGCTCACCTCGCTTTTTCGGCCGTTCCAAAACCTCGGGAGAAAAGACCCAATAGAGATATTCCGGATTTCGGATCAGGATCTCTGAAAAAAAAGGGATGTTCCCAAAGACCTGAGATAAACGCCAAAGAGTCTGTGGAGACTCCACGAGATAAGAAATAAAAGCGGCTTTACCGAAAACCGCCCTGGAAAACCGCTCAAAATGGTTCAATGCCAGATCCGGAGAAGGGGTTTCTGAAAAACAACGAAGACACTCCTCCAGGATCTCGGCAAAAAGCACCCGGATCTCTGCATCTTCCGCAATATGTTGGATGTTGACATCGGCCTTTTTTATATCCTGAAAACCAAAAGGCCTCAATAAGGCAGCGACCTCCTGAGCATCGAGTTCCGGCGCCAGGAGGAGATCTCTTATCGCAAATTTCCCCATTAATTGTTCTCCCTGGGTCTTTCCTTAGGGCAGTATACGCATCAGGAAAGGGCGATGCAATTTTTGCCGCAAGGCGTCCATAGACGCTTTATTTTAAGTATTGAACCACAAAAGGGTTTTCTTGTATTTTGAATATCAAAGGAGTAATCCCATTGCGAAAGAAACAACTTATCAAGGAACTTTTACCTTATTTTCAACCGAGTGACACGGTGTTAATCCACGATTTCCTCTCTAAGATGGATCGGGATTACCTTTCCCTGTACAAACCATCCGAGATTGCTGAACACCTTCAAATGTCCTGCCGGATCAAACGGGAACATCCTCTCGCTATAAGCGTGAAATCGCTCGATGAAGGCCGGTTCAGAATCACCCTCGTTGCATTCGATTATTTCTCAGGTTTCTCCATCCTCTGCGGTCTTCTTTCCTCCTTCGGACTGGACATCGCCTCTGGAGAGGTCCACACTTATTCCGACCGCGTAAAAAGTAAGATCATCGATGTCCTCCACGTCCGGGCAGCAAACTCCGAATCTCGTTTTGATCTCCCGCAACAGAAAATTTTCAAGGAAGAATATCAAGTCCTCCTGCAACTTCTGGAAGAAGAACACTACCATGAAGCACGGGAGAGGGTAAATTCCCGCCTTGTAAAATATCTGGGTCGGGCGGAGGAAAATACTTTCGGTCATATGAGCAGTCTTCTCCATCCCATAACTGTCCGCTTCAATAACACGATGTCGAAGAAATGGACGCTTCTTGATATTCAGGGAAGAGACACTCCTTTCTTTCTCTATGCTTTTTCAAATGCCCTCGCAATGCGAAACATCTACCTCCACAAGGTTAAGATAAAGAAAAGCGGAAAAGATATCGAAGACCGCTTTCACATCTCTGACCGACGCGGGAAAAAAATAAAACAGGAAGAAGATAAAAAGGCCCTCCGGATCTCCGCCATCCTGATTAAGCAATTTACATATTTCCTGACCAGCGCCCCCGACCCGACAATGGCTATCGGCCACTATGATCAATTTCTTGACAAGACATTGGCGGCAGGCCATTCACGGTCTCTCCTTTCATTCCTGAGACGGAGGGAGACAATGCAGATTCTGGCGCGTCTTTTCGGAACAAGTCAATTTTTATGGGAAGACTTTTTACGAACACAGTTCAAAACTTTGCTCCCCATTCTTGAACAGTTCAATGAAAAGGAGCTCCGGATCGGAAAAACCCCGACCCGGCGCACACTCCTTCGGCAGCTCAAATCAGCCTCTGGTTTGGAAGAACAAAAAAAGATCGTGAATGCCTACAAAGATCAGGAGATGTTCCGTATCGATATGAAACATCTGATCGCACCTTCAGGAGATCTCAGACATTTTTCAAAGGCTCTGACGGATCTGGCTGAAGTGGTCATCGACCAGGTCTGCCAACTCTGTCATCACCATTTCAAAGAACAGTACGGCCCCCCTTTGAAAGACGACGGAAGCCCTTGCGCATTCACAATCTGCGGACTTGGAAAGTTCGGCGGAAGGGAATTGGGCTATGCCTCAGACATTGAGCTTTTATTTGTTTATGAAGGGCCCGGGAGGACAGGAGGTAAAAACAGCATTGATAACAGGGTCTATTTTGAGAAACTGTCTCAGGAGATTATTCGCTTCATCCGGACGAAAAAAGAAGGGATTTTCCATATCGACACCCGGCTAAGGCCGCATGGTGATTCAGGGAGCCTCGCCTTCCCTTTCGCGCTCTTCACCACGTATTATCATCCTGAGGGAGCGGCAGCGCCCTTTGAAAGGCAGTCATTAATAAAACTCAGAAGCGTCGGAGGAGACAAAAGCCTCGGGAAAGCCTGCGAATCGGCTAGAGACAGATTCGTCTACAGTCAGACCCTCTGGGATCTCGAGGGGGCGGTTGCGCTTAGAGAAAGACAAATCAACGAACTGGTTCCCGAGGGGAAGACCAATGTCAAGTATAGTCCCGGAGGACTCCTTGACATTGAATACCTGACACAATATCTCCAGATCATCCACGGACATCAGCAGCCGGAAATCAGGACACCGAGCACTTTAAAAGCCCTTCAGAAATTATCCCTGTGCAGAATAATTCCGGCAGAAACCGGAAGGAATCTGCAAAGGACCTACCTCTTTCTAAGAACCCTGATTGATGCCCTCCGGATTGTGCGGGGAAATGCAAAGGACCTCCTTCTTCCGGAAACCCGATCAGAAGAATTTACTTTCCTGGGACGCAGAATGGGCTACGGTCAACATGACTGGGAAAAAGGAAGCATCGAACTAAGTACAGACATTAATCAGCATATGGCGCAGGCGCATGGAGTATTTTCATCGCTCTTTAAAAAAAGTAAAGCCACCCCTCAAGGAAGCGACTAACCCGCATAGCGGGCACAAAACTCACTCGCCTGCGTCGGGATTATCCAACAAAAGGCTCACTCCATCATGTCCATCACAGCCTTGACCAGTTTTTCGATCCCTTCCGCAACTTCTGAAACCCGCTGTCCGAGCAAATATGCTGGTGTTGAGACAATACGATGTGCTTCATCGACAACAATATCTGATACTTTTGTATCGATATGTTCGACCCCCATTTTCTGCAATGCGCTTGAAATCTCGCCATCATTTCCAATAGTCAGTTTAACCTGATCCCCATTTTCCTGCGCCACTTTTGCCATGAGGGCCGGGGCAATACAAATCACTCCGATCGGTTTCCGGACATCCATCATTGATCGAACCAGTTTGGCTATATCGGGATTAACCTGGCAATTGTCTCCCTTCACCGCAAAGTTGCAGAGATTCTTTGCCGCCCCGTATCCCCCCGGAAAAATCAGGGCATCCAGATCGTCCGGATCGGCCGCCTTCACATCCTGTATATCCCCTCGAGTAATACGAGCAGACTCAGTCAAGACATTACGTGTCTCCGGCATTTCTCTTCCGGTCCGATGATCAATAACGTGCATCTGTGCTATATCCGGAGCCATACAAATCGCCTCCGCACCAGCACGGTCAATCGCCAATAAAGTCACAACGGATTCCTGTATTTCCGTACCATCCAAATAACCACAGCCTGATAACACGACCCCTATTTTCATCGTCATTTCTTCCTCCTTCTCCCTTGTGGACAGATAAAGAGCACGCTATCAGAAGCCTTCAAAAAAAGTCAAACCAAACAATTCACAAATGCAACGGTTCACACGGGATGAAATTCAAGATCAGGACGATATCGACCGATAAAACCTGTAGGGCGGAGGAAGACATAAAATCTCACGAGAGTGTAGAACGAGAGGTTTACCTCAGCGTAGAAATGGCAGCCCTAAAACACACAAACATACCAAATAGATATAAGACAGAATGTCGATTCAGTGGTATAATTATTATGGAGGTGAAAAAATGAATACATTAAGACGAATTTTGACAACAACGTCCTTAGTAATCATTTCTGTTCTCTTCTTAATGACTTACACCATTCTCGCAAGAGAACTCCCCCTCCTTCTCGATGTATCCGAACTTGGAGAACAATATGACAACCAGCGGGTCACTGTCATGGGTTGGTCACGTTCAGCGATCATCATGAAAGGAAGGATGGGTTCGAACTTTGTCAGTGCGACCGTAGGAGAGGGAGGAGACGAGGTCACCGTTTTCAGCGATTTTCCCCACTACAACCTTGTCAATAATCGGGTCATCGTCCAAGGTGTTTACCACCATAAGGGTCGCTACGGCGGATTGATTGCCGAAAATTTCATCGTGGCAGATGCCGTTATCAGAGATTGGGAAAAGTCCAACACGGATACGCCCTCTCAAGCCCCGAGTTCATCAGATCTCAACAACTGAGCAAAGAACGCAAACGGTACATCCCGGATTGAAGTATCTA
>JBHHXE010000059.1:0-12553 GCA_046756865.1 Nitrospiria bacterium | reverse complement strand
CCGACTGGCTCTATCGCAAGGGAGGACCCGGCTTCACCTGGTTTGTCAACAAGCCCCTCGCACGTTATGAAAGTTTTATTACCGAGGTTTATACATTTGGTTTGATCGAGCCCGCAAAGAAGGTTTCCCGGTTTTTATGGAAAGTAGACACCTGGGTTTTTGACGGGCTGGTCAATGGCACGGGCTGGGCAACAATTTTGGAAAGCAAATTCACAGAAATTTTCGATATACGCGTGATTGACGGCGCCGTGAATGGTGTCTCAACAGTTGTGGACGGGAGCGCGCGGCGCCTCCGCAAAATACAGACGGGCTCCATTCAAAATTATATGTTAGCCATGATTGTTGGAATAGTTTTTCTGTCCATTGTTTTTATCTGGATATGGTAGCAGCGCATTTTGTTTGACCCGGAACGGGTTTTTTAGGAGGTTTCATGATAAGCACGTATTCTTTCCCCATCCTCTCTTTCATTGCCTATATCCCCTTAATCGGCTGCATCGTTCTTATGTTTATGAAGAAGGAGGACCACAAGGCAATTATGCAAACAGCCCTAGGGGTTTCACTTTTTACGATGCTGGTTTCTTTTGTCCTGATCCCCGGTTTTGATAGCACCAAGGCAGATATGCAGTTTGTGGAGCAGGCCTCCTGGATTCCGAGTCTGGGCGTAGAGTATGTCTTTGGAATCGACGGAATCAGTCTCCTCCTGATCATCATGACGACGATCCTGACGGCCATTTCCATCGTCAGTTCCTTTACGGCGATTACAGAGCGGGTGAAGGAATATTACATTGCTATCCTTTTCCTTGAAACCGGCATGCTGGGCGTTTTCATGTCTCTCGATTTCTTCCTTTTTTATATCTTCTGGGAGATCATGCTGGTTCCGATGTACTTTATGATTGGTATCTGGGGCGGAGGGCGGCGCCTCTATTCCTGTATCAAGTTTTTTCTGTATACCCTTTTTGGAAGTTTGTTTATGCTCCTGGGGATTCTGGCAATATATTTCCTTAACGGGAATCCCGCATACGGAACAGGACAACTTACCTTCAGCATCCTTGAACTCCAGAAACTGAACCTTCCGCTCAATCCATTCCAATACTGGCTTTTTCTTGCCTTTTTTCTGGGTTTTGCGATTAAGGTTCCAATGTTTCCTTTCCACACCTGGCTCCCGGATGCGCATACGGATGCGCCGACTGCCGGAAGCGTTCTGTTGGCAGGGGTCCTGCTTAAAATGGGCACCTATGGCTTTGTCCGTTTTTGTCTTCCGATCTTTCCCGATGCGAGCCACTTTTTTGTCCCGATGATCTGCGGCCTGTCCCTGGTCGGGATCGTTTACGGTGCATTTGTGGCCTTAGCTCAAAAGGATGTGAAACGTCTTGTGGCCTATTCCTCTGTCAGCCATCTGGGTTTCGTGATGCTCGGATTATTTGCTCTGAACAGGCACGGGATTACGGGAGGAATCCTTCAGATGATCAATCATGGTGTTTCCACCGGCGCGCTTTTCTTGATAGTCGGGATGATCTACGAACGTCGGCATACGCGTTTGATTGCGGATTTTGGAGGGTTGTCTTACCAGATGCCCGTTTTTGCCGCCTTTTTCGCCGTGACGATGTTTTCCTCAATGGGGCTTCCCGGTCTAAACGGATTTGTAGGGGAATTTTTAATACTGGTGGGGGCTTTTGAGGCAAACAAGATTTATGCGGGGATTGCTGTCGTCGGGATCATCCTGGGCGCCGCTTATATGCTCTGGCTTTTCCAGCGAATGATGTTTGGGAAGCTGGATAAACCGGAAAACCAGAAGCTTTTAGATATGAATCGTCGTGAAGTCGCCTACATGGTTCCTTTGGTGGTCTTTATGTTCTGGATCGGTCTTTATCCAAAACCTTTTATTCAGATGATGGAACCCTCTGTGGAGAAGATCGTTCAACGGCTCAACGCGTCCTCAGCCAAAAGAACCGGCTCGGAAGAAAAGGTAAAGAAGGTGGTCCGGGAAAGGGGCCTGCCGGAGCATTCTGTAGCCCTTGCTTTACGCGGTGAACCGGGCGTCCTGATCGATGCGCCCGAATTAAGTGTGTCCAACGGGGATAGGGAATAGATGGAGACGACACTGCCCGACATTCAAATCATCGCGATCCTCCCTGAAATGATCCTGGCTCTGGCAGCCTGCGCTCTTTTTATAGCGGTGCCCTTGATCCACTCTGAAAAAAAGGAGGTCTTGGGTGTCTTTACGATTGGGAGCTTGCTCCTTTCCGGTGTCTCACTTGTTTTCTTGTGGGGAAAGGAGATCTCAACCTTCAACGGGATGATCGCGATCGATTCCTACGCCATCTTTTTTAAGTTAATTTTTCTCGCGATTTCGATATTAATTGTGATGATGTCCTTTCGCTATGTTGAGATCCAACGGATTAACCTGGGAGAGTACTATGGCTTGATCCTTTTTGCGACGATTGGGATGATGCTTCTCCCTTCGGCCACGGACCTCCTCTCTTTTTATCTCTCCCTTGAGTTGATGTCGATGTCCCTCTACGTCCTGACAGCCTTCATGCGGAAAGATCCCAGGTCGATAGAGGCAGGCATAAAGTATTTTTTGACCGGGGTATTTGCTTCAGGCGTTATTTTGTACGGAATTGCCTTCCTCTACGGTTTAACAGGCACGACCCAACTTGCAGGAATACATGAACAGCTTGCCGCGCAGGATTTGACATCCTCTCCGACATTGGTCATCGCCATCATCCTGATGGTGACCGGGTTTGGATTCAAGGTTGCCGCAGTTCCCTTCCATATGTGGGCGCCGGATGTTTATGAAGGTTCCCCAACACCCATTACAGCCTTCCTCTCCGCTGCTTCAAAGGCGGCTGCATTTTCCGTGATGTTGCGCGTTTTTATCATGGGACTGGAGGGAAGTCATGAGATTTGGTGGCAGATCCTCTGGTTGGTTTCTGTGCTGACAATGACCCTTGGGAATGTCGTTGCGGTGGTTCAGACCAATATTAAAAGGTTGTTGGCTTATTCCTCGATCGCGCATGCGGGTTATCTCTTGATCGGTTTGATCGCAGGGAGCCGCGTGGGATTGACTGCTATAATGGTCTACCTTGTCGGCTATGTCTTTATGACCCTGGGCGCATTTACCCTGGTGATTCTGGTTTGTAGAAAAGGCTTGCGGGGAGATCAGATCAGCGATCTCAGGGGATTGGCCCGGACGCACCCCGTTGTGGCGGCGACATTTATTCTCTTTGCCCTCTCCCTGATCGGCATTCCGCCGACGGCCGGTTTTGTCGGAAAACTCTACTTGTTCAATGCGGCCATTCAGGGCGGGTTCTATTGGCTGGCAATTATTGCCATTCTGAACAGCGCGATTTCCCTCTATTATTATTTCAACATCGTTAAGGTCATGTACATGGAAGAGCCCCAGGATACGGCACCCCTTTCATTTTCACCCGCACTAAAGGTGGCACTTTCGGTCATGGCCTTTATGACCCTGTTTCTCGGTCTCTATCCTGAGCCGATCATTCGCAGTGCGATCTCTTCCGTGAAGATTTTTCTCTAAGCCTTTCCCATTGCCGTACTTTGTTTAAAGCATGATTTCAGAGCATTCCATCCGGGTAAATCCCAAAATAAGGGTTTCGCAAAATCCCGTTTTACTTGACTGGACAAAGCACTTCTGTATAATGTCAGCCTTTTACATTTGGAGTCATCATGGAGCGCTATCGTTCCTGGCTGGCATTGAAGCAGGTTCCCGGGGTTGGGAATGTCCTCTTTCGGCGTCTGATCGACCAATTTTCCTGCCCTGATGCGGTCTTCTCGGCGGAAAAAGAATCGCTTCTGATGATTGAGGGAATGACTGGACCGGTTGCGGCAGGCATCACTTCGTTCCGTAATTTTGACCGGGTTGATGAGGAATTGGAAAAAGTACAAAAGGCGGGTGCGTCCCTTTTGTGCCTGAATGATTCTGCTTATCCGACCCTGCTCTTATCGACCTATGACCCCCCTCCCATTCTTTATGTGAAGGGGACATGGGATGACAGCGCATCCCACACCCTTGCGATTGTCGGTTCCCGAAAAACGACCTACTATGGAAGAACGGTGACCGAAAAGCTCTGTCGCGACTTGGTCCGGAACGGGGTCACGGTGGTCAGCGGATTTGCGCGGGGAATCGATGGTCTGGCACATAGGACGGTGCTCTCTGAAGGCGGAAAAACCATCGCTGTCCTGGGTTGTGGAATTGATCGGATTTACCCGGCAGAACATAAGAATTTATTTGATGAGATGGTGGATCAAGGGACAATTTTTACTGAGTTTCCGATGGGCGCGCTCCCCGAACCCCATCATTTTCCCCAACGCAACCGGGTCATCAGCGGTCTTTCAATGGGATGTATTGTGGTCGAAGCGGCCCTCAAAAGCGGCTCGTTAATTACGGCGCGTCTTGCTCTGGAACAGGGGCGTGAGGTCTTTGCCGTTCCGGGTCCGATTCTTTCTGAGACCAGTACTGGCCCGAATCAACTGATTGCCTCCGGGGCAAAACTAGTCCGGGGCGTGGATGATATTCTGGATGAACTCTTGCCCGTGCTGGACAAACGCGCACCCGCACCGTCAGGGGAAAGGCCTGCGCTTGAATCTGACGAGGAAATTCTGTACGGTATATTATCATCTGATCCGAAACATGTTGATCAGGTTATCCTGGAGAGTACCAAGACCTCATCGACAGTCTCCGGTCTTCTTCTGACCCTTGAGTTAAAGGGGATGGTGAAACAGCTTGCGGGGCAGTACTATGTTAGGATATGAAGGTATCATGATTTTAGAAAATAGGGTTTACCACGATAAGTGTTATTGATGTGGAGGTTGATTTGCCAAAGGCTGTAAAGAAGGCTGCAAAGAAGGTTGTAAAAAAGGCGCGTAAGACCGCAGTGGCAAAAAAGAAGGGCTTGGTGATTGTCGAATCCCCTTCCAAAGCGAAGACAATTAACAAGTATCTCGGAAGGCAATACAAGGTCATGGCGTCGGTTGGACACGTGAGGGACCTTCCCAAGTCGAAACTCGGAATTAACCTCGAGCGTGGATTTGAACCGGAGTATGTCGTCATCAAGGGGAAAAGTAAAGTGCTGACTGAGATCAAAAAGGCGGCCAAATCTGCCGAACGGGTTTACCTGGCACCTGATCCGGACCGGGAAGGAGAGGCGATTGCATGGCATATTGGGGAGGTGCTGAAAAAACAGAACGGTGAGATCTACCGGGTCCTCTTTAATGAGATTACCAAAAAAGCAATTCAGCAAGCCATGACAACCCCCGGCAGCATCGATGACAAAAAAGTTAATGCGCAGCAGGCGCGGCGCGTTCTCGACCGGATTGTCGGCTATCAAATCAGTCCCCTTCTTTGGGATAAAGTCCGTCGTGGGCTTTCTGCGGGCCGCGTCCAGTCGGTGGCCGTCCGTATCATCTGCGAGCGCGAAAAAGAGGTTCTGGCCTTTGTTGCAGTCGAGTACTGGAGCATTACCGCAAAGCTTCAAGGAAAGATTCCCCCTTCTTTTCTGGCAAAATTGATCCAGCAAAAGGGGAAAACGATTCAGATCAATAATGAGTCGGAGGCGCAAGCGCTGAAAAAAGCATTAGAAGCGCATCCCTACATTGTCTCCAGGGTGGAAAAGAAAGAGCGAAAACGCAATCCGACACCGCCTTTTATTACCAGTCGCCTGCAGCAGGAGGCGGCCCGGAAATTGGGCTTTACACCGAAGAAGACAATGATGCTGGCACAACAACTTTACGAGGGCATTGAAACCCGCTCAGAAGGTGCGGTCGGTTTAATCACCTACATGCGAACCGATTCGGTCCGCATATCACCGGATTTCCAGGCGGAATCACTGACATGGATCAGGGAGCGCTACGGAGACGATTATGTTCCTCAGTCCCCGAACCAATACAGGAGTAAGAAGGGGGCGCAGGAGGGTCATGAGGCCATACGCCCGACCGCGATCCAGCGCGATCCAGAGCTGGTGCAGGCAGATTTGTCGCGTGATCAATATGTTCTCTATAAACTCATTTGGAATCGCTACGTTGCCAGTCAGATGACACCGGCCATCCTGGACAATACACGTGTGGATATATCTGCAGGACCCTTTCTCTTCAGAGTCACAGGGTCCGTCGTGAAGTTCCCGGGTTTTACAACGGTCTACACCGAAGGAAAAGACGAAGGGGGCAAGCCCGGAAAAGAGGGAGAAGAGGGCACGGATGTACCGGGTGTGGAGGGGATCTTGCCCGAATTGACTGTTGGAGAGGCCTTGAATTTTCAGGAACTTAACCTGAAACAGCATTTCACCCAGCCGCCCCCCAGATATAATGAGGCCTTGCTGATTCATGATCTGGAAGAGAAGGGGATTGGCCGGCCAAGTACCTATGCGGCAATTATATCGACGGTTCAGGACAGAAAATATGTTGAGAAACGCGAGGGGCGCTTTTATCCGACAGAGTTGGGGAATATTGTCAACGGTCTCCTGGTGGATCATTTTCCGGATATCGTAGATGTGGAATTTACCGCCCGGATGGAAAATGAACTTGACGAGGTTGAGGAGGGAGGGAAGGACTGGGTCGAAACCGTCCAGGGTTTCTATGGGCCTTTCAGTAAAACGCTGGAGAAAGCACGGACCGAGATGCGTGATGTAAAGCGGGAAGAAACGCCGACCGATCTTCAATGTGAAAAATGTAGCAAGCCGATGGTCATTAAATGGGGCCGTTTCGGCCGTTTCCTGGCCTGCTCCGGCTATCCGGAGTGTAAGACGACTCAGGAGTTTGTCGAGACGAAAGAGGGCATTGAGGTGGTCAAAACCGAAGTTGAAACGGACGAGGTTTGCGATAAATGCAGCAAGCCGATGATCATCAAGTCCGGTCGTTTTGGCCGTTTTCTGGCTTGCTCCGCCTACCCCGAATGCAAGAATACAAAGCCGATACCCATTGGCATCTCTTGTCCCGAGCCGGATTGTGGCGGAGACCTTACCGAAAAACGGACAAAGCGGGGAAAGAGTTTTTTTGGCTGCACCGGTTATCCGGACTGCAAGTTTGCCCTGTGGGATCGTCCTGTCAAACGTCCTTGTCCAAAGTGTGAAGCGCCTTTTTTGATTGAGAAGCGAGACCGGAAGACCGGAGTTAAGATCCTCTGCCGGAATGAAGTATGCGATTTTGAGGAAGCCGGTTGATTCCGGACAGATTGATATAGGATATTAAAACAAATGCCTGAGAAAAAGTTGATCATCATCGGGGGCGGGCTTGCCGGGTCGGAGGCGGCATGGCAGGCGGCCCGGCGGGGGATTTCAGTTCTCCTTTATGAGATGCGCCCCGTCCGAATGACGCCTGCACACAAAACTGGGAGCCTGGCCGAGTTGGTTTGCAGTAATTCTCTGGGTTCCCTCAAGGAGGTGAGCGCGCCGGGTCTGCTCAAAGAAGAGATGCGGAAACTCGGTTCACTCGTGATTGACAGGGCAGAAGACGCCAGCGTTCCGGCAGGCATGGCCCTGGCCGTTGATCGGGAGCGCTTCTCCGAAGGGATCACCAGGGCCATCCGGAGTCATCCCAATATTACCGTGCTCCATGAAGAGGTTAAAGAGATTCCATCAGATGGCGTTACGGTGCTTGCGACCGGTCCCCTGACCTCTGACCCCCTGGCGGAGGCACTTCAGAAGATAACCCATACGGACCGGCTCTTTTTTTATGATGCCATTTCTCCGATAATTGACACGGAGAGTCTCCGATCGGATGTTGTCTTTCGCGCCTCACGCTACGAAGCTGGCGAGGGGGACTATCTGAACTGCCCCATGGACGAAGCGGCTTACCAGGCTTTCTACGAGGCCCTGATGGCGGCGGAAAGGGTCGAGGAAAAATCATTTGAAAAGACGCCTTATTTTGAAGGCTGTCTCCCGATAGAGGTGATGGCGGAGCGAGGCCGTCTGACACCAGTGTTTGGTCCGATGAAGCCGGTAGGTCTCATTGACCCGAAGACCGGGAAGCAGCCCTTTGCAGTGGTTCAGTTGCGTTCGGAGAACCAGTTCGGATCCTGTTACAACATGGTGGGATTCCAGACCCGAATGAAGTGGCCTGAGCAGAAGCGTATTTTTCGAATGATTCCCGGTCTGGAGGATGCTGAGTTCCTGCGCCTTGGAAGTCTGCACCGGAATACCTTTATCAATGCGCCGCGTCTATTATCCGGGAGCCTGCAGTTGCGCACGCAGCCGGGTCTCTTTATGGCAGGGCAAATCGTTGGTGTGGAAGGCTATGTCGAATCGGCTGCGATGGGATGCCTGGCGGGTTTGAATGCGGCGCGGATACTCTTGGGAGAAGAGGTTTCTTCTCCTCCGGAAACGACGGCCCATGGTGCCCTGATTCAGTATATTACACAGAGTCATCCGGCCTTTTTCCAGCCCATGAATACAAACTTTGGTTTGTTTCCGCCGATCGATAAGCACGATATCCCTTCTCCTGCGCCCGGAGAAGAGGGTGTTCCAAAAAAGCGCCGGAGCCGGAAACTGAATAAGGCCCTTCGCCATCAGGGGATTGTCAATCGGGCGCTTGGAGATTTGTCAGAATGGATCAGGCAATCAAAGATTTTGGCCGATATCTCAGCATAGAGCGGAATGCCTCATCCCACACTTTCCGGAATTATCTTTCGGATCTTGCGGCGTTTCGTGCTTATCTTGTCCGCGCCGGAAAGGTGGAGCCTGGGGAGAAGTCTGAGCCTTCCGCAAAGAAGAAGGCCGTGCCGGCACCTTCCCAGGTGAGCGAATTGATGATCAGGGGCTACCTGGCCGCCCTGCACAAAAAAGGTGTCGGCAAAGCAACGGTTGCAAGAAATCTGGCGGTTCTCCGATCTTTCTTTCAATACCTTCTTCGGGAGGGAAAGATTGCCGTCAATCCCGCGAGACAGCTTGCGGCGCCGAGGCAGGAGAAACCGCTCCCTCACTTTCTGACCGCGGACCAGGCCTCTCGCCTGATCCTTCTTCCTCAGGGGGAAGGATGGATTGTTCAACGAGACCGGGCAATTCTTGAGACCTTTTATTCCTGCGGGCTTCGCAACGCGGAACTGGTCGCCCTTCAGAAGGGAGATATTCATTTTAAAGACGGTATGGCCAGGGTCTTCGGGAAGGGGCGGAAAGAGCGCCTTGTCCCCATCGGTCAAAAGGCGATTGACGCGCTTCGCCGGTATATGAAGTGTTGTCCCTTTCACAGCGAGATCCTTTTTATGAATTACCGGGGAGGACGTCTCACCGGTCGGAGCATCAGCCGCATTGTGAAGAAATATATGCTCCGGATCGACAAACCCTCTTTGAGTCCGCACAGCCTGAGACATAGCTTTGCGACGCATTTGCTTGAAGGTGGTGCGGACCTCCGTTCGGTTCAGGAGATGTTGGGGCACGCAAGTCTTTCCACGACCCAACGCTACACCCATCTGCAGACGGATCACCTGATGAAGGTCTACGATAAGACCCATCCGAGAGGGTAAAAGGAGAAAAATGATACGATCAACAACCATTATTTCGGTACGCCATAAAGGTCTTGTCGCAATGGGCGGGGATGGCCAGGTCACGATCGGGAACACGGTGATGAAGCACAATGCGAAAAAGGTACGGAAAGTTTATAATGACTCGATATTGACCGGCTTTGCCGGAGCAACCGCAGATGCCTTCACGCTGTTTGAAAAGTTCGAGACCAAACTCGAAAAGTATAATGGTAACTTAACGCGATCTGCTGTTGAGTTGGCAAAAGATTGGCGGACCGATCGCATGCTTCGTCGCCTGGAGGCGCTGCTTGCCGTTGCGGATCGGGAACACTCCCTGCTGATCACGGGGAACGGGGATGTCATTGAGCCGGAAAGCGGGATACTGGCGATCGGGTCTGGAGGGCCTTATGCCCAGGCAGCCGCGCAGGCCTTGTCCGCGCACGCCTCCCTGGACGCGCGTGGCATCGTGGAGCAATCGATGAAGATTGCCGCAGACATCTGCATTTACACGAATCGCGAGGTTATCCTGGAAGTTCTGGAATAGCGTGACAATTCAGCGCACCCCACTTTTTCTCTAAGGCGGCGTTGCTGTGGTTCTCGAATCCTCGCGTATAAACCATACGCTTCGGGTTCTATGGTCCTTCCGCCTTGCAATGGGTCTCGCGAAGTAAAATCGTGTTACGCTGAAATCGTTATTTAATAAAAATGAGTATGTGCCATCTTAATGGAGTTGAAATCTGATGTTGTCGATTGATTATGGGAATTTAATCCCCCGGAAGATTGTAGAGGAACTTGATAAATATATCGTGGGTCAAAAAAAAGCAAAACGGATGGTTGCAATTGCCCTGAGAAACCGGTGGCGGCGGCAACGTCTTTCTTCTGATCTGATAGATGAAGTGCTTCCGAAGAACATTATCATGATCGGGCCGACGGGCGTTGGAAAGACCGAAATCTCCCGCCGCCTTGCAAAGCTGTCCGGGGCGCCTTTCCTGAAGGTCGAGGCCTCAAAATTTACCGAGGTGGGTTATGTCGGGCGGGATGTGGAATCGATCGTCCGTGACCTCGTGGAATTATCGGTCAACATGGTCAAGGCACAGCACAGCGAGACCGTCCGGGAAAAGGCGGCAGGGCTTGCTGAGGACCGCTTGCTTGATCTCCTGCTTCCACCGCCGCCCTTACGACCTCCTTCGGGTGTTTACAGCGGACCTCGTGAGGCGCCGGAGAAAAAAACGGACTCCTACGAAAAGAGCCGGGATAAACTTCGTCAACAATTGAGGGAGGGAAAACTCGATGACCGCTCTGTTGAACTCGAGGTCAAAGATAAATCGCTCCCGCCGATCGGCGTAATCTCGAACGTCGGCATGGAAGATCTCGAGATGAACCTTCGGGAGATGCTGGGGAATATGATGCCCGGAAAGAGCAAGAAACGAAGGCTGAAGGTAGCAGAGGCCCTCTCGATCTTAAAGCAGGAAGAGGCGCAAAAACTGATCGATATGGATGAAGTCATTCATGACGCTGTCAGCCGGGTTGAAAATGCGGGAATTGTCTTTCTCGACGAGATCGACAAGGTTGCGAGCCGAAGCGGAGGTCAGGGGCCGGATGTTTCCCGGGAAGGGGTCCAGAGAGACCTGCTTCCGATTGTAGAGGGTTCCACGATCAACACAAAATATGGAATGGTGAAGACCGACCATATCCTTTTTATTGCTGCGGGCGCGTTCCATATGGCCAAACCCTCAGATCTGATCCCGGAGTTGCAGGGGCGCTTTCCGATCCGGGTGGAGCTGTCTTCTCTCGGAAAAGAAGACTTTGTCCGTATCCTGACGGAGCCGAAGAATTCACTTCAGAAGCAATATGTCGGGCTTTTGGAGACCGAAGGGGTGGATCTCGAGTTTACAAAAGACGGCATCGAAGAGATTGCGGAAACAGCGGTGACAGTCAACGGGCGAGCGGAGAATATCGGCGCCAGACGTCTTTTTACGATCATGGAACGTCTTCTGGAGAAGATTTCCTTTGAGGCGCCGGAATTAAAAGACAAAAAGGTCGTGATTGATGCCGGATATGTCCGGGAACGGATGCAGGATATCATCGAGGATGAGGACCTGACCAGGTACATCCTATAGAGCTATAGAGAGACAGGGCTTATGAATCAACTGGATCAAAAAGCAAACATCCTTGTAGAAGCGCTCCCTTATATACGGGCCTTTTCCGGCAAGACCATTGTGATCAAGTACGGCGGGGCGGCGATGCTCGAGGAGAAATTGAAGTGCCAGTTTGCCGAGGACGTGGTTCTGATGAAATATGTCGGGATGAACCCGGTCATCATCCATGGCGGCGGGCCTCAGATTTCTGTAATGATGAAGAAGATGGGGAAAGAACCGAAATTTGTCCGGGGTGTCCGCGTGACCGACCGGGAGACCATGGACATCGTTGAGATGGTTTTGGCCGGTGCGGTGAACAAGGAGATCGTCACGCTGATCAATAAGATGGGTGGGAAGGGCGTGGGCTTGACCGGAAAGGATGGGGGCCTGATTCTTGCGAAAAAATTACGCGGCAGCCGGGATAAGATGGGACATGTCGGAGAGGTCAAAGCCGTGGATGCACAGGTTCTGAAAGCGCTGGATGGGGGCGGGTTCATTCCGGTGATTTCCCCGGTCGGGGCTGATGAAGCCGGAAAGAGCTACAACATCAATGCCGATCTGGTTGCCGGGAGCCTGGCCGCGGCCCTGGCCGCCGAGAAGTTTCTGATCCTGACCGATGTTCCGGGAATTCTCGATGAGAAGGAGAAACTCTTCCCGACCCTCTCGAGAAAAGAAGCACAGCGCCTGATCAAAAAAGGTGTGATTGGCGGCGGGATGCTTCCCAAAGTTGCGGCGGCTCTCTCCGCAACCGAAAAAGGGGTCCACAAGGCCCATATTGTAGATGGCCGTGTCCCCCACGCCCTCTTGCTGGAAATTTTCACAGACAAGGGGGTGGGCACCGAAATTCTCTCATAAGGTTCCAGCTCACCCATCTTTTCCTCCATGGCCGCGTTGCTGCGGTGCTCGAATCCTCACGTATGGACATACGCTCCGGTTCTGCGCG
>JBHHXE010000058.1:0-12611 GCA_046756865.1 Nitrospiria bacterium | reverse complement strand
TCAGCAGCTGGTCCGATATGATCAAGCTGATCCTCTGGACGATCCCGATGATGGGAGTACTGGCCGTTCTCGTCTGGAAGATCCAGAGGGCCGGTTTTCTCGGAATGATCGGCGCGACGACGGCCTATGCTCTGGTTACCATCGGCGTCATCTACCAGGTGGTTCAGGTTTTGAAGATCAACCTTCCCATCCTGCGACGGGGCGTCCCGAAAGATGACCTTTATGACTTCAACAGCGTCGGCGCCCTCAACACCACCTATGTTGCCAATTTTGGCGCCGGGCTCGCGGTTGTGTCTATGCTTCCTGCCTTTTTTGAAACCACCTTTACCCTATCACCCGCGGCGGCGGGTTTGATTGCCTCTTCCTTTGCCTTTGTCAATCTTTTCGCCAGGCCTCTGGGCGGCGTGATTTCCGATCGGATGAAAAGCCGGAAATGGGTCATGGTGATTTATATGCTGGGAATTGCCCTTGGGTTTTTCCTGATGGGACTGATCTCTTCATCCTGGCCCATCCCCCTTGCCGTAATCATCACAGTGCTTTGTTCCTGCTTTGTCCAGGGGGCAGGCGGGGCCACTTTTGCCATCATCCCCTTGATCAAACGCCGCCTCACCGGCCAGATCTCCGGTATGGTCGGCGCTTACGGAAATGTCGGTGCGGTGATTTACCTGACGGTCTATTCATTTGTGGACACACGGACTTTCTTTCTTGTGGTGGCCTCCGGGGCTTTTATCAGCTTCCTATTCTGCTGGCGCTATCTGAAGGAACCGGAAGGATCATTCGGAAGGGAATATCAGTTGTCTTCGGTCGACCGTGAGATTGAGGGAGAGACCCTCCTTCGCGACTTGCTCCCGCAGATCGAGCAAGAACAGGCCGCCGACCATGAAAACAACCTCAAAAAGGATCAGGTTGAAATGGAGGTTGGATCAAATGACTAAGCGCCCGACCCGGCTGGTGGTCATCGGAAACGGGATGGCTGGAATGGCGGCTGTTGAGGCAATCCTGAAGGCGCGCTCAGATCTTTCAATCACCATTTTTGGCGATGAAGCCCAGACCCATTATAACCGGATCTACCTTTCGGATGTTCTCGCCGGAAAAACAACAGGAAGGAAGATTATTCTTCATGCGGAAAGCTGGTATGCCGAACACGGGATTGACCTCAGGCAGGGGGTCAAGGTTGTTTCAATTGACCCGGACGCAAAACAGGTGCGCGATGCTGAAGGAGCCACCACAGGTTACGACATCCTGCTCCTCGCTACGGGAGGAAGCCCAATGATCCCGCCGATTTCAGGATCAGACAAGGAAGGGGTCTTCGTCTTCTGGACAATGAACGATACAGAGAAGATTATTGCGGCAGCACGTTCAAGCCGGGAGGCGGTGGTCATCGGCGGCGGGCTCCTCGGCCTGGAAGCCGCGCGGGGACTGACAAACTACGGTGTGTCGGTAACTGTCGTCCATCTGGCAGACCGCTTGATGGAACAACAACTCGACGCCATCGGCGGGTCCATCCTGAAACGGGATCTGGAGCGAATGGGAATTCCATCCATCCTGAATATGACCGCCGATCAAATTATCGGAGACACGCAGGTCACCGGCGTTCGCCTTAAAAATGGAGAAACCCTTCCCGCAGGAATGGTCTTAATTTGCACCGGGACACGCCCAAACCTCTCCCTCGCCGTCGGGGCCGGGATGAAGGTCAACCAGGGGATCATCGTCGACGACCAGATGGAGACCAGTGTTTCGGGAATCTTCGCCGTTGGAGACGCCATCGAACATCGGGGAAAGGTTTACGGCCTGGTAACCCCCCTGAAGGAGCAGGCGGAAGTTGTAGCGGAAGCGATTGCTGGCAAGAATAATATTCGCTACAAGGGAACTGTCTGTGCGACAACCTTGAAGGTGGCCGGTATAAATTTAACCTCCGCAGGAGATTTCACCAGCGGTGGCGGCGGAGCAGAGGAACTCGCCTTTGTCGACACGGAAAAATCTATCTATAAAAAATGCGTCCTCCGGCAGAACCGCCTGGCCGGATTTATTCTGCTCGGCGACAACACAGACGGCCCACGCCTCTTTAATCTCCTTCAAAAGGGGAAAGATATCTCGGCAATCAAAGACGGCCTTCTCGGAAATATCGCGATGGAGGAGGCTCCAGATGCCATTTCCGGCGTTCACGCTCTGGCAGCCTCCGATCTCATCTGTACCTGCAACAGCGTCTCAAAAGGAGCAATCTGTACCGCCATCCGCGAAAAAGGCTTGAAGACACCGGGTGAGGTCGCCGTCTGCACAGGGGCGACCACCGGCTGCGGAAGCTGCACCCAACTGGTGGATGATCTCTTGCACCTGGAAAATAAGCCCCCCCGGAAAAAAGTGAGCCTTACGCCTTCTGCCGCTCCTGAACGGAAAACAAGGTCCGGCGCTATCAAGACCCTCGATCTGGAAATGATCAAGCAGGAAGGCCTGGACCTCGACTTCAGCCGAATTACGGAAGAAGGGACGCTCGCCCTATCCCCGGAAGACGGTTATCGTCTCAAAACCTATGGCATCTGTATACAAAAGCACGAAGGGTATTCCATCCTGCGTATCCGAATCCCGGGCGGCCTTCTGACATCCAAACAACTGACACAGCTAAAGCGCCTGGCAGAAGTCCACGGCCGCGGGCAGATCCACCTGACCACCCGCCAGTCTATCGAGCTGCATTGGGTCCGTGTCGAAGAAGCGGAGGAGATCTTTGAAAAGCTCAAGGCTATCGGCCTGACCAGTCGCTCGGCATGCGGCCATACGCTCCGGAATGTCACCGCCTGTACGCATGGCTCAACCGCTCTGGATGGGATTATCGACGTTCAACCCTGGTCCAGGCAGATCAGCAACTATTTTATCAAACGCTCTGATTTTATGAACCCGACAATGCCAAACCGGATTAATATTGACTTCTCCGGCTGCGGAGCCTGTGCCCCCGAGGCAATGATCAATGACATCGGCTTTGTCGCGGTCCAACGCGATACAGAAGATGGAAGAAACGAGATCGGCTTTGAACTCTGGGTGGGGGGAAGCCTGGGTGCCCGCCCCATCCTCGGATTCCGGCTTCGCGAATTTATCCCCCTTCACGATGCGCTTCCGGCCTGCCAGGCGGTCTTCGAGATCCATACCAAGTTTGGCAACCGGAATAAAGCAAGGTCTCGACTGAAATTTCTCATTGAAAAGTGGGGTCAGGAAAAATTCATTCAAACTTTTGACAAAATATTCCAGAAGAAACAAGCCCTCCCGGAAAACCGGGAATTTCCCCTCCCAACAATGACGAATGTCAAGAATAGACCCTGGCCCTGGGGACGGCTTGCGGCGGCGCTCACCCCCGCACAAGGCTCCAGGCTCCCGATGGGCGCCACAGCCCAACGGCAGCGTGGCTACGTTCGCCTCACGGTTTCCGTTCCTCTCGGCGAGATCCGAGCCGAGACACTCTCAGCCCTCGGCAAAATTGCCTCGCAATATGGGAACGATCGCATTCATCTTACAAAAGGCCAGGATCTTGAACTTCAATGGATACCGGTCCGAAATATCGGCAAGGTCATTAAGCGGCTTCGACAGCTCGACCTTTCTTTAGCCGGAAAATCGAGTGGACCCACGATGCTTGCCTGTGTCGGGATAGAATTCTGCACACTCGCCGTCACCCATTCTCAGGGAGCGGCACGGGATCTTTTAAAACATTTTGAACCGGCAGATCCCGAAAAAAGGGCCTTGTTCAACAGCCTGTCGATCCATATCTCCGGATGCCCGAACAGTTGCACGAAACATCAGGTGGGGGATATCGGACTGGCGGGAACCCTGGCTCCCGTCGGGGCCTCGCGAAGATTCTCATATCAACTCTTCCTGGGTGGAAGCCTTGAAGGCGGCGTCCGGCTGGGAAAGATGGTCCGAAAAGGGATCACTGAAAAAATGGTCATTCCGACCATCGATATCCTTCTGGATATCGTTCTGGCCCAGCGGGTTGAGGATGAATCATTTCAAGAGGTGGTTTCACGTCTCGGAACGGCAAAGATTGTGGAAGCTTTTGATCAGAAAATCAAACCCTTCGTCCCGGAGGGATTTGAAGTCGTGGAAATGACCCCCGAATTTATGGAGATTTCATGATGATGAAAATGGTCCGCGCGATTATCCGGCCGGAAAAAGAACGAGAAGTCCTCTCGGCTCTCGAGAAGGCGGGATTTTGTCCTTACACACGCCTTTCGGTGTCCGGGCGGGGGAGACAACGGGGCATACAGGTCGGATCGGTCCGCTATGAAGAATTGTCCAAAATATGGTTGATGATTGTCGTCGATGAAAACGAGATGGACCGCGTCGTGGATACCATCAAGATCGCCGCCCGAACAGGCAACCCGGGAGACGGCAAACTCTTTGTCTCAAAGCTTACTGAGGCACGCTCGGTTCGAAACTAGGTCAAGCCTCCTCATCCTCTGATTCAGGCAGAAGGGCCCTCCCCACGTTCCAGTGTGCTCCGGGCCTCAGCCAGATCCTCTGGCGTGTTGATATTCACCACGGAAAGAAGAGCGGGATCGATCTGCCGGAATGTTCTCTCCAGGTAGATACCTCCATTCACTAATTTAGGCAGACGGTGAAGCGCCAGATCCCTCCCGCTGATTTGAGCCTCGATGGCTGGAAGACACTTTTTTGTGTAGAGGGCGTGCAAAGGATGCAGTTTGTTTGAAAGCCTGGGCATCAGGAGATCATACCTGCCCAAAGCACTGACCATAGATCGGATCACACCCGAATGAAGAAAGGGCATGTCGCAGGCTGTGAGAAATACGGTTTCTTGCTGCGTCGCGCGAAGGGCAGTATGAAGTCCGCCAATGGGTCCCAGCCCGGATCGGTCGTCTACCAGACAGCGATAGGGAAAATGCGGAAACCGCTCCGGAACGTCGGTCACGATCAGAACCTCTGAAAAAAGACCAAGCAGACAATCAGCAACCCCCTTCAGAAGGGTCTTTCCCCCCAGTTCAATCAAGGCCTTTTCTTGCCCCATTCGACGCCCCTTGCCGCCGGCAAGGATGACACCGGTTATTGAATGAAAAAGCACAGCAGCATCTCAGTGATTAATGCCCCTCCTCAACCACCCCGACCTGAGGGAGAACCGCCAATCCGCTTCTCAGAGCGCCGGTTTTAAATCGCTCATTCCCCCAGAAGAAGGCCCTTGGAATCGTGGTCGGGACGACCAGAACATAGAATAGGGCACGACCGATAAGTTCATTGAAAAGCGCCAGGATGAGGACCAAGGTCCATGCGACGAGCGCGATCTCCCCGTGAAGCGGTATAAAGGTAAAGGCCAGCGATGCGGCCATCAGGATACCCCAAACTGCGATGCGGAGACAATGAACCTTTCCATGCGTTCCGCTCATCAACATTCTGGAAACGGCCGCTTCTTCGCCGCGGCGATTTAGATCCATTCTGTGGACATAAAGGGAAAGACCTTGAAGGATCAGTCCGGCGGAAAAGGGCAAGGCCAGTAGATTGAGGAGGGGGCCGATGCTACCTTCTTTGAATAAGACTGCTCGCCCGAAAGTGAGCCCCAGCACGCAGCTCCCAAGAATCAGTCCGCTCGCAAAGAAGACGCCTCCTGAGTGCCAATGATCCCAGAAGGGCCGCGCCGGAATCCGGTAGCAGCGATACATACAGTAGATGCCAATCGGTCCCGTCAGAGACGCGCCCCATCCGAGCAAGTCCGGCAGATTCAGTGACAATGCTTCAGGCAGCCATCCCACCCACCCTGGAAAAAGGGCGACGAGCGTGTAGGCCCCCAGCAGGTTGAAAAAAGCCCCCATCGCTACAATTTCACGGCTGACCCAGGAGTGGCGAAGGTTATTAAACGCACGATAGAAATATTGCGGCTTGCCCAGATGAAGCGTCGATGAAAGAAGTGCGAAAGCCTGAACGACAACCAGCCCAACAAGCAAGCCCGTAAAAACCCTGGGATGGGCCTGAGGTGCCAAAACCTTTGCCAGTCCCGTTATTTTCGGGAGAAGAAAAAGCAGGAGGAAGGCCCCGACCGTAAACTGAGAGACCAGGGTGAAGAGGACGAGGGGGTCCTCGCGGGAACGGAGTTTGTCAAATCCCCAGCCCTCTTTACGCTTTGTTGCCTTCTCTGTAATTTTGAAATATTCGTCCCTGGTTTTCTCCTTTTCATAGGTCATTGCCCCCGCATCCATGCGGCCAAACGACTCGGGCAGGTCGCGTTTTTGTTGAAAGCGAATGTTTGGCCTGGAGATCTTCGGATCAGGAAAAGAAGGAAGACCCAATTTAGCCTCTTCCTGCCCCTTCGGAAGATCTTCAATCACCCCGAACTCAAGAGCACTCCCGAGGCAAGCGGAAACACAAGCCGGCTGCAGTCCGACCTCCAGCCGGTCGACACACATATTGCACTTCTGGACCTGGCCTTTCACCGGATCAAGCTGGGGGGCGTTATAGGGACAGACCCAAGTGCAGTAGCCGCATCCGAAACAAATATCCGGGTCTTGCAAGACCGCGCCGTATTCCAGATATTTAGTGTAGGCCCGTGTCGGGCATCCTTTCAGACAAACCGGGTCCTCACAGTGGTTACAGGCCATCGAGATATTAATCCGTGTCACATCGGGATAGCATCCCCCTTCAATCGTCCCGACGCTTCGATAGGCGAGATGCGGCGGCAGGTCGTTCTTTTCAGAACAAGCCGATTCGCAGGCGTGGCAGGCGATGCAGTTATCCGCGTTAAAGTGAAAGCCGTGCTGCTTGTAGCGGTCCGGATTGCCTGAATCGGTCTCTTTTCCGTTGATCTCAAGTGGGACGCCACACAAGTCCGCATAAGACTTATCCAGGGCAATCTCTGTTCCGTGCAGACTCTCCATTTTGTTATCCTGATCTCCTGCCTAATAATTCCGCATCGCGACATTTTCACGTGCGGCCGCTTCCTGATCTTCCAGAGCTTCGATCCGCACCGCCGACTGCTTGTAAGCCGGTTGCCGGGAGTGGGGGTCGAGTAAACCGAGAGCGAGTCGATTGATGCAGTTGAAATAGTGCATCGGGATAAAAACCGCATCGGGGGCAACCCGTTCACTGAGCTGTACCATGACAACAGCGGAATCCCGTCGGGAATGAACCCGGACGTAGTCTCCCGCTTCAATGCCGAGCTTCACGGCGGCCCTCGGGTTCATTTCCATAAAAGGGGTCGGACTGAATTTATTCAGATTGCCGATTTTTCCGGTCTTGGTGCGCGTATGCCACTGCTCTACCAGGCGGCCACTGTTGAGCCAGAAAGGATATTCCGAGTCCGGACGTTCATTGTTGTCGATAAAGGGGAGAGGAATCAGCTTGGCCCGTCCGTCAGGGTGTTGAAACCGACCCGTCTCATAGAGACGCCGATTTCCTTTTGGATGGTCCGTATTACAGGGCCATTGAATGCCGCGTTGTGCCTCCATTTGATCATGACTCATCCCGGAATAATCGCAGAGACGCCCCTTTGAAAGGGTCTTAATCTCTTCAAACACCTCTGCCGAAGTTTTTGAAAAGCTCATTTCCCTCCCTCGTTCAAAGCGCCGCGCCATCTCCGTGAAAATCCAGAGATCCGGTTTCGCCTCACCGGGCGGGTCCATTACCTTCCGCACCAGGTTGACCCGCCGCTCGGTGTTGGTAAAAACCCCCTCTTTTTCTCCCCAGAGGGAGGCCGGGAAAAAGACATGGGCGTATTCGTTCGTTTCAACATCGGAATAGGCGTCCTGCACCACCAGAAATTCAAGTTGTTCAAATGACTTTCTGATGCGGGCCGTGTCAGGCATCGAGGTCATCGGATTGGTGGCGATGAGCCAGAGGCCCTTGATCTCGCCCCGCTCAATCGCGGGAAAAATGTCAGTTTCGGTCATGCCCCGTTTTTCCGGGAAGAAGGCGGCATCCACGCCCCAGTAGTCGGCCATGAATTGCCGGTCTTCCTTTTTCTCCAGTGCCCGGTATCCGGGGAGGCCGGAACAGGATGAAAACTCGCGCGTCCCCATCGCGTTGCACTGCCCTGTAATGGAAAGGGAGGTCCCACCCGGTCGTCCGATGTTGCCGGTCATGAGGTTCAGGTTATTGATCGCAACCACCCCGTCCGAGCCGTGCGTCGATTGATTGATTCCCATCGTCCAGATCGTCATCGCCGCACCCGCTTCTGCATAAATGCGGGCAACTTTGCGTATCATCGCAGCTGAAATACCGCAGATTTTTTCTGCCATCTCCGGAGAATATGCATCAACAAGTTTTTTAAAGTCGCTGAAACCACGGGTATGCGCCTGGATATACGCTTGATCATCCAGACCTTCCGCGAGAATAACATGGGCCAGCGCATTTAAAAGCACCAGGTCGGTTCCCGGCTTGACGGGGAGGTGGATGTCAGCCATCTGGGCAAACATGGTGACGCGGGGATCGACGACGATGACGGGAAAATGCCTTCGGTCGTAGGCCTCTTTTAGTCGGTAATAGATAATCGGGTGCTGCTCCGGCAGGTTGGAGCCGATGGCGAGGAGGCAGTTTGTCTGATCAAAATCATCATAGCATCCTGGGGGTCCGTCACTCCCAAAAGAGCGTTTGTAGCCTGAAACGGCGGAGGCCATACAGAGTGTGGTATTGCCGTCGTAGTTGTTCGTCCCGATGACAGCACGGACAAGCTTTCCGAGCGTATAAAATTCTTCGGTGTAGATTTGTCCTGTCGAAACAATGGCAAAGCTGTCACGGCCATATTGTGCCTGAATGCGTTGAATTTCAGAGGCGGTTTTATTGAGCGTTTCGTCCCAGTCGGTTTCAATAAAAGGCTCAGTGAGGGACTTCCGAATAAGGGGCGTTCTCCCGCGATTTTGGGAACGAAAGACCTCGAATTCGTAAATCCCTTTTAAGCAGAGCTTCCCCCGGTTGACATCGGAATCGGCCACCCCCCGGGTTGTGACAGCAAGGCCTTGATCATCGAGTCCGACATCCAGCGAGCAACCTGTCGAACAGTATCCACAAGTCGTATAGACCCATTTTTTGACTTCTTTGACTGGAAGCTGGATTGGATTTTTTATATGACGACCAAATAACATATTGTGAAAATGTTTCTTTTCTCAGTTTTGCTTCATGTGAAAGCCCGCTATGCGGCCATTGTCTTACTTATCCCCTTCCCGGGTCAAGGCATCAGTTCAAGACCGACAACGGATCCGCATTTGGATTACAGGATGTCGCCAAACGGCAGCCGATTTTCGTCGCCAGGATCTGATCCAGGATATCTGTCGGCGGCAGGGCGAGAAAAACATCCTCTCCTTCCACCTTAACGGGAAATACCCTCAGCGAATATTCTTCTCCATTAAGAGATTCTCCCGTCGCCAGGGAGAAACTTTTCTTGTGTAATGGGCAGGCCACCTTGGGTGTACCCTGTGTGTCTCCGATAATACCGCGTGACAAAACATAGGCCTTCTTATGCGGGCACATTTGTTGGCAGGCATACCATTTCTTCCGGCTTGAGAAATTGAAGACGGCAATCTGGGCCTTTCCGACCTTGACCGTCGCCCCGCCATTTTGGGGGAAGTCAGTGACGGTCCCGACCCTCACCCACGCGCTTTGCTTTTCATAGGTCGCATCGACTTCTGCAAACCTCTGCCTGAGCATCTTGAACTGTTCAAGCGAAACCGATTCACTCGGCCAGTCGGCAGGGCGCAGCTGGCCCCGTTCGGAAATAATCTCGATGCTGGATTCATTCTCGTCGGTATTGGTAAATTGGCGAAAGACAAGCCGCCTTTCGGGATCGTTGACCACTTCCGTCCATTCACATTTATAGCTGTCAACCAGATATTGCATCTGCTCATCCAGCTCGTCACAAATACCGAGTTTGTTCTCAATAACCACCTCCTTTAGGTGATCCATGCCGCCTTCCAGCTTGTCAATCCAGACCGAAGTCCGGGTCAGTTTATCCGCCGTCATCATGTAGTAGGTCAGGAAACGGTCAATATAGGTGACAGCGGTCTCCTCATCAATGTCGGTCGCAAAGAGATCGGCATGTCGTGGTTTGGCCCCGCCATTGCCGCAGAGATAAAGATTGTAACCGTGCTCTGTGGCCACGAGGCCAAAATCTTTTCCCTGGGCCTCTGCACATTCACGGACACAGCCCGAGACAGCGCTCTTGAGTTTATGCGGTGCGCGAATACCCTTATAGCGGTTCTCCAGGCGAACGGCAAACCCGACTGAATCCTGCACCCCGTAACGGCACCAAGTGTTCCCGACACAGCTCTTAATCGTTCGCAAGGCCTTCCCATAAGCGTGTCCGCTTTCAAAACCGGCCGCAACCAGTTTTTCCCAGATATCAGGGAGATCCTGTACCTGCGCCCCAAACAAATCGATCCGCTGCCCGCCGGTAATCTTGGTGTAAAGTCCGTAGTCCCTGGCCGTTTCACCTAAAGCAACCAGCTTGTCCGGTGTGATCTCTCCGGCTGGGACACGCGGGATGACGGAGTACAGGCCGCCGCGTTGTGTGTTGGCAAGGAAACGATCATTGCTGTCCTGGAGGGTTTGATGTTCGGGCTCCAGAATATTCTCATTCCATATTCCCGCCAGTATTGACGCTACGGCCGGTTTACAAATCTCACAGCCATCGCCCCTTCCGCAGTTTGCAATCACCTCATCAAAAGTCTTAAGTTGCTTCACCTTGATCAGGGCAAATATCTCCGTGCGCGAATTGGCAAAATGTTCACATAAGTGATTCTTAATGCTCATCCCCGCCGCGCGCATCTCAGCACTGAAAAGCTCAGTTACCAGAGGCACACAGCCGCCGCACCCGGTGCCTGCGGTCGTCGCCCCCTTGACCTGTGTCATGGTCGTCAATTTCCCATCCCGAATCGCGGTGCAGATGTCCCCTTTGCTTAGGTTGTTGCAGGAACAGACCTGGGCCGAGTCTGGCATAGCCTCGATCCCTCCAAGGGCGGAGGCGCCGCCGGACTTGCCGAGAATCAACTCATGGGGTTTGCAAGGAAGCGGATCCTCTCCTTTGGCCATCGTCGAAAGAAGAGCGTAATCGCCGGCATCCCCGATCAGCATCCCCCCGATCAGGCGGGACCCGTCATGACTAAAGAGGAGCTTCTTGTAGATTCCTTCAAAGGGATCTTCCCAGGTGAGGGGCTTGGCCTGCTCTTCTCCGGCCTCATATACGCCGAAGCTCGCCACATCAACACCCAGCAGTTTTAACTTGGCAGAGAGATCCGAGCCGGTGAAGACCGCATCGCCCCCGGTGAGGTTTGTCGCCACGACTTCTGCCATCTCGTAGCCCGGTGCAACAAGGCCGTATGTCACACCCCTGTGCTGGACGGCCTCACCCATGGCATAAATAGATGGGTCATTGGTTTGCAGGTGGTCGTCCACCACAATGCCGCCCGGGGTACCGACATCAAGACCACAGTCACGCGCAAGCTCATCCCGCGGACAAATCCCTGCTGAGACAATAATCATATCGACGTCGAGGGTACAACCATCGCTAAAGCGCATCGCTTCTACCCTGCCTTGACCCATAACTTCATCCAGCATTTTGTTGAGGTGAATGGATACGCCAAGCGCTTCAATCTTACGCACCAAAATTTTTGACCCGGCATCATCAATATTTTTCGGCATCAGCCGGGGTGCGCATTCTACAACATGTGTTTCAAGGCCCAGGTCGTGTGCGGCTTTAGCCGCTTCCAGACCGAGCAGACCCCCGCCGAGAATCGCGGCCCGTTTATTCTTTGCCCCGTAGGCAATAATGCGTTCCAGATCTTCAATCGTGCGATAGACAAACACGCCATTTTTATTAACCCCTGTGACCTTGGGCACAAAAGGGTAAGAACCTGTCGACAATACCAGAACATCGTAGGTGATCTTGACCCCTTTGTCCGAACGGACAACACGCGCCTTCCGATCAACCCTGTTCGCGCGATCACCGATATGCAATTCCACGCCTTGCTCTTCGTACCACGCCATTTTTGACAACATCAGTTTTTCCGCATCGCGGTGTGCAAAGAACGATGTCAGGCCAACACGGTCATAGGCTGCACGGGGTTCTTCGCAAAATGTCGTGATCCGGTATTTTTTTTCGGTATCGAAGGCAACCAGTTTCTCACAAAACCGCTGTCCAACCATCCCGTTCCCGATCACGACAATTTTTTTTTGCTTGCGCATATCGCTCAAATCGCTTCCCATTTTTCTTCTGAATTTTTCCCTTCGTAAAATAAAAAAGCGCCGTCCCGGAAAGAAGACTTTATACAAGTCCTCTCATGGGTATGACGGCGCCCTTGCCAACAGCGTAGATCTTTTGACTTTGTGGATCTACAATATTCTTTTTATACCAAGGTATATTAGAGCAAACATCATGCCACAATAAACACCTTGAATATGCCCTGCTTCTCGAGACAAAGCAATTTGAGCCCGATAATTTTATCGGATACGCAACAAATTTGTCATAAAACCCTCTTCATCAGCCGCTTTTGTAACACATGCCTTCCTTGACGAAAGTTTACAAAAGATGATAGAAGTGGGGAGTTTTTTGCTCAACGATCGGCGCCGGAGTGGCGGAATTAGGTAGACGCAAGGGACTTAAAATCCCTCGCACCGTAAGGGGCGTGCCGGTTCGA
>JBHHXE010000057.1:0-12646 GCA_046756865.1 Nitrospiria bacterium | reverse complement strand
AAAAGACAAGGCCAGAGGCCATAAGGGCGACGGAGGCGTACTCACCCGTACGGTGGGGAGACCTTTGACCGATAACGCAGTCTTTTCAGGCGAATCGGCGGTTTCTCATTCCGCAATCGCGGAATGAGGGTAAAGGGTGTGAAGAGTGAATTGTGATGAAGTGATGGGGCTGAATCTTTAACCGTTCAGGGTTTCCCATTCACCTTGCAATCACTGATCTTGGGGGCTCCCCGAGATCCGGATTTGGAATCAAATGGAGGGGGGTTGCTTGACAGTCTTCGGCACAGTTTGCTACTTTGAACACCGCAATTGAGCTTTTGATTACTGGTAAGAACCTTTGAGACCTCCATCCTTGTCGACTCCTTCTAAGACATTGACTTTTCAAGAACTTTTTTTATCACTCCATGAATTCTGGGCGGCCCAGGGTTGCCTCATTGTTCAATCTTACGATAGCGAAGTCGGCGCGGGAACTTTCCACCCCGCAACCTTTCTCCGCGCGGTTGGTCCTGAGCCCTGGCAGGCCGCTTATGTTCAGTCCTCCCGGCGCCCAACCGATGGACGTTATGGGGAAAATCCAAACCGGCTTCAGCATTACTATCAATACCAGGTGATCCTGAAGCCGGCTCCGGATAACATCCAGAATCTTTACCTAAAGAGCCTGTCCTCCTTTGGCATCAATCTTACCGAGCACGATGTCCGATTTGTTCAGGATGATTGGGAATCTCCAACGCTCGGGGCCTGGGGATTGGGCTGGGAGGTTCGTCTGGATGGTATGGAGGTGACCCAATTTACCTACTTTCAAGAGGTCGGCGGGATGGTCCTTGAGCCGGCCTCGGTTGAAATTACTTACGGTCTTGAACGGATTGCTATGTACCTCCAGGAGGTTGATAATGTTTATGATTTGGCCTGGACAGATCGGCTGCGCTACGGAGAGGTTCATCATGAGTCCGAAGTCCAATTCTCAAAGTATAATTTTGAGGAAGCGGATATCCCAAAATTAAAAGAAGTCTTTTCCCATTCTGATCAGGAAGGCCATGACCTGCTTAGGAAGGCGCTTGTCCTTCCCGCTTATGACCAATGTATAAAATGCTCTCATCTCTTCAACCTTCTCGATGCGCGCGGGGCGATCTCGGTCACGGAGCGAACCGGCTACATCGCCCGTGTTCGAAAATTGGCACGTCGCTGTGCGGAAGGTTACTTCCGCCAACGGAAAGAGGCGGGTTTCCCGCTCTTAAAGGCTAAGAAAAATGTTCCCTAAACTATTGAAGGGCAAGGCGTCCCGACAGGAACTGCTTGTTGAAATCGGTGTGGAAGAAATTCCGTCAAACGTCATGGTGCCGACTTTGAAAAGATTGTCTGAATTAGCGGTTGAGCGCCTAACAGCCTCCGCGATCCAGTTTGATTCCGAAAGCGTTCGGGTCTATGGTACGCCCCGGCGTCTGATTTTGACCATCCCCCATTTATCAGATCATCAGGAAAGCAAAACGGAGACCATCCTCGGTCCGCCGAAGCAGGCCGCGTTTGATTCTGAAGGAAAACCAGGCGCTGCCGCCATCGGATTTTCAAGATCGCAAGGGGTGGATCTTTCCGAGATTTCGGTGAGGCATACGGACATGCTTGGCCCCCTTGCCGGAAATCGAAAGGGGGAGTACCTTGTCATTGAGAAAAGGGTCGAGGGACAGGCGACCGAAAAGTTATTACGAGCGTTTATTCCAGAGATCATTGCGGGTCTGAGCTTTCCAAGGTCGATGCGTTGGAACGGTGAGGGGATTGCCTTTATCAGGCCGATCCGCTGGATTGTTGCTGTATACGGTCAGACGATTATTCCCTTTTCCTATGCGGGGGTTCAGTCGGGGAATATTTCTTACGGTCATCAAATGATGGCACCCGCTTCCTTCCCGGTGAAAGACTTTGACGCGTACGAAAAAGAGATGCGGAAACGTCATGTTTTGATTGATCCGGTCGAGCGATATCAGGTGATCGAATCCCAGATGAGGGACCTTGCGAAAGATAAATCCGGCTCGATTGAGAGTAAAAACCAGATGGGCTCGGACAACGAAGCGCTTATTTTAGAGGCAGTGCATACGGTCGAATTTCCGAAAGCCATTTGCGGGGCTTTTGACCGTGCTTTTCTTGACATTCCCCAGGAAGTTATTATCACGGCAATGAAAGAACATCAGGGCTACTTCCCGGTTTTCTCGGAAGAGGGGAAGATTCTTCCCTGCTTTATCACCATCGCCAATATTCAAGCCGAGACGATGGATAAAATACGCAAAGGGAATGAACGGGTCCTCCGTGCACGTCTGCTAGATGCAAAGTTTTATTTTGATCAGGACCGAAAACTTAAGCTGGCTGATCGCGTTGAGGCATTAAGCGCGGTGACGTTCCAGGAAAAACTGGGGACACTTTATGAAAAAGTAGAGCGCTTGGTTGCACTTTCAAGGTCGCTTGCTGTTGCACTTCCAGGCTTAAAATCATCACCTGAGAGAGTGGAACGTGCCGCTTGGCTTTGCAAGGCTGATCTCTTGTCCGGGGTGGTACGGGAGTTTCCTTCCCTCCAGGGCGTGATGGGACGCATTTACGCTGAGCAGGATGGAGAAGATGCTGATTCCTCCAAGGCCATAGAAGAACATTATATGCCAAAATTTGCGGGCGCGCCCCTTCCGGAAAGTACTGCAGGTAAAATTCTCGCAATGGCCGATAAACTGGATACCATCGTCGGCTGCTTCGGCGTCGGTTTGATTCCCAGCGGTTCTCAGGATCAATACGCGCTGCGTCGGCAGGGGCTGGGCGTGATTCAGATTATTGTCACAGATGCGAATATGCGCCGGTTCTCCTTGCGTGACGCAGTCTCCAGCGCGATTCAGCAGTATGAGGGCCAGGACAAGTTTTCCGTCCCGGATCTTGATTTTAAAGTTATTGCTTTCTTTAAGCGGCGTCTCGATTCCCACCTTCAGTCGAAAGGGGTGCGATATGATTTGCGGGATGCCCTACTGTCGGGGGAAATAGATCGTCCCTGGGAGATTATTCTAAAGGCCGAAGCCCTGGTTGCCTTCTCAAATCATCCTCATTTTGGATCACTGATTACGGTTTTTAAACGGGCAAAGAGAATCCTGCCGAAAGGATTTGAAGGAAGGGCCAGGGAAGCAGGCTTGAATGATCCTGCTGAAAAAAATTTGTATAAGGCCATTGGTGGTGTTTCTGAGAATCTTGTCCATCATTGGGCGACGTGTAACTACGACAAGGTCTTGGAGGAACTTGCGACACTTTATGCGCCCTTAAACCAATTTTTTGAAGATGTTCTGGTGATGGAAAAAGATGAGGCGATTCGCCAAAATCGTTTGAGTCTTTTGTATTCTGTCAGCAGGTTGTTTGATGAATTCGGTGATTTTTCGAAGGTTGTCGAAGGAGAGGCTGTTTCAAAAGTTCAAAAGAACTGAAGACAAAAAGGATTAGCATTTAAATCCAGTGCGACATTGTAGGAGGAGAGGGTGAAAGCAAAAAAGAAATACGTTTACTATTTCTGTGATGGCCGGACGGACGGACGAGGGGACATGAAGGACCTCCTGGGCGGAAAGGGGGCTGGCCTGGCGGAGATGACCCGGCTGGGAATTCCTGTCCCTCCCGGTTTTACGATTACCACGGAGGCCTGCATTGAATTTTTCAATAATAAGAAACGTTATCCAAAAGGAATGTGGGAAGATGCGCTATCTGCCCTAAAGCGTGTGGAGCGTGCAATGAAGCTGAAATTTGGAGACCCCGACAACCCTCTCCTCGTTTCAGTTCGATCCGGGGCAAAAGCCTCTATGCCAGGGATGATGGATACCGTCTTAAATTTGGGTTTGAATGATAATACGGTACAAGGCCTGATCAGGAAATCGGGAAATAAACGGTTCAGTTACGATGCCTACCGGCGCTTTGTCTCGATGTTCGGGAGCGTCGTCATGGGTGTTGATCGGCTCAAGTTTGATCGGGCCTTTGATGAGAAAAAGGTCGTCCTGGGTATTGATTCCGATACGGATTTGTCCGGGGAGGTCCTGAAAGACCTTGTTGGTATATTCAAAAAAATTATCCTGAATGAGACTGGAGAACTCTTTCCGGAGGACCCTTTCGATCAACTCCGTCTCGGTATTGATGCTGTTTTTAACTCATGGTTCGGGAAGCGGGCGATTACCTATCGAAAGCTGAACCATATCCCAGAGACCTGGGGAACGGGGGTCAGTATTGTATCCATGGTTTACGGAAACCTTGGAGAGGATTCGGGGACCGGCGTCGCCTTTACAAGGGATCCCAACACAGGAAGGAAACGCTTCTTTGGTGAATTTCTCTTCAATGCCCAGGGGGAGGATGTTGTGGCCGGGATACGAACACCACTTCGCATCGAAGCGCTTCGGAAGCGGCTACCATCTGCCTATAAGGATTTGTTGTCGGTCTATAAAAAGCTGGAGCGGCATTACAAGGATATGCTTGATATTGAGTTTACCATACAGGAGGGGAAGTTGTTCATGCTTCAGACCCGTATCGGCAAACGGACGGCGGCTGCAGCCCTCCGCATTGCGGTGGACCTCGTCAAAGAACGGATCATCAACAGGGAAACAGCCTTGCTTCGGATTGAACCTCAACAACTGGATCAACTCCTTCACCCGATGATCGACCCCAAGGCGACATTCAATGTGATTGCCACGGGCTTGCCGGCTTCACCCGGTGCGGCGATCGGGAAAGTGGTCTTCACTGCCGAGGAAGCAGAAAAGATGGCCGAACGTCACGAGAAAGTCATCCTTGTTCGCGCGGAAACCTCTCCAGAGGATATCGGTGGAATGGATGCTGCCCAGGGAATCGTCACCGCGCGCGGGGGAATGACATCTCACGCTGCCGTTGTGGCACGAGGCATGGGGAAATGCTGTGTGGCCGGATGTGGGGCAATATCCATTGATGAAGATGCCGGACTCTTTCGTGTTGGCGATCTGACAGTTAAAGCGGGAAGCGAGATCAGCCTCAACGGCTCCACAGGAGAAGTGATCCTCGGGCGGGTGGACCTGGTACAGCCTGAGATGAGCGCTTCATTCAAAAAGTTGATGGGATGGGCGGATCAGTGTCGAAAATTAAAGATCAGGACCAATGCCGATACGCCCCGTGATGCCAGGGTCGCGCGCGGTTTCGGGGCAGAGGGGATCGGCCTTTGCCGGACTGAGCACATGTTTTTTGAATCTGACCGAATCAAGGCCGTTCGGGAGATGATCCTTGCGGAGACGGAAGCCGAGAGAAGAAGGGCCCTCTCAAAGATCCTTCCGATGCAGAAGGCTGATTTTATCGGACTTTTTGGCGAGATGAAATCGCTTCCGGTGACCATTCGTCTGCTTGATCCCCCGCTTCATGAATTTCTTCCGCAAACGGAGGGAGATCTGGATGATTTGTCTCGTTCGATGGGTGTATCCGTTGAGGTCCTCAGGGAGAAAAACAAGAGCCTTCATGAGTTCAATCCGATGCTTGGACATCGGGGATGCCGACTCGGGATAACCTATCCTGAAATATACGAGATGCAGATTCAGGCCATTTTTGAAGCCGTCTGTGAGTTAAGCAAGAAAGGTAAAAAGGTTATCCCGGAAATCATGATCCCTCTTGTGGGCCATGTGAATGAGTTCTCCCGAATCAAGGCGCTTTGCGTTAAGACCGCCAAGGCGGTGATGACACGTTATAAAAAGAAAGCCCCCTATACTATCGGGACAATGATCGAACTTCCACGGGCCGCCCTTGTCGCCGATCAGATTGCTGAGGAGGCCGAATTTTTCTCGTTCGGGACCAACGACCTTACGCAAACGGCATTCGGCCTTTCTCGTGATGATGCGGGCCGCTTCCTTCCGGATTATGTCGATAAAAAGATTCTTCCTCAGGACCCCTTTGTCGCGATTGATCAGGAGGGGGTTGGTTTTTTGATGAAGATTGGTGTGGAGAGGGGACGTTCTACCCGCCTCCGTTTGAAGATCGGTATCTGCGGTGAGCATGGCGGTGAGCCAAGTTCTGTTGAATTTTGCCACCGACTGGGTCTGAACTATGTGAGTTGCTCCCCTTATCGGGTCCCGATTGCCCGCCTGGCAGCGGCTCAGTCGGCGATAAAGGAAAAGGCCGAAAATAGAGAAGGTAGGAAGAAAAGGCGTTCCTGACATTACGTTATGGAGGCGAACCCGCATACCAAGCACTGATTCGACGGCATGCACCAAAATGACAGTAATTGCCGCAAGTTGCGGGAAATTGTCCCCATGTATTAAATTTTCTTGAAAGGGCACAGTAGACTGTGCCCTTTCAGTTTTTATGGACACTTCATGAATATTCTGGACATTGCCGGCCTTCATAAATCGTTTGGCCCCAAAAATATTTTTAAGGGGGTTACCTTCACGGTGGGCGAAACGGAAAAGGTTGGTATCATTGGGCAGAACGGCTCAGGGAAGAGCACGCTCTTTCAGATGGTGGCCGGTCTGGAGCCGCCGGATGATGGCAAGCTCTCTTTCAAGAGAGGTATTTCAATCGGCTATCTCTCTCAAAATCCCGACCTGAATGACGCGCGGACGATTCGTGAAGAGCTTGAGGCCTCTCTAGGAGAGATCCGTGTCAAGCTGGATGCCTACCATGAAGTAACGAACAGAATGAAATCGGCTTCACCGGCTGAGGTGGGTAGGCTCTTGAAAGAGCAGGAGACTTTGAATAGCTGGCTTGAACATCATCAGGGATGGGAAACCGACCATCGTGTAGACGACGTTCTCCTACGATTGAATATTTCAAATCGGGATGAGAAGATTTCGGTGCTCAGCGGGGGAATGAGAAAACGCGTTGCCCTGGCTAAGCTTCTCCTCCAATTGCCAGATCTTTTGATGCTGGATGAACCGACCAACCACCTCGACATAAAGACAAGCGAATGGCTGGAGAAATTTCTGGTTGCCTATCGCGGGGCCGTGATGCTCACCACGCATGACCGCTATTTTCTAGATCGGGTGGCCCAGAGGATTTTCGAGGTCAACGCCGGGAAAATATACTGCACACACGGCGGTTATAGCGATTACCTGCAAGCCAGAGCCGAGCGGCTGGTCCATGAAACCCGTGTCCAAAATCGCCTGGTGACCTTGCTTCGCCGTGAGTCGGAATGGATGAAGCGCGGGCCGAAAGCCCGGGGGACCAAGTCGAAGGCCCGGATCAGCCGCTTCTACCAAATGCAGGACCAGCGGGAAACGAAAAAAGACCGCCAGATCGGCCTCCAGCTTGAATCCGGTCACCGCTTGGGAAATACCATTCTGGAACTGACTTATTTGAGTAAAACCCTGGAAGGCAAGTTGTTGTTCAAGGATCTCTCGCTCAACTTCAAAAAAGGGGACCGCATCGGAATCGTCGGGGCAAACGGTTGCGGAAAAACAACGCTTCTCCGCATGATTCTTGATGAAATGCATCCTTCCTCCGGAAAGATTGTTCTGGGAAAAAACACAAAGATCTCCTATTTTGATCAAAAGAGAGAATCACTCGATCCTGATATCCGGGTTGAAGATGCCCTCGGTGAGGGCTATTGGGTGACGGTGCGCGGGGAGCGAAGGCACAAGGTGGGTTACCTGGGCGAATTTTTCTTTGAAGCGCATGATCAGAAACGGCTGATCCGCACCCTGTCCGGCGGGGAGAAAGCCCGTCTGATTCTCGCGAAGATCATGCTGGAAAAAACGAACATGCTGATCCTTGATGAACCGACCAACGACCTTGACATTCCAACGCTTCAACTTCTGGACGATGTCCTCGTCAACTACGATGGCTGCGTCCTCATGGTAACGCACGACCGTTTTTTTCTGGACAAGGTTTCCACCGGCATCCTGAGTTTTGAAGGAGAGGGGCGCGTCCGCTATACCGAAGGGAACTATGCAGTTTATCAGGAGCGATTAAAAGCCGAAAAAAAAGACCAGGCAAAAAAGTTGCCGGAGAGGTCCTCTGGGGACGGGTCATCATCAACTGGAAAGAAAAAAATGCCCAACGCGCCTAAACGGAAAGGCCTCAGCTACAAAGTAAAGCGTGAACTCGAAAGCATAGAAGGAGAAATCGAGAATCTCGAAACCCGGAAAAAAGAGCTGGAAACCTTCCTGGCAGGTCCTGAAGCCCATTCCCTGGAGAAAGGGAACCTAGAGTCCTGGTCCATAGAATACGCAGAAATTGAAACAGCCTTGCAGGAAAAGATGGATCGTTGGGAGATTCTGGAGTCAATGCGGGAGAGATGAAGTCTTTTATTGTCCTCTACCCAGGGGAAGATTGCGTGCGGCTCGCAGCCCAGGCCAGACCCACATGGATGGGGAGTGTGAGGGCAATGACTTCGCCATTGACCTGGTCGAGTCCGGGGAGTGCCTGAAGGAGCAGGCCAACGATTGAAAGCGCAGCGATTGTGATGCTCAGATGCAGGGTTCTCCTGGATAGACGCCCGCGAAACAGTAGGTCGGGGAAGTAAAATGCAAGCCCGAGTAAAAGTGGGTTATATTGAAAGAGGTTTTCATTCCAGTACCAGAATTTATGTTCTGTAAAGAGCCATCCCAGCAGAAGCAGTGCTCCGAGCAGGCCGCTGAAAAGTCCCCACAGGCTGCCCAGTAATCCGAGTCCCACCCGTGACCACCCTCTACCTTTAGCGCTTAATTGGCCGAGCCCCGCAAAGAGCAGGCCAAAAAGGAGCCCGATACTTAAGAAAATGAGCAGGAAGGATTTAATCTCCATCGGCTCTTCCAGGTTTTTTGAATGGAAGAGCTGCTGGTCTGAAAGCACCAGTGGCGAGCCGTCTTCGAAGGCAATCGTGTTCAGGTGACGCCGGAGTGCCATCGGAGTAAAGGTTTCTTCCCAGACTGAAATATCACGGTCACCCGGATTTCCAAGAACGAGTTGACTGGCGAAATAAGCTGCGGGCAGGTCCTGAAGAAGCCGCCGGGTGTGGGAGCGAAAGCTCCCAACGGTCTCGCGGCCTTGTAAAGACTCGGAAATTAGCCCTCCGAGCACCCGGTCAATGGCATCGCGCACGCGGGTGGAGCAATTGTCGAGGTAGTAGTCGTAGCGGTAGGTCCGGTTCTCGTCCGTGTCGTTTTCCATGAGGAAGTGGGCGAGCTTGTTCTTCTGGGCTGGATTGAGGTTAAGTTTTTGAACATAGACGTTCCGGTCATGCTGGACGTTAAATTGTACAAAGGCATCCGCTGCGATACTCCCCATCGCGTACAACATCTCTCCGCGGATGTACCGGGGCCAGAAATTCTTGGACTGGAAACTGAACAGACCCCAGTGGTAAAGCCGATTGAATCCATTTTCTTTATCCCGGATGACCAGACCGTTGTGTCCAAAACGCTCCCAGACCAGGTCTCCCGGACCCACCGTGACGAGAAAGATTTCGGCCTGCGGGCTGAGCCGGCCACCGGATGTATCAGGTTCGGCGGCGAGCACAAGCGCATTCGGCATCACGTTCAAGATAAAAGTGATCAGCACCAGAAGCACGGGTTTAAACATTATTTTTTCCACCCTCCTGAAGCCGCTTACGTCCGCACCATCCTGCCACCAAAAGAAGCCCTCCCATGACGAGATAGAGAGATGCAAGGTGGAGGTGGGATCGCGGATTCGGATCATTTTCCGGATATAAAACAACCTTGCCCCACCTATAGCTCCAATAAACAACGGTGAAAACGGAAGCATAGATGAGGATGCTGTAGTCCCGGCGTTTTGTACGCGCTCCCTGTATTCCCAAACGGAGCAGGAACCCTCCGAGGCCGAAGTAGGCCAATGTGATCAGGAGGTGGGGGATGCGAAGGGGATCAAGCTGCCAACGGTTATAAAGGACAAAGAGGCGGAATCCCCAGGTAAAGAAAATGACCAAAGAGGACAGAAAGAGGAGGGTACGGACTTTCTTAGACATATTGTTAATGCTCCCATTGATACCGTGCAAGACAAAAAGAGATGTCATTCTAAGCGGGATGGATACGGTTTTGCAAGACCCGTTCGAGTCGGGCCGATTCGATTTCGATGTAAATGTTGTGATCCTGGGAGGTGAGGACGCTGCCTTCTTTTTGATGCTTCGGTCTTTGAATATATTTTCGATAAGTGTAAAGAACATCACCTTTGCCGGCCTTGCGTCCTTTGCTGAAGTACAGTGCCAATGTAGCGGCATCCAAGAGCGTCTGATAGGGGATCTCCCGCCGCCGTTCCATCCGGACGATCAGGTGTGATCCTGGGATACCCCGGGCGTGAAACCAGAGGTCATTCCCTCTCGCCAGTCGAAAGGTCAGGATTTCATTCTCCAGATCATTTCTCCCGACAATGAGGGTTACGCCGTCTGAGGATAAAAATCTTGGCGGCCCTGCTTTCCGGACTTTTTTCCTGGAGGGCCGGGTTCCCGGGAGTTCGGCAGGATCGACACTGCCTCCCTTTAAGACGGTTTCCTGTTGCTGTTCCAATCGCTTAATCTCTTCTTGATTCTTTTTGATTTCGTCCTGGAGGGATCTCACGGCGGTTTGCCCCTTTTTATACCGTTTGAAGTAGCATTCGAGGTTTTCAGAAGGGGAAAAGGCCGGGTTTAGGGCAAGTTCGATTTCGAACGCTTCTTCCCGGGTGGGGTCCACACAGCGCAGAACCTTTTTCCCGGGTGTGATTTTATGGATGTTATTTTTCAGGATCTCTCCTAATCGCCGGTATTTTTTAGCGTTTTCAGCTTCAGAAAGTTTGATGCGAAGTTGGCGCAGCCTCTTTTGATGCCGACGGATCGTCTTGTCCAGATGCGAAAGGGCTTCGTTCTGAAGGGCCTCTTTTTCCTCTTTTCCTTCGATGGCCCGATAGAAGGCCTCGACCGAGAGATTAAATGCCAAGTCTCCGCTTAAATTGTTTGGGATGGGTGTTTCATGAAAAGAGGTGTTCGGATGGATGGCAGGGGGCTTATAGAGGCTGCCGATGCTCAGGGCGCGTTTGTCCCGGAGGGGGTAAAGCGACCCGAGAATGATTCCCGCAGCATCGGTCAGGAAAATATTTGCGGACGCGCCCATTAACTCGGCAATGAATGAGACCCCCGCAGATTCCTTGCCGGCCATCCAGGAAAAATCAATACGGATGATGCGGTCTCTCTCAAGCTGATGGATGGAGACGATCCGTTTGAAGCGAAGATGGGCGCGCAGGAGTTGGCAAAATTGAGGGGGCTTTGGCGGGTTGGGCGGGCAAACACTGACCAGGTGGAATCGACTGTGTCGCCGATGCGCAGAGAAATAAAGCCGATGCCGTTTTCCCCGTTGATCAACCTGAAAGAGAATGGCCCATGCCTGGGGTTGATCAATCCGGTGGATTCTTCCCCCTTTCATTCCCTCCTGGATTTCTATCAGAACGGTTTCAAGCTGTCTTGCGCTGAGAGACACTCTGTTGACCTCGATTGAAACCGTATGTTATTTTGTGGACCCTTAAAGAATGTAGATCTTACCGGGGAAGAGAAGAATCTGCAAGGCCTGGGCTTCTGATGAAAAGACGAAGAGGTGAGGAAGATTCTACACGGCTTGACCTGCATGGGCAGCGTGTTGAAGAAGCCATTGAGCACATTGAGCGCTTTCTCGATCAAGCCATGCTGTCCCGGGAGCGTGAGGTCTCCATCATTCACGGCCATGGCAGCGGTCGTCTAAAGAAAGCCGTCCGTGCCTACTTGAGCCAATCACCCTATGTTGACGCCTTTAGACCCGGCAGTCGCTGGGAAGGTGGTGACGGGGTTACCGTTGTTATCTTATTAGACTAGGAATCGTCTTCCTGTCCCCCCCCCCTTTTGGGGGGATTGACTCGAAATGGGTAAAGGGGTAGACTTTCAGGTAATGGATCAATATAAATCGACATATCAGCGTGCGTGGCTCTTGACAATTCCGATGGCCCTGTTCTTTATCAGCCCGTTCTTTTCCGAGTTGGCGGTTCCCGGGCCGATCCCCATTTCTGAGGAAAAGCTGTTTGAGACTACCACCCAATTAGCCCCCGAAAAACATATCCGCACGGAACGTGAAGAGAAAATCTTCCAGATCCTGTCCAAATTTTACACCGGCTTGAAGTCAGCAGAAAATGAAAAACTGGTCTCATTCATCAGTGAGGAAAGTGATCGTTATGGTTTTGACCCCGAGCTGATCCTGGCGCTTATTTCAACTGAAAGCTCTTTTTATAACTGGTCTGTTTCCGGAAAGGGGGCCCTGGGGCTCATGCAGATTGTTCCGAATACAGGAAAGCAACTGGCCAAAATGAACAAGATCTCCTGGCCCGAGCAGGAAGACCATTTGTTTGATCCTATTATCAATGTGAAGCTCGGCATCCATTACCTTCACATGCTGACGAAAAAATTCGGCAACGTAAATACTGCACTTACCGCCTACAATTTTGGTCCAACCCGGGTGAGACGCTGGATCAAAGGCGGCAAGTCCATTCCTACCGGCTACGCGAACAAGGTCTTGAGAATCTACAAGAATTATAAGGATCTGGTGACCGTCGTTGAGGAGTTGGGTGAAAACGCCGATTCCCACGCAAAAACAGCCGGAACCAGCCCTGCAAGACGCGACATCTCAAAAGTGTCTATTCGTTCCTAACTTTTCTGTAATCAAAATGATCTCCGAGGATTAGAACTTATCAAGGAAGCTCTGAATAAGTCATG
>JBHHXE010000056.1:0-12746 GCA_046756865.1 Nitrospiria bacterium | reverse complement strand
CGGGAATCACTGGAACCCTGTTTTTATATGCACTCCGCGAGCAATTGCCTGCGCCACCTCTTCCGGGTTGCCTCCAGCCTCGACTCCATGATTCTCGGTGAACCTCAGATCCTGGGACAAATCAAAGATGCCTTCGATCAGGCCATTCTACACAAAACCACGGGCGTCATCCTGAATAAGGTCTTCAAAAAATCCATCTCCGTTGCCAAGCGGGTCCGGACAGAGACACGCATTGCAGAAAGCGCCGTTTCCGTCAGTTATGCTGCGGTAGAACTGGCCAAAAAAATATTTGGAAAACTGAACGAGAAATCGGTTCTCCTGATCGGGGCCGGGGAGATGGCTGAGCTCGCGGCCCGGCACTTTAAGAGCAGTGGTGTTCTCTCAATCTCTTTCGCAAACAGAAGCTATGATCGTGCACTCGAACTGGCGAAGGATCTTGACGGCATCCCTGTAAAATTTGAAGACTTTCATGTCGAGATGGCCGGTTCGGACATTGTTCTCTGCTCCACCGGCGCACCCGATTACGTCATCCGATCTGAAGAAGTTTCCAAGGTGATCGACATTCGCCAAAACCGGCCGATCTTCTTCATCGATATCTCTGTGCCCAGGAATATAGACCCCAAGATCAACGATCTAGACAATGTCTTCCTCTATGATATCGATGACCTACAAATCTCTGTTGAGACGAACATCAAACAGAGAGAACAGGAAGCTTTGAAGGCGGAAGAAATCATCACTGAGGAGATTGAACGTTTTGCCCGCTGGTTCAAATCGCTTGACGCCGTTCCGATGATTATCGCCCTCAAAGACCGGGCAGAAGAGATCCGTATGACAGAAATTGAAAAATTGTCGGGCAAGCTGGGGTCACTAACGGAAGACCAACGTGAGGCGCTTAACGGACTGACCGCCGCAATCGTCAACAAACTCCTGCATACCCCCCTGACGATACTGAAACAAGAAGTCCATTCCACAAATGGCAACATGATGCTGGAAGCAACCCGCCGTTTATTTGATCTTGAAGAAATGCTCGCCCAATCCGAAAAAGAAACGGAACAAAACCCCAAAGGCCCTACCGTATGAAGCGGATCGGCCTCTCTATTTTGGCAGGTCTGCTTTTGTTCCTTCCATCCGCTTGCAGTGAACTCCGCAGAAATGAACGTCGCCTGATGCCCCCCATTCCTGAGGGAGGGACTATCCGCGCCCCCCTGCGCCCGGACCCTCCACACGCCATTCCCTCTCATAAACAGCGCGGAGACTACTTTCTGGAGGGGAGTTTCAGCACCGGAGGCGGAAGCTACGTTCGGTCCCTCTTCGCCGATGATGACTTTGTCTGGGTCGGGACCACTGAAGGGATCATTAAGGTTGGACACAAATCGGGCGAAGCCCTTCAAACCTTTACGACCCATGACGGCCTGAAGAGCCCATACATTTTTACAATCAATAAAGATCCGCAAGGGGTCTACTGGTTTGGTACAAATAATGGCGGACTCAGCCGATATGACGGCACAACCTGGAAGACCTATCTTCCCTCTGATGGTCTGGCCGATTTTTGGGTCTACGGGATGGATTTTGCCCCCGATGGGGCCATGTGGATCGCCACATGGAACGGCGTCAGCCTATTCGATGGGAAAGCGTTTAAAAACTACAACACAAAGGACGGCCTCGCCGACCGGTGGGTCTATGACCTTGCGATTGATGAAAAAGGCGCGGTATGGTTTGGAACGGAGGGCGGTGTCAGCCGTCTTGACCGAGATGGAAACTGGAAGACCTGGGGGCATCAGGATGGATTGGGCGCCCCCAATAAATTCAGTCTACCCAAGAGTGATAACACCGGCTTTGGGACCCTTTCTCAGTCTGAAATCGAAGATTACAGCCACAAGCACAACCTTTCCATCCTTGGTCCGAAAGGAAGCGAGACCTACAACGAAAACTATGTCTTTTCGATAGCCATTGACCGTGGGGGCAACCTTTGGTTCGGAACCTGGGGAGGCGGGGCAAGCCGTTTTGACGGGACACAATGGCTTAACTATACCACCGATGGGGGCCTTGCGGGCAATATCGTCTTCGATATTACCGTCGATCCCGTTGATGGGGCCGTCTGGTTCGGGACCAATCACGGGGCCTCCCGTTTCGACGGCGAAAACTGGATTAGCCTGACACTTAAGGACGGCCTGGCAGACGAGAACATCTACGCCATCGCCATAGATAAAGACCGGAAGATCTGGTTGGGAGAAAAAGGGGGGGTCGATGTCTGGGCGCCAATCAAAAAAGAGGGGAGACACAGGGGCTGATGCCAAAACCGTCGATCAAAATAGGAAGCCGTGGAAGCAAACTTGCCCTCTGGCAGGCTGAATGGGTTCAAAGACAGCTTCAATTAAAAGGCCTTCATGTTGAGATCCGTAAGATCAAAACAAAGGGCGACAAGATTCTGGATGTTCCACTCGCAAAGGTTGGGGGCAAGGGCCTCTTCGTCAAAGAAATTGAAGAGGCCTTGATCCGAAAAGAGATCGACCTGGCCGTCCACAGCATGAAGGATGTGCCGAGCGAAATCCTGACTTCCCTACATCTGGCTGCAATCCCCCGCCGTGAAGATCCACGTGATGCCGTCATCAGCCGGTACGGGGTAAAACTTGTCGATCTGCCAAGGGGAGCCACAGTCGGGACCAGCTCTCTAAGGCGGCAAACCCAGTTGTCCGCTTTTCGCACAGACCTTAAATTCGCAATGCTTCGCGGAAATCTCGACACCCGGCTCCGAAAGCTGGAAGAAGGAATGTTCGATGCTATTATCCTCGCTGCCGCAGGCCTGCATCGACTCGGCTGGAAAAATAAAATCACCGAATATCTCTCCCCAAAGACCCTCCTGCCCGCCATTGGCCAGGGCGCTCTCGGAATCGAATCCCGGCGGGACGATGAGGGAACCAACGCCTTGATCGCCTTTCTCAACGATTCAGAAACCGCCTGCACCGTCTCCGCGGAAAGGGCCATGCTCATCCGACTGGAAGGGGGATGCCAGGTTCCGATCGGAGGCTATGCGACACTCTCCGAAGGACGTATTACCCTAAGCGGTCTGGTCGCCAGCCTTGATGGGAAAAAAGTGATTCGGGAATCACAAACGGCGGAGTCCACTGAGGCATCCGCATTGGGGATTGCTGTCGCTGAATCGCTTTTGAAAAAAGGAGCGGAGCAAATACTTCGAGAAATCTATCATGATTCAACAAAGCCTCGAGAGTAAAAGATGGGGAACCCCCTGACACTTGTTAGTTCTTTATTGATGCCCTTTGTCGGCTGGACATCTGAAACCTCAGAAAGGGTACACTTGGGGTCGAGCACTCGCCCAGATAAACCTCTCGTCAATCAATACACCAACCCCCGGGACAAAAGGTTTGATCGTCCCTATTCTAAGGCGAAGGGTAATGTCCGCTGTAGAAAATTATGGCGGCTTACAGAGGAAACAAAAAGAAGTTTTAGCGGACGGCCTTCAGACGGGAAAGAAGGGCTTCTGCCTGATCTCGTGGCAGGGTGGGGTCAATTCCGGCTTTATTCAGGCTCAGCAGGTGCTCCAGGAGTGTGATCGCCTCGGTCGTCTTCCCTGCCTGGTCATAGATCAGGGCAAGGTTATACAGGGCACGGGATTGGTCCGGGTACTTTTGAAGCACATCTTTGTAGATCTGCGTCGCCTGCTCGATCTTCCCCTGCCCAAGATAAACATGTGCCAAATTCAAACGGGTGGGACGATGGTCCGGGTCGATCAGGAGAGCCTGTTCGTAGGCCTTGATCTCTTCATCTATTAGCCCTTTGAAATTATAAATCAAACCAATATTATAGTAAGCGATCACATACTTAGGATCCCTGATGAGGACCTTCTTAAACTCCAGGAAAGCGCGGTTGTACTTCCCTCCTCTCAGATAAGCGACGCCCAGATCATTTCTCACTCTAAGATCTCCAGGGTGCGCTTTTAAATGTTCAACATAATGCCCTACGGCCTCGTCAAAGTCTCCCTTCTTATCGGCCTCCAACCCGCGTTGATGCAGGCTTGTACTCGCACAACCGACCGAAAATAAAATAGAAAGGCCGACCAGTGCCAATCTGAATCTTATTTTGCGCTTCAGCCTGAATCTCTGTGGTGTCACTATAGCCATTTCCATAAAGTATCCTTCTGGGTTCTCTTCTGAGGAACACCGCTATTTTAACAGCTCTGCTTCCTCTTTCCGAGCACTTTCCATCACTTCTTCAGACCGTTCATTCAACTTTTGAATCGTAAGAGCATAGTCTCGTATCGCCTGATCAAAGAGCGAAATCTTCTCTTTCAGGAGCTGGATCTGTTTGTCAATTGATTCCCCTTCCAGACCTCTTGGAAAACCCTGGAAGCGGGAAAAAGTCCGTTTGATCTTAAGCTCTTTTTGAAGGAGATCTCTTTCGGCAAGAAGTTCATTCTTATTCTTTGTAAGAGATTCGGCATCGTTCTTCAGGAGTATAGCAATCTCTTCCTGCTTTGCCGGCAGGATCCCTTCTGTATCCGGAATCTCAATCTCCGGGAGAGCAGGGATCCGGCGGGAACGACGCTTCAAGAGTCCCTGGCGTTCCTCCATCCGGGAAAGAACCTCGTTGTGAATCTGATCGGCAAGAACGGTATTTCCCTTCAGTGTCGCATTTTCTCCCTCCTCTAGAAGACGTTTAATTTCTTCTCCGTGCAAGTCGTAGAGCAATGCGACCTTATTCTTTCTCTCTTCTTTGAGACTGAGTTCAATTTTTTTAAGTTCCCGACGCTCCAAAAGAAGTTCCCTTAAACCTGAAAGAAGCCGTTCCATACGAACCTGATCGATCATCCCGAACTGCCCTTTCACTTTTAGCCCCCGAACCTCTCGAGAAACTTTTTCGGATCGCCGCGCCAACAGGTCCATCCTGTTTTCGGCCTTCAGAAGGGCGTCGTCAATTTTCCGGATTTCATTCCCAAGAACCTCCGTGCGGTCAGCCGCAACTGATTTGCCACAATCAAATGTCAACAGGATCAACAGCAAACCGAAACAAAAAATAAGTTTCAACGGTTTATGGGTTATCAGGTTCATTTCTTCCACTCATTATCTGATTTACCTCCTGCCTGGCCCGCCATTTTCGGGGCTTGAGCAGGAAAATGCTTCATCACCAGATACTGAATGCAATATATGGACCGTAAATTTAGTGTGATTTAAGGGTGTTATTCAATGAAAATAGACGAATTTCAATCACCAAAAGCCATTTAATCATTGATTTCAGACAGAAGGCCAGTCCGATTTCGAATTAGAAATACAAGCTCTTCTATGTAAACGACATCATTTAAATAATGCCCACTCCTTATGAAGTCGGGAGAAGCAAGGGTAGTACCAATATAGTAAGTATAGTCACTTTAAGTCATATTCATTCTTGCTATATTTCCCATTTTCACCTTTGCAGACCTCATTTTCCCGCGCAAACCTGAAAATATGAGAAAAAATACATTCCGACAGAACAAAATAAAAAGAACCTAAGCTTCCTCCTGCTGAAAATCCAGCATATAAAGACAAATTTTGTCTATATACTTACCTATTTACAGATTCTCATATCAAATCTTTATGAACCAAAATTCTCTTTTTTCGAAAACAAGAAAAGCCCTCCTTCATAGATAGAAAGAGGGCTTTTCCAAGAGGGTCTTTCAATTTGAACAGCACAGAAGCTCGGCAGATAATCTGAAGGCTCCCCTATACAAGCAATGCCACGGTTATTCGGCTACATAACAGGATAAACCGCGCATACCCCACGAAGTTGTCTCCACTTTAGTCTCTGTACTGCAGGAAGCCATCATGGCTTTTCACTTTTGGAAGATATTTGCGGGGGATATTTTCAACCTGGGGATCTCTCAGGGAGAGAACAAACACAGTCAATGCCGTCGCTTCCTCATCAGTCAGATCCCAATCAGGCATAATGGTCGGGGATGTCCTGTCCCTGGGATTTGGAGCATCCGGATTTCCGGGAACGATTTTTCGAGGGTTTTTAAAATGCTCCCACTCCCATACCCGCGTAATATGGTCTTCCGATTCCAATTGAGAGAAATCATGCACAAGCGTGAATGCCAACTCAGTTTTGCTGCCCATATTTGAAATCTCAGGGGCTGCGGTCGGAGTGGTTCCGAACTGCCGGATGGCATGGCAGGCACCGCAACCCAACTCATAAGCCAATTGTTTCCCTTTCATTAACACATCAGCTTCCGGCCAATAAAGATCTCGGGAAAAGAGTTCGTAATGGCATTTTGTACAGGCGGCCTGCGTATAAGGCCCCGACAATAATTGATGGTCAAGATGACGGACAACACCGTGCGTAGCAGCGACGGTCACAGCCTGTCCGTCTCCCTCATGACATACAGTACAGCCAAATTTTTCAAAAGGATGCTTTGAAATAAAACCCTCGTTTTTGAAGCTGGGATGTGTGGTATAGGGCTGAGGCTCATTCTCAAAAGCCGGATTTGCAATACCGGCGTGGCAGGTAACACAGCGATCAGCCCGGTTTAAATTTTTGTCCCATATTTGGTTTACACGAAGTGGCGTACCTGCAAGTTTGGGATCATTCATCTTTTCTGCAAGTTTTTCATAATAGATGGCTTGGTATGTTTTCCACTCAGCGCTGTATTCCCTGTAAACGAACATTCCCAGTTCAAGAAAAATAATAAGGCTCAGTGCGGCAAACAGGATATGTTTTTTCATAGTTAATCCAGTAAGTCAGAAACAGGGCGCATAAAGGCGCCCTTCAGATCAATATCAACTTTCAGCCTGGGGCTTATTTGTCATTTTTGAATGATTTTTCCAGCCAGATCGAGATGCCGACGAAGAAGGCCGTGATAAGAAAGGTCCCGACACCAATAAAAATTCCTATTCCCAATCGATAGGGATATGCCCATAAGTCATCCATTATTTCACTCCAGCAAGCATTATATCTTGAACCAGGGGGTTACCAGCACATATTTAATATCAGCCAGCAACCTCAAGAATATTTTCAGGGGAACGCCCATCATGGAAAGGAACATAAACATTGTAAGGTTATAACGGACAAAGCCGAGTCTTTTGTAAAATTTCCTCAAAAACAGAAAAGGCAATGAAAACCCGATCGCATAATACCCCAGGAAGAAGGCCCAGGTAATTAGATTTGAAATCGTAACCGCATAACGCCCCAAGGTCACAAGTGGTGATTCACTCAATCCAAAGGTGCTGGCCAGGATGACCTCGAGGTCAACCAGTTTTACAGCACCCGCCGGCTGATGCATATGAGGATCGTCCCATGGCCAATACCAGGACCAATCCAGCCCCCGAAACCATACACCGATAACGATCAGAATATACCATAACGCCAAGCCAAAGCTGTAGCCGAGAACCGAGAACTTTCGTTCTGAGAAGGTATAATAACCCTTCCCTTTTGGATTTGGATCAATGTAGGGTATGAGCACAAGTCCAATGATGATCATGGTGGGCAGGACCACGCCGGCGAGCCATGGGTCGAAATAGACCAACAACTCTTGTAATCCCAAGAAATACCATGGCGCCTTGGTCGGATTCGGCGTTGTATCGGCACTCGCCAACTCCTCAAGCGGTGCGGGAGAGACAAGTGACAGAAAAAGGATAACTGCGACCCCGAACAGGATGCAGATCAGTTCGATGTAAACAAGGTTGGGCCAGACCAACACGGTGTTTTCAGGGGCCATCGACCCTTTGGCCGTCTTCTTCAACAATGCAGCAAACTTGCCGGGCTTATCCACAACAGTTTGTTGAGCCACGCCTGGATTTGATTCTTTTTCCGCCATAAATCTTCTCTGTTAAGAGTAATAATTAAAGGGGACCCGAAAAACCATCTTTCCGTATCCGCCAAAAATGGACTGCGATAAAAAGCGCCGTAATCAGAGGAAGTGCGAGACAATGCAGGACATAGAATCTGAGGAGCGCACTCTGACCAACCACTGTTCCTCCCAGAAGAACAAACGCAACATCATTACTCGGGGTCATCCCCAACTCAGGACCGAAGGGCCCGGCACTCCCAAGCAGTGGAGATGCCTCCGCCATCTTGCTACCAACCGTAACCGCCCATAGCGCCAGTTGATCCCAAGGAAGAAGATAGCCCGTCCAGCTTAAGACCAGGGTGATGGCCAAAAGAATGACTCCGACCACCCAGTTAAACTCTCTTGGCGGCTTGTAAGACCCGGTCAGGAAAACACGTGTCATGTGCATCCAGACAGAAAAAACCATCGCGTGGGCCGACCAGCGGTGAACTGCTCTGAACAGGCTTCCGAAGTAGATCACGGTGCCCAGATCTTTCATATTCGAATAGGCCCGCCGGGTATCGGGGACATAATAAAACATAAGAAACACGCCTGAAATCGCTAAGAGAATGAAGAAGAGGAAGGTCAGGCCACCCAGACACCAGGTAAACTTGATTTTAAGCGCACCTCGCCGCACCCTGACAGGATGAAGATGGAGAATAACATTACTGAACATGACCAGTGCACGGTTGTTATCCGTACTGGGAAATCCGTGCCTGAAAATTGATTTCCAGACCTGTGTTGTTCTTGCAACCGTTAAAACCCGCTCAAGCAACTTCAACATGAGACCTCTATCTCCTCCACGACTAAACCTTTAGAAAGTACGGTTCCACCTCGCGGCTCATTTCTTCCACCATCAGACCTTCCGCCGTTCCCTTAGGATCCGGATCCTGCCTCGTATTAAAATTAACGACAATTTGCCCGTCTACCGGATCAAGAGAAATGGCTGCACGCCATAAAGTTCTTGGTGCCGGGCCACCGACGACATTGCCCCGGGTATCATAAATGCTGCCATGACAAGGGCATCGGAAAAGCTTCTGGTCTCCAAACCAGTTTGGCGTGCACCCCAGATGCCGACAGATTGAGATTAGAACATATATTCCTCGTTCGTTTCGAACAACCCAGATCTGGCGTTCTTTTTTCAGCTTTGTATCAACGCCAATACCATAACTATCAGGCGTCCCGATCTTGAATATGGTCGGAGGCTCATAAAGGATGTTAGGGATAATGTAACGAAGGGTCCCTGCACCAACACCGCCAAGTGTCGCCATAATCCCGCCCCATCCGACACCCAGCCCCACCGTGGTGAAAAACTTTCTACGGCTAAGCTCTTCGGCCGATTCCCCTTCTTTTTTCCCCCCGGGCTTCATACTTCAAATCCTCCGAACGATTACGCATGAAAAAAGAACGCTTTAAGGCAACCCACTGTCCAAGAGTGGGGTCTTTGCTTTCTCTATGCCTTCACAAAGCGCTCTTTTATTTTCTTTTGCGCTTTTTATCTTTTTTTCTTCTTTTCTGCCTTGTTTTTTTCTTCTTAAAAACCCGAAGACTTCCAACCGCGACGATAATAAGTACAACACCAGCAACCCAGTAAACCAAGTCATCGCCGTTCGCTTTCCCCGGGGCGCCAAAATCCGTTAATGCACTTCTGCGGACCGTAACTCGATCATCTGGATCAAACTGTACAGAAACTTTTTTTACAACATCACCCACAGCGACAAGAATCTCATCTCCAAGATTGTCATTGTGCAGGTGGAACATGACCTCATAATAACCATGAGTATCAGTATGTGTTTCCTTCTTTACACCCCCCTTGTGCTCCAGCAGGACAAGGGCATCGGAAAGTGGACTACCTTTCCCATCCCGGACATAACCTATGATCGTAAACCGGTGATCCTCCTCATGTGTTGCGTGTATAATATCCGGGAATCCAACGAAAAAGGACAGAAAGAGAATGATGACGATGTAACCGCTATAAGCAAACCCTCTTTGCATTCTTTCAACCCGGCCTCCCTCTATCCCCCAAAAAGCCTTGCATTGTAAAACGCCTGACCTATAATGTCAACGCTTTTAACGAAAATCCACCTTAATTCCAAAGTCCATTGAAGCAGATTTATCCACTTTCAGATTTCTTATGATTCTTTCTCAACCACTTCACAAGAACAAACTGAAAACCAAAAACGAGGACAACAACGACCGGCGGATAAAAATAGATCGTTTTGTCTATTTCCGGCTCCATAAAAACAAAATACCAGGGAGTAATAGACCGCCTCGAACCCGTCTCACCATTCGTTCCATCCATCGCAAAGAAGGCAATCGGGTAAAACACACCTGATTCAAATTGAATGTCTTTTTCCTTATCCGCCGTTTGCAGGGCGCGTTTCAGGACAACCCGGTATCGTCCGTTATCAAACACGCCTTTTCCGGATATATCCAACCCTTCCTGCGCAACTTCACTGTTATTCCAAACGCCGTTCGCATTCGTCTCAACAAGTCGATCCCCTTCCGAAAACCAGTTCCATAAATTAACGCCCAGTTTTTCGTCACCCATGATAAAATAGGGCTTCTTAACCCCACCCGGCTGTAGTTTCTCAGGGAACTGTATTGCAACCTGGTCTGTAAATGTTGTAACTTTCGCACCTTCCTTACTTGCCTTGCTTTTACTCCGATCATCCCAGGTCAACATAAAACCAATCTCGTTTTCATTAAAGAGTGATTTTACGGTAATGTCAGTCACAGTCGGCTTAAACAGACGCGCCTCAAATGAAATCTGTCCCATCATCGGAAACCAGCTTGAAGCCGTTTCCTCCCAAATGGGATCGTTCGGGTCAGATGGAATCGCCCCCTCGATAAGTCGTGCTTTAATGAGGGACCCCCTCTCCGGTTTTTTCACAGGAGAAAGAGAACGGACAAAGTTGGCAAGATCCCAACTTTTCTCATTATCTAGCCCGCTGGAGAAGTCAGGCATCGGGGTTCCATTGATGCCCGTATTGATCCTCATATAGATATCCTTGGCCTCGCTCCCTCCGCGAAACAACCAGTTTTTACTCAAATCCCTTGGATAGACTGGATCCCCGCGATGATTTTTCATAGACAGAGCTGCGAGGCCATCTCCCCGGCCTTCCATTCCATGACAAAGGGTGCAGCCCAAAGAAGTAAATTGCTTCTTCCCCCTTTCAATACTCTCCTCGCTGGAAGGGATGGGCTCACCAACCGTAACAACATGAGGAGGCTCTGTCTGCTCATCCCACTTTGTCGAAAAGGTCTTAATGTACTTGATGACCTGCCTTCGCTTATTTTCGGTGAGAACATCTGCCCAATCAGGCATTCCTGTTCCCGGAAGTCCATTCGTCACCACCTTGAAAAGATCGTCATCTGTGGGCAGAGACCCTTTTGGCGTCGTGCGATACTTGAATTCTCCTTTTTTAAAACTTCTCGGTTTGGGTTGAAAACGATCTGCAGCAGGCCCGTCACCATCTCCCTCAATGCCATGACATGAAATACATAGTTTTTCGTAAATTTTCTTCCCTGCAGCCAGTTCATCTGCAGGAAGCTCTTCTTCCCCTTCAGTTTGAGGGGTCAACCCTTCCTCCTCGTCCGCATAGAGGGGGGGAACCCATCCTGGCAGAAGTCCGAATACAAGGACCAATAAGAAGACAAACCCTGTTCTACTTTTAAACAGATTACTCATCTCCCTCCAACTCCCAGGTTCTTGGTTTCCATCCGGTATAGTCATATAAAAACATAATAACTTTCCATCGTTCCTCTTCTGACAAAATCAATTCCCATCTTGGCATTGCAGAATCCCATGGGGTTGCTTCTTCAGGAAGCCCTATTCCTCCCGTCTTGACCCGCCAGAAGACAAAAGACTCCATTAGCATTGAGATCGTTGTGGGATCCGCAAAATTGGCCGGTTTGACATTCAAGGCTTCGGCAAAGAACCCTTTTCCGTCCAGCTTATCCCCATGACAGAAAACACAGTTACGATAAAAAACCTCTCTCCCCTCTTGAATATATTTTTCATGATTCGCTTCATCGTCCCCATACGGATTCACGAATCCGGCCGCCGACCCCGGAGGCGCGGGATGAATGACGCGCTGCGGGAAGGGAGGTTCAAAGTTAGGTTGCACACTCTGGTAGGTACGGAAACCGAAAAACAGAGGGATCATGATCAAAACAGCAACCCGACTCATTTTCCGACCGGGCTTATCCTGCTCATCTCCTCGAATAAAAGCTGTAATGGGGATATAAAATTTTCCGTAATCATCTTCATAGATCGATACATAGAGCAAGATCGAGATTGTGACCAGGATCATGTACATAGAGATCACGCTGGAAGGAAGCGGACTCGTGAAAAGCGGCATCCCTAACTTTATGAAAAGGTAGATTCCAAGCTCAAGCGCCGCAGCCTTAGCGATCAGTGACATTTTCATTCCTAAACCCCCTCGTCCTCGGCATCGCTACCTTCATTACCTGGAAATTCGCTTCCTGGAGAGTCCGCCTTTAGAGTGCTTAGATAAAGTGAAATCGCAAAGGCATCCTCCTCATTTAAATCCAGGTTGGCCATCCTTGTCTTCGGCTTGAAGGACTGGGGGTTCAGTATCCAGCGAAAGATGAATTGTGTCTGAAGCATAAAACCGGCTCTCGACAAATCAGGCCCCAGTTCCCCGCCTTCCCCATTAACCTTATGGCAGGCATTGCACCCCACTTCGCTAAATATCTCTTCCCCCAAAACAACCTGCTCCTGATAAGCCTCTTCATCCGGTGCCAATGTTTCAAGGAGGTCATAAAACTTTTTCTCTCTCACCTTTGGATATCTGACCCGCTTTTTTTCAAATACGGGTTCCTCAGTACCGGGCTTCGTAAATACAATTTCATTTTCTTCATTCGGATGGAGCGTCCGGACGTAAGCGACAAGAGACCAGAGTTC